>CAZIUK010000002.1:0-262866 GCA_964542785.1 uncultured Planctomycetales bacterium
AACCATAACCGTATAATCCGTGCCGTAAAGGTCTATAGCTACATCGCCTTCAGACGACGAACCTATCCCTTGCCGCACGCAATACGCTTCTATATCCGGCATCTTTGAGATAAAAACGATCAAGTCGTCAATAATCTGCATATCGCTGCGTTTACGCTCGGTTGAAGGAAGCAAGTCCAGGGTAATCTTGGCGTTCTCTACTCCGTTATTTCCGATATTAGACAAGTAAACTTGTTTCTCGGGTATCGTATCCAAGAAAGCTTCAATATGCTTGACCGCCTCTTCTGTGCGTTGGACGGTTGAGCCTTGAGGAAGAGAAAGATTGATAACAACCTTATCTTCGTCTGACTTAGGATGAAAATCATTTTCCACATAAGGGAAAAGTAAAAATGAGCCGATCAGCGCCAAACAACAAAAAGCAATAGTCAAGCGCGGGAAACGAAACATAAGCTCAAATATATACCGATACTGCTTTTTAAGATATTCCGTTAATTTATCCACGGAAACCGGGATCATTCTTATTCTAAAGATAATCATCTGGATCAGCCCGGGACGGGAAGGTTTTTTAGTTTTTTGAGGTTGAAGCATTGCCGCGCACAACATCGGAGTCAATGAGAATGAGGCGAGCAATGAAAAACAAGTAGCATAAACCACTGTCAGGCCGAATGTTTTCATCATCAGTCCAACCATTCCACCCATCATAGTAATCGGCATGAATACGACAAGATTGGTGCCGGCAGAAGCAATAACGGGAATTAAAACTTCCTTAGTCCCGTCTATCGCCGCCTTTTCCGGATTGTCGTGGCGGCTCAAATGTACCATCACGCTCTCTAAAATTACTAAAGCATTGGATATAAGCGTTCCGATTACCGTAGCAATGGCAAGGAGTGTCATCATATTAATAGAAAAACCCGACATCCACATAGGAAATAGCGTGGAGATAATTGAAGTTGGAATAATGATTGCGGAAATAAACGACATATCCCAACGCCCCAGAAAGAGCAACAATAAAATTATAGTTAAAACAATTCCTATAAATATGTTCCGTACGGTATCCAATGTTTCATTCACGATAAAAGTCGTAGTGTCGGTAGCAATTTCCAGGCGCATTCCCTGAGGCAGGCTTTTCTGGAATTCCGCTAACCTCTTACGCATTTGATGAGAAATGAATACGGCGTTACCATCGGAAGCTTTATTGACGGAAAGGCCGACCACCGGCCTGCCGTTATAGCGGGCAATAGTAGAAATTTTCTTATAGCTGTCTTCTACTGCTGCAATATCCTTCAGGCGAAATTCACCGCCGTCGGATGAAACTAAAAGGGTATCGGCAATCTCTTTTACGCTTACAAATTCTCCGGTAAAGCGCACGCTAAGAGCATCGTATCCCTTTTCAATATCTCCCGCAGGCACATTTTTATTGCGGGCGATGAGCGCCGTGATCACTTCGTTGATACTAATATAATGCTGCTTCATAAGCATAGGGTCCAAACGGACATTTATCTGCCGTTTCTTCCCTCCGTATACGTCAACCTTGGCTACGCCACGTATGGATGAAAATTTGGTCTTTAAGGTTTTATCCGCGTATTCATATACTTCACGCAGGTCGCCGGAATCACTGCTTAAAACCATATCCAACACCGGCTCAATTAAAGGGTCATATTTCTCTATTACCGGTTTTTCTATTGCATCAGGCAGGTCGTTGAGGATGGCCTCAACCTTGTCCTTAACTTCTATAGATTTGACGTTGACGTCTGCGGAAAGTAAAAATTCTACGAAGATGTATCCTAAGCTATCGTAAGACTGGCTTTTAATCTTCTTAATCTCGGAGATCTCGGAAATAGCGTCTTCTATCTTTTTGACTACCAGCGTCTCCACCTCCAAAGGAGTCGCCCCGGGATAAGTCACGGAAACCGTTACAATCGGAAAATCAACCTTCGGGGCCTTCTCAATCATCAGATTGGAATAGCTGAAAAACCCCAAAACCACGAATACCAACACAAACATAACCGTGGTAATCTTATGTTTAACAAAAAATTCTATCATTGAATTTATTCCTTTTTATCTGTTTCTCCGTCGCCTACCACCAGTAACCGGTCATTATCCTCAAGCATACTCTGTCCGTTGAATATTACTTTATCGCCGGATTGCAATCCTTCGGAGATTACCGCGCCGTAACCGTTTCGTAATCGGACAGCCACTTTGCGTTTTTTAGCAAGGCCGTTCTCGTCTTTCCAAATAAAATATTCATCTCCGATAATATCCAGCACTTCATTGGGAAGGGCTAATACATTATGTAGCGTTGAAGTATGAGCAGAAACCACAAACGCAACGCCCGGATCATGAGGCTTATCAAACTCTACCTCTACCGGGAACATACCGGCGCCTATGTCCAGTTCCGCGCCTACGCTTTTTAATCGGGCGCAAACAACGGATCTGTTCTCAGGATCGTATATTTCTAATCCTTCCTGAAGCGCATTTTTAACTTCACCGGTAACAAACCCACGGGCAAGGCGCCCGTCCACGGCCCTAACCGTAAACTGAGCATAAACAGGGATATCTTCGGCATTAATCACCCTGACCTCAACCGGCTTTCCCGCCTTCTTCCACTCCTCATAGAAACTGACAATTTTCTTGCCGCGTTCTGCCTTAACCGCATGAATACGCAACGGGACGGAAGATAAGATAAGGATAATGATTATTAAATATATTGTTTTTCGCTTAAAGTTTTTCATCTTTGTATTTTTCGGTTATTAATTTCTCAATCTTTGACAACGTTATATTTATATTGTAAAGAGTGGATTCCTTACTCAATCTTTGGTTAGTCAAAGAAAGTTCCGCGATATTCAGGTCGGTGATACTGGCCTGGCCTGAAGAAAACATCTCTTGTGTTTGTTTGAAGGCTTCTTCGGCAAGGCTCACTGCTTCAATATTTGCCTTAAGATTATCCTTATACTGTTGATATTCTAAGTAGGCTTTTTTAAGCTCCAGCAGTAGATTTCTTTCTACTTGTCTTTTCCTAAAAACAGCAATCTCTTTATTTGCTTTGGCCTGGCTCAGTTGGGCTTTCTTTATCCCTCCTTCCCAAATCGGGATACTTACCTTAAGGCCGGCGGCAGAGTAATTATCAAACTCATCTTTTTTCAAAAAACTATTTTCATTGGAATCACCTTTGTAATTCATAGAAGCAAAAGCAGAAATCGTAGGTAAAAAACCGGCGTATTTACTTTTTACGCTCGCCTCGGCAGAGTCAATTGATTTATCAAGGCCCTGCAAGGACGGCTCATATGCATACATAGCGCTTACCAACGTTTCATAATTAAAATCAACGTATTGTTCTTGAAAATCTCCCTCAAGTTCAATCTTCCTGTCAAAATCAACATCAATAACTCTTCTTAAGGTTTCAATAGCGGCATCAAATTGTGTACGGGCCTCATTGACTGCCGGAACCCTAGCTGCAACATCAGCATTAATCTTAACGATTTCATATTTCGAGCTACGGCCTCCATAAGAACGTTGGCCAAGCAACTTTTTATTCTCCAGAACATCGGCATATGATTTCTCGGCTATAGAGAGGGTACTTTTAGCAAGAAGGCAGCTATAGTAGCTTAATTTTGCGGCAAAAATCACATCTTGCCTACTTGCTTCCTTATTCAAACGAGTCGCTTCAACAGCATTCTTAGCTGAATCTATCGCGTGCATCACTTTGCCAAACGACCAAATAAGCTGCGAAGCGCTTATGCCGCTATCTAAGGAATGATCGTAATACTTGCCGGCGGCTTTAGCCGGGTAATCCATATTGTTTGTCCAAACAGATTGGCCGCTGATATGCGGTAACGCCTCTGAGCGGACTTCACCGTAAACACCCTTGCTTCTCTTAATCTCGCTATCCTTTATCTTTAATTCTTCACTAGTATCCAGCGCCCTCTGAACGATTTCCTCAAGGCCAATCTTTAAAACTGATTCCTCTTGGGAATTATCAGCATAAGCGCCAACATTAAAGGTAAGCGCGGCAATAATACTTAAGCTTGTAATAAATACCGATAGTTTTTTCATTATCGCACCGACACTTTAATATTAATCAGGAAACTTTCTTATTACACTGCCTGTGAACATTATGTCAATATGTGAACAACTATTCATAAATAAAGCATACCATTCATTTATGGGCTTGTCAAGGTAAATAATTTTGTAAGGAGTGCTATGAGTAACTACCGGAAAGCAGGTTATTTACTTGCAACACCGTAAAGAAACAACCTAAGAATTGTGCCGGATAAACCCACTAAACTTTCTTTTTTTCTCTTTTTCGTTTGTAACCACTTAAGAGTAATCGTTTTAACAATAGATTCAAGCACATTATTGATTTGCTCCGGGTCAAAATTACTATTAATAACCCCTTGCCTTTGCGCCTCCTTCAGCAGGCTTTCCGTGTGTCCTTGCAATTGCAAGCCAATGGAAGATTTTAAGAATCTTGATTCAATGTATGACTCACTCCCCTCCGAAACAAATATCTGAAAAAAATCCTGATTTTTCTCAAAGAAGGCTAAACTTTCCTGTATAAGAACCTCCAACTTCTTTTTCGTATCTTTCACTTGCCCTACTTTCTCTTTAGTCAAAGCTAATAAGCACTTTAACTTTTCTTCAAGCAAAGCAAAATAAAGAGCGTCCTTGTTCTTAAAATGTAGATAAACCGTCCCTATTCCGTATTGGGCTTCTTTTGCGATATCTCTTATTGTCGCCTTGTGATATCCTTTCAAAGCAAATACATACTCTGCCGCTTTGCAAATGTCGGATCTACGTAATCGCCTATCTCTCTCTTTTCTACTTAATATAGCCATCTATCCTCCTTGCGAACACATCTTTAACTAATGAACAATGGTTCACAAATAGAATATACCATTCGTTTTTGCTTTTGTCAAAGGAAAAATAAAGAATAAAAATAGCCCTGATTAGACTTGCTAATCAGGGCTTATTTTATCTCTCAATCTGGGGTTCCGAGAGAATTACCTGGTTGCGGGGGACTGATTTGAACAGTCGACCTCAAGGTTATGAGCCTTGCGAGCTACCAGGCTGCTCCACCCCGCGAAACTTTTTAAAGAACAGTACTTTTATTATAACACTAATTCCTATCAAGTAAACAAAGATTTACCTTTTTTTCTTCTGCGGGACTATCTTAATCGGGATTTCGCCTTTTCTTACTACCCCCATCTTCTCCCGCGCTATCCTCTCTTGGTATACCGGGTCACTCTCCATCCTTTTTAACTCCTGATGCAAAAGCGCATTTTCAATATTAAGGCGACGAATCTTATCCTCAAGGTCTTTATTCTTATCCCTTAACCCCTGCATCTTAGAAAACCCGGGGATAAATAGTATCAACAAGGCCGCGGCAACAATAAAATAACCTAAAGCATTCCTTAAGGTAGATAGCATTTACTTCCTAAAGGTTTTACCGGCGTAAACCGCTTCAACCCCCAACTCCTCTTCAATCCTTAGGAGTTCATTGTATTTACAGAGCCGGTCAGTGCGCGAAAGCGAACCTGTCTTAATCTGCCCGCACCCTAACGCTACCGCCAAATGCGCTATAGTCGTATCCTCTGTCTCGCCCGAACGGTGAGAGATAACCGCTTTATAATTATTCTTCTTTGCGATATTAACCGCCTCGATTGTTTCGGTAAGAGAACCTATCTGATTTACCTTTACTAAGATAGCATTGCCGATCTTCTCTGCTATGCCTTTTTTAAATATCTTCGGGTTAGTGACAAAAACATCATCTCCTACAAGCTGCATCTTATCCTTTAACTTAAGGGTCATCTCCTTCCAGCCCTGCCAGTCATGCTCTGAGAGCCCGTCTTCTATTGAGATAATGGGATAATTCTTCTGCCACTCTTCGTATAAACTTATTAAATCTGCCGCGCTCTTTTGCGCGCCGTCAAACTGATACTTTCCGTCTTTACAAAAAGAGCTCGCCGCGCAATCTAATGCTAAAAATAGATCGGTCCCCGGCTTGTATCCTGATCTTTCAATTGCCTGAAGAATTAAATCTAATGCCTCGCGGTTAGACTTTAAATTAGGGGCAAAACCACCTTCATCTCCTACTGAAGTAGAGAGCTTGCTGGATTTAAGCAAAGACTTTAAGTTATGAAATACCTCGCAAGCCATACGTAGCGCTTCGCTAAAATTAGGCGCTCCGACAGGCATAATCATAAACTCCTGAATATCCAAATTATTATCCGCATGCATCCCGCCATTTAAAATATTCATCAAAGGAACGGGCAAAAGATTAGCCTTGCCTTGACTTAAGAATTTATACAAGGGCTTTTTTTCAGATATCGCCATTGCTTTAGCAACAGCCATAGAGACACCCAAAGTAGCATTAGCCCCTAAGTTTGCCTTATTCTCCGTCCCGTCTAATTTTATTAAAAGAGCGTCAATCTCATTAAAATCAGGCACCAAACCCTCTATCTTTGAGGCTATTAGAGTATTAACATTATCTACTGCCCTTAAGACCCCCCGCCCAAGATAGCGCTTTGTGTCCTTATCCCTTAATTCCAATGCTTCATTGTCCCCGGTTGAAGCTCCGGAAGGGACAGCTGCCCGGCCCAATACCTCATTATCTAAGATAACATCTACCTCTACGGTAGGATTGCCTCTTGAGTCAATTATCTCACGGGCTAAAACCTTTTTAATCTTTGCCATTAGTATCCTCCTTAAAAAAGATATTCTGAATTGTTTTTTAGCAGGAAGTATATTATACATACCCTAAATACTACGTCAAGGGAAATAAGCTTTTTTGCACTAGCAAGATAAAAATGTCCTATTTTTAGCAATTTTAAAATGTCCTATTTTTTAGTTTTTTAAAGAGCGTCTGCAAAAACTTTTTCGCTTACTTGGGTCTTATGCGAACCCGGCAGCCGAAATAACCTCCATGAATTATCCATAGGAGTAGGCTTGTATATGTGCGGCTTACGCGGCGGCTTAATCTTCTTAGGCCGCTGGCTAATCTCATGGTAACATAAGGCCCTACCCTTATAAGTAATATAAAGAGCTCCGTTGAGCCGCTCTTCTACAATAACTTCCTTTGAGCGAATGTTATCTTCAACCTGATAAAGCTTGCCTTTATGCACCACGGTAAAGTCATTACGTAAGGCATGAGGTGTTCTTATTGAGAAAACTCTGTCTAAATCAATGCCTTTAGGTAACGGGCGGTGCAAATCTTCATTTGACACAGGCTCTACGTTAAAACGCCTGTTAAAGACCGGAAGATATCGTTCTAAAAGCCTGTTGCCTTCTGCAATGTTTTTGATGCCTTCAAGCCGCATCTCTTTAACCAGCCGATCCTGAAATGTCTTAAAGAGCCGTTCAATCCTGCCTTTGGCAGGCGCTGAATGAGCGTGTATGAGGCGCACGCCTAATTCATCTAACGCCCTGCCGAACTGGCTTAAAGCTTAGCGATTAAGCAATTCTTCTTCAACTGTCGGCTTCCTCCTGCTTTTATACGTTGAGTGCCTGTCAAGGTAGACGTTTTGAGGCAGGCCGAACTTTAAGGCATAACGTTTAAAGCTGTCCATCGCAGGAAATGTCCCTTCGTAGCTGTAGAAGCGCGCATAGACACGGTTAGTCGCGTCATCAATGTAACCCATAAGCACGCATTCAGGGCCTCTCTCCTCAAACCACTTATGATGAGAGCCGTCCATTTGAAGCATTAAGCCGCAATGCTCTTTACGCGGACGCCATTTACGATGAGGCTTAGCCTTGCGCTTTTCATAAGAGACGCCCTCATGAATAAACCATTGCCGTAGCGTCTCCCGGCTTAATTTAATCTTATTCCTCTCAAAGAGCTTCTCTGAGGCAAGTGTAGGGTTAAAACCTACGTATATGCTCCTGCAAAGGCTAAGCGCCTTCTCTTTTATCCCATCGGCTATTGCCCGGTGCGATTTTAAACCGCAAGAACGGTGTATTATCCCTTTATCTTGCTCCTTGCGTATCCGCTTCACCAATCTACGGATCTGCCGTTGGCTTAAAGACAAAATCTCTGCGGCTTCCCGTTGTTTGATACGTTTATCAATCGCTTTTCGTATTACATGTAACCGCTTTAATTCCCTTTGGCTCATTGTAAGAATACCCTCCACAGCTTCCACCTCCTTATTTAGGAGGCATTATAGCAGCCTTTGAAAATAGGACATTCTTACTTTGCTAGATTAGGACATTATTATATTGCGATTACAGGGAAATAAGCTTTTTACTCCCAAAAAAGATTGACTAACCTAGGCGCTTATGCTATCTTACAACTAATAAAGTAATACCTACTTCCATAAACCTTCAGGAGATAATATGACTTGGAAAAAGTTTAAATTTCACCTTAAATTACATTGGATAAAAGTACTTGTTTCTATTATTCTTATTGCCTTGGCTATCTCACTTATCATCTTAATCATCAAAGGCATCCGCGCTTGGAACGAGTCTGAATCTTACCTTAGGCAATCACAGTTGGCAATGATACCCTTGCAACTTTATCTACAGGTAGTAATGGCGCTTATCTTCGGCGTAGTTTATACCTTTATGTGGTATTGGCTCTTTATGAAGCGCGGAGCTCAATCCTTTACCCAAACAAGCAAAAAATCAGTAGCCGGAGAGAGTGTCGGAATTACTTGGGATGATGTAATCGGAATGGATGAAGCCAAAGAAGAGGCATTAGAGGTAGTTAAACTTATCAAAGACCGCGCTCAACTACAGCGTATCGGAGGAAAAATTTTAAGGGGTATCCTTATGCTCGGTCCTCCGGGATGTGGCAAGACTTACCTTGCCAAGGCAATCGCTACTGAAGCAAAACTCCCATTTATAACTATGTCCGGCTCTGAGTTCGTAGAGATGTTCGTTGGTGTCGGCGCAGGAAGGATACGCTCGCTATTTAAGCGCGCCCAACAATTAGCAGAATTAGAAGGAGGATGCCTAATATTTATTGATGAGATTGACGCAGTAGGAGCGCAACGGGCTATGGATAAAGGTTTTGGAGGCACAACAGAACATAACACTACATTAAACCAACTCTTAGTAGAGATGGATGGCTTAAAAGAAAAAGACTACAACATCGTCCTTATCGGCGCAACTAACGCCCAAGAAAAAGTATTAGATGAAGCACTCCTTAGGCCCGGAAGGTTTGACCGAAAAATATACGTGGATAGGCCTAATCTTGATGACCGGCAAAAATTGTTTTCTTATTACTTAAGTAAAGTAAAATATGACCCACAGGACCTTAAGATTGACCGCCTTGCCCGTATTACTGTAGGCCAAAGCCCTGCTGATATCGCTAATATAGTCAGAGAAGCCGCCTTAATAACCGTACGCAAAAATAAAACAGCAATATCAATGAAAGAGATAGATGAGGCTAGAGAGAGGGCTGCTTTAGGCATTAAGCGCAGGATAAGATTAAGCCAAAAAGAAAAACTCCAAACTGCTTATCATGAAGCAGGCCATGCAATAACCACCTATTTTTTTGCGCCTACTCAAGATGTTTTTAAAGTCACCATTACCCCCCGCGGCCCAACAGGCGGAGTTACTTGGACGCCGGAGAGAGAGGATACTTTTATCAAAGATTCCAATATCCTCTTAAGCCAAATTAAAGTCTGCTTAGGCTCATACGCGGCAGAAAAAATTAAATACAACGCAACCACAACCGGCGTATATCAGGATTTCTCAACTGCTATGTATTATGCTCATCAGATGGTCTGGACTTGCGGCATGGGACGCTCCGGGTTACTAGGCAACTGGGAGATAAATAGTAATTTATCTGAAGAGATAAAATCCACCCTTGATAAGGATGTCCAGCATATACTTAAAACCTGCCTTGATGAGGTTACTGAACTTTTAAAAAAAGAGGAGCCGCTTATGGATAAGTTAGCCCAAGAGCTACTTGCCAAAGAAGAGCTTAATTATGACGAGATTGAAGCTATTTTTAAAGAATTCGGCAAAACGCGCCCTTCTTTTTAGCCTATTATTAATATATGCTCTTGCGCTTTCAGGATGTACTTCATCTACCCTGCCTACTTACCCGAAAGAATCAATACCCCAGGCAATAGAAGATATCTGTAAAAAAGAATATGGATTTGAAATAAAAGCACGGATTATTAAATCCACCCTCTGGATATACCTACCTATTCCGGAGGGGACTATTGAAACAGCAGATAAGCCACAAAAATCCATTGAACGCTTTTTAGTAGAAGAGAACAATGTAGATTTAAATGACAGCTTGCTTCTTGCTAAATACCTGATTAAACCAATCCCCGAAGAAGAGAAATTCCAAGAGATGAAATATAAAAAAGAGGTATTTGAAAAAATAAGCAATATCTGGAAGGCCTTACGAAGAGTATTATTCAGTATGGAAGAACCTGAAAAAAATAGCCCCAAGTTTTTCGTTATTATTATCGCAGATACTATACACGGATTTATTATTAAAGATATTCTTTACTACCTTGATTTTAAAAAAGTCTCTTACGGATTAATCTCTTGGGAAGAATATCAACACCGTATAATTCAAGAAGTAGAATTAGCCCCGCAGGTAACCGGAGATTTATCCGGAGATTCAATAGAATACCGCAACATCTCTCTGCAGGAGTTTATACTAAAACAGATTCAACATAGGATAAAGTTTAAATTTCAAAAGCCCGAGGCGGAAAAAGACGCGGATACGGATAAAGAGGTATTAAAAATTATCCGCTATACGTTGAATATCTACGGGTTTAAGGATTTCTCAAGTTTGATACTGGAAAATCTATTGACGGGGAAAAAAATTATCTTCAATCAAGCAGCAGCGCTTTCTGCAGTTAGCGATTAATAACTAAGGTCTTTCTGCCTTTTATCTTAAGCTGTTTATTAATAAATAACCTTAGCACTTCAGGGTAAACCTTGTGCTCAAGCTTATGTATCTTCCCTTCTAAAGAAGAAAGGCTTTCAGTTTCTTCAATCTTAATCTCTCTTTGCAAGATTATCGGCCCGTGATCCATTTTCTCATCTACAAAATGCACGGTAACTCCGGTAACTTTAACTCCATAATCAAAAGCGTCCTTTATCGCATCCGCTCCCTTAAAAGCAGGCAATAACGAAGGATGGATATTGATAATTTTATTTTTATAGGTCAAGACAAACCTTGGGCTTAAAATCCGCATAAACCCTGCTAATAGAATAAGATCTATTTTGTTATCCTTTAAGTGCCTTATTATCCTATCCTCTAATGATTTCTTCGTAAGATGTAGCCGAGGATCTATCAAAACGGTTTTAACCTTAAGCCTCTTCGCCTTAAGGATTACCGAAGCAGAAGGATTGTCGCATAGCATAAGCGCAAGATTAGCTTTAACTTTTCCGGATCTTACTGCCTTAACTATCGCCTCAAAATTACTCCCTCTCCCCGATGCAAAAACTGCTATATTCAATCCCCCCCCTATCTACTGACTGCTTTCTCCTCTAATAACCCTAACTGGGCAAGCTTTAATACACTCTCCACAAGAAGTGCACTTATTATAGTCTATTACCGCAACATTGTCTATCACGTGTATCGCGTCAAATTTACAAGCACGCTCACAAAGTTTACAGCCAATACACCCTACAGAACAAACTGCCCTTGTATCCTTTCCTGTGTCATGAGAACTACAGGCAACAAAAACAGTATGAGTCTGAGGAACTAAACTAAATAATTGCTTTGGGCAAACCTCAACGCATTTATTACACGCCTTACATTTATCTTTATCCACAACCGGCAGGCCATCTTTAGAGATTTTAATCGCACCAAAAGGACATGCCTTCACGCAAGTTCCAAAACCTAAGCACCCATATACGCAACTCTTCTGTCCACCTAAAACTAAATTAGCAGCAACGCAATCCTCTATACCATTATAAATAAACCTATCTTTTACCTTAATCCCACCTGCGCAATGTAATGTTGCTACCCTCTTAACGCTCTTTTTAAACTCAACCCCTAAAATTTTAGAAATCTTAACCTTACTATCTTCTCCAGCAACAGTGCATTTATCTATACCACACTTTCCTTCTGCCAATGCCTCAGCTAAACCAGAGCACCCCCCCATTCCACATGCCCCACAATTAGCTCCGGGTAGACTATCTTGAATCTTATCTAACTTAGGATTAGAAGAAACGCAAAACTTCTTAGCTGCCAACGAAAGCCCCACGCCGAATAAAACACCTAAACTACCTAAAGCTATTATCGAATAAAATATCGTCATCGTTTAAAATTTAAACCCGCTAAAACCCATAAAAGAAAGGCTCATAACCGCAGCAACTATAAAAGCAACAGGGATCCCTTTCATGCTTAAAGGAGTATCGCTTAGTTCCAACCTCTCACGGATACCAGACATAAGTAGAAGAGCTACACAAAACCCTACTCCTGCAAAGAAAGCTTGGGCAACTGAATAAAGTACCCCAAAGAAAACAGAAACTCCGGGGATAAAGAAATCATCAATATTTAATATTGTAACTCCTAAAACAGCACAATTAGTGGTAATAAGCGGTAGATAAATCCCCAATGCCTTATACAAGGCAGGAGAAAACTTTCTAATTACCATCTCAATAAGCTGCACAAAAGCAGCAATGATAAGGATAAAAAATATCGTCCTTAAGTATATTATATCCAACGGAACTAAAACAAATATATAGACTAAAGATGTAATCAAAGCAGATAAAACCATAACAAAGACAACTGCTACCCCCATAGAGAAAGCTGCCCTTGTATTGCGGGATACTCCTAAAAATGGGCATAGCCCTAAAAACTTAGAGAGTATAAAATTATTTATAAAGACCATGCTTATGGCTATTGATATAATCTTACTTATCTGCATACTCTCTTCCTTTATTTTCTAGTTATCCCTAAGATCCTACTTAGGGCGATCAAAAGTCCCATTGTAAGGAGCGCCCCGGGGGCCAAAATCATAACAAGGATAAACTCGTTATTTTTTAAAAACCCAAAACCTAATATACTCCCTGAGCCTAAAAGCTCTCTAATAAAAGCAATAATACTTATGCCTAAAGTAAAACCTATCCCCATCCCTAACCCATCAAAGATAGAAGGCAAGACTTTATTGCGCGAGGCAAATGCCTCTGCCCGCGCCATAATAATACAATTAACTACAATTAAAGGTATAAAGATTCCTAAGGATTTTCCCAATACCGGCAGATAAGCTTTAATCATAAGTTCACAAAGAGTAACAAAAGTAGCAATGATAACTATGTACGCCGGGAGGCGTATCCTTGCAGGAATAAAATTGCGCAAACCGGAGATTATCATATTAGAAAAAACCAATACAAATGTTGCAGCTACCCCCATACCTAAAGCATTAAAAAGCGAGGTAGATACTGCCAGGGTCGGACATAAACCTAAGATTAACCCAAATGTAGGGTTAAGTATAGTTATGCCTTTAGTAAGTTCTTTAATTAAGCTCTTCATATTTTTTAAGTCCCATAAATCCTCGGGCGCATATACCGATCAATCATAGGAGTTGCCGCATTCATTATAAGTATGGCGTATGATACCCCTTCAGGGTACCCCCCCCAAAACCTGATAACAATAGTAATAATTCCACATCCTAAACCAAATATAACTTGTCCCTTACGGGTCAAGGGAGAAGTAACATAATCCGTAGCCATAAAAAACGCCCCTAATATCAACCCTCCTGACAAAACCCCGGATAGCCAATCCCCGGTAAATAAAGGCTTTGCCCCAAAGATATAAGATAACAACCCCGTAGTAAATATATAAGTAAAGGGAATATGCCAAGAGATATACCCCCTTATCAAAAGAAATGCTGCTCCGGTTAATAAAGCCAAGATACACACCTCTCCGATACAACCCGGACGATTGCCTAAAAATAAATCTAAGTAAGAGATGCCCTTTAAAGCCTCGCCTTCAGTTAAGACAGCCAAGGGCGTAGCAGAAGTCAATGCGTCATAATTATCAAAAGGCTTGGTAAAAGTAGTCATATATTTTGGCCAAGATGCCATAAGAAAAACCCTACCTACAAGCGCAGGATTAAATATATTCTGCCCTAACCCTCCAAAGACCTGTTTACCTATGGCGATAGAAAACACTGAACCTACAATAGGAAGCCAAAGAGGAGCCCCTGAAGGCAGATTGTAAGCTAATAATAAACCGGTAAGCACAGCGCTTCCGTCATAGATAGCTATCTTTCTTTTTGTAAGTTTTTGCAAGATAAACTCTGTTAAGACTGCCGCGGTTATACTTAAAGCTATTGACCATAGCGCCTTAATCCCGAATATAAAAACCCCGGCTAAGCCCGCAGGAATTAGGCTTAAAGTAACCAGCCACATAGTCCTTTGCACAGACTCTTTTTTATGTAGATGCGGCGCGGTATTAACTAATAAGCTATCTTTCATCCCCCACCTTTAATTTTACTTCTTCTGCTCTATTTTTTACCGAATCAATAACCGTCTTAGAAGAGATTGTTGCTCCGGTAATCGCCTCTACCTTAGATAAATCGCTTATCCCCTTAAAGCGGTTAGTAAAATCATCCGCAGCAATGCGCGAACCTAACCCCGGAGTCTCATTGTGAAATAATACCTTTATTGCGGCAATCTCTCCATCTTTACGCATCCCTGCTATTGTCTTTACCTCTCCGGAGTAACCCCTCTCTGTTGCCTTAAAAGCATACCCCAATAATTCCCCCTTTGCGTCGAATGCCTTATAGTAATCTATTTCACCACCCTCTCTTACCTCCTCAAACCTATCTGCTAAAGGAAAGACTGCTTTTAAGCTTAACTTCTCTTCTAATTTCTCCTGCGCTAATATCTTTGGCTTTGTCAAAATATCTATCCAAGCTAATAACCCTGCGGCTATAATACATATAAACCCTAAGATAAAACCAAACTTAAACGTCTCTTTCATCTTTTCGCCTCTAACTTAGCCCTCTTAATAGACTGCACTAACCTGCGGTTAGCAGAACATACATAATTACAAACCCCACACTCTATGCAATCCATAGCTCCATAGTTTATTGCTTCCTGCCATAGCCCTTTTTCAGAGGCTAAATTTATTATACAAGGCATAAGCCCGACAGGGCATTCCCTCACACAAGAACCACACCTTATACAATACTCCTCTACCAAAGCCTCTGATTCTTTTTGCCCAAAAAGTAAAACTCCATTTGTAGATTTAATGACTGGGACATCATCGGTATATTGGGCAATACCCATCATCGGCCCTCCTATGATAATCTTAGATGGGCTCTCTTTTAGAGGGCCACAATAATCAATTAACTCTTTTATCGGAGTGCCTATGCGCACCAATAAATTCTTAGGGTTTGAAATAATAGCTCCTGTAACCGTAACTATCCTTTCATACAAAGGCTTATTTAAATAGACTGCTTCGTATATCGCAAATACTGTTGCTACATTATGCACAACTACCCCTATATCAAAAGGGAGCCTACCGCGAGGAACCTCTTTATTCAAAACGCTCTTGATAAGCTGTTTCTCTCCTCCCTGAGGATAACTTGATTTTAATATATGCAGGCAACAATCAATCTGCCTATTAAATATACTCTTTATTGATATATGGGAGCTAACCCCTTTAATCGCTTCAGGCTTATTATCCTCTATGGCTATAAAAACTTTTTTTACCCCTAAGCAGTATGCTACTAAATCTATTCCCCTTAAAATTTCCTCCGACTTTTCAATCATAAGTTGAGAATCAGAAGTTAGATAGGGTTCACACTCAGCGCCGTTAATAATCAAGGTATCTACGCATACAGAAGGGTTTAACTTAATGTGCGCAGGAAAACTCGCCCCTCCCATCCCTACAATTCCGCTTTCAAATACTATCTTTCTTATATCTTCCGGGGATAATTTATCTATATCTTTTCTAATAGTATAATTTTTTGTTTGGCCAAAGTTAACATCAGGCTCAATTACAACTACCTTAGACCTGCCTGATACCGGATGCGGCCAGTCTATTATAGAAACAACCTTTCCTGCTACAGAAGAGTGTACCGGCGAATAAGTACGCACATCTGATGCGCCTATTTTTTGCCCAAGAGAAACAGAATCCCCGGGCTTAACTAATGAGCTACAGATGCTCCCTAAATGCTGAGAGAGAGGTATATAAACTCTGCCTAAAGGAAGAAATTCCTCTATTTGTTTACCTTCTGTATAAAACTTATTATCTTCTAATCTAACCATGGGATTTTACGTTTAAGGATAATATTTATAAAGCCGACAATACTAAATATGCACCCTACTACAATAAGCATTAATGTATGCGGTACCCTCTCTGCCAAGAGACTACTGATAAACATAAATAAAAGAAATGCTAAATGCATAACTATCTCTAAAGAACTAAAAACCTTGCCCATCATCTCATTACTGCTTGCCTTATGTATAATTGTGTTTGAAGCAATCATAATAGGAGAAACACTAACTCCAAGGATAAAAGAAAGAAGCGCTGCAGTAAAAAAACAGGGGTAACGGTTTAAAGTAAGGGTAAAGATTATAAGCATAGTGCCGCTTAAAGCAAGGGAAGTAAATATAGCCTTATAGTGGCTTAAGCGCTGGCCAAAACGCCCGTAAAAAACTGACCCTGTAAATAACCCTATGCCTAAGAACATAATCAAAAGCCCTAAATCTTTTGTCGCAGAATTTAAGACCTTCTGAACAAAAACAATCATTACCGTATAAACCGCACCTAGCGCTGACCAGAGCATAAACATAATACTTGCGGTTAAGCGGATATCTTTTTGCTTTATGAAATATAAAACCCCTTCTTTTATCTCCTGGAAAACTGACTTTCTTATAACATCCACTATCTGCCTGCCTAACTCCTTAAAATCTTTAGTTAAGGGATTAAACTTCTTGGGTATGGAAAATATAAGTACCCCAGAGATAAGGAAGTTTAAAGAATTGAGGTAAAAACCACTCTTTGCTCCAACCCATTCCACTAAAACACCACTTATGCCGAACCCTAAGACAGCTGCAAGCATCCCAGTAACGTTAAGAAGGGAGTTAGCTATTAACAAATCATCTTTTTCTACCAAATCAGGCACGATAGAAAGCTTTGCCGGAACAAAGAAACGCGCAATAGAAAAAACGATAAAGATAATGCCATAAATCGGCAGAACGCTTTTATAATAAAAAAGTGAAAAGGGTATAGTAAATATTAAAGCTGACCTTAAAAAGTCGCAGATATACATTGTTTTTCTTCTATCCCACCTATCAACATAGACCCCTGCCACAGGTCCAACTATAAAAACCGGAATTATGGTAAAAGAGAGTATCTTTGCCATATCCATAGTTGACCCCGGGCTTCTGCCATAGACAAAGGCGATTAAAGCCATCTGCCCCAACCTCTCTCCGAATTGAGAGATTATCTGACCTAACCAGAGAAGAAAGAAATTACGATTTTTTAAAACTTTACGGAACTTTGACATCTCTAATAATAGCCGATGAGAGGGATCGAACCTCCGGCCCGCGCTTTACGAAAGCGCCGCTCTACCAGCTGAGCTACATCGGCAAAAGAATGCCATAATTATACCAATTTTTGCCACTACATCCAAGAAAAATTATTTGACAAAGTAAAAAAAAATGTTAAACTATTAATGTTACTAACGTTGCAAGGAGAAGTAGAGATTTTTTCAAAAGAAACAGATAAACCGTAAAGCTTGTAGCCATTAAAGAATGGCGCTTTACGGCTTTTTTTATGGGGGAGGTGAAAAGTAGGAAATGGCAAAAGGTAAAGTAAAGTGGTTTTCCAATCAAAAGGGTTATGGCTTTATTACCGGCGAAGACGGAAAGGACGTATTCGTGCACTTCAGCGCACTTACCGGTGAAGGTTATAAGACTTTAGAGGAAGGACAATCAGTTGAATACGAGGTAACCCAAGGCCCAAAAGGCGACCAGGCAACCAACGTTACCAAAATATAAATCAGCACAACAAAAACGAAGCTAGGGGTAATTTACTATCCTTAGCTTCGTTTTTATTTTTAGGGACAGCCACTTTCTTCAAAGTAGCTGTCCCTATGAACCTATGAATTATGAATTTGCCGAGGAGAAGAATCGAACTTCCCACGCCGGCCTTTTCAGGGCCGCGCTCTACCACTGAGCTACCTCGGCTAAACACTTATTAGCTTATTTATCCTTTTTACCACAAAAGAGGAAAAAATCAAGCATATTAAGATTAAATGTCTACTTAAGTCCGTTTTTTGAAAAAATACGCAAGAAACAAAAAAAGGTAAGCCCTAATATAAAGACCCAAGATACAAATATAAATACCCAACCACTTACTTTCATTTCAAGCGCCCTTCTTTAAAAAAACCCTTTTCTTCCAAGCTATTTTAACCAATAAAGCAATGACAATAAAGATAAAGGCTAACCCTAAGCGTGTAGATAATACCCAGCCTCTAGTAGATTCCGAAACATTTTTCATCAGGATAATAGGAAGCCACTCCTGTTTAATCCACATCCCTAATATTAAAAACAAAAGAAGCGGAGTAATGTATTTAATAATAAACTTGTAAACTTTTGGAACTCGTATATCAGCTCCTTTATGTATCTCATCCCAAGCCTTATCCATACCAAAGACCCAGGCAAAGAGTATAACTTCTATAGTCGCAAAAACAACTAAAGAAAAAGTCCCTCCCCAAAAGTCCAACTCATCTAAAACTCCTTTACCTAAGAAAAAAACCACCGGTTGGCACAAAATAAAAGAAAGGACGCCAAAAATAGAAACAGCCTTTTTTCTAGAGATGTTGAACTCGTCCTCTAAAAAAGCTACTGCCGGCTGCGCAAGCGAAACAGACGAAGTAATCCCCGCTAAAAATAAAAGAAAAAACCAACAAAAACCTATTAATTCCGATAAAGGGAGCTTATTTATAACAAGGGGCATAGTAACAAAACCTAAATTAAATACACCGGAACTAGTAATTGACCTAATATCAACGGGACCAAAAAAGACAAAAGCCGCAGGGATTATAATACTAGCCCCTAAGATAACTTCGGCAAAGCTATTTGTACTTGCGGCAGTAAGCCCAGAAAGAACCACATCATCTCCTTTAGATAGATAACTGGCATAAGTTAAAATAACTCCTATGCCTACACTTAAGGTAAAGAATATTTGCCCGGCTGCCTCAATCCATATCTTAGCAGACTTAAGGCTTGAGAAGTCAGCGTTCCATAAAAAACCAAAACCATTCAGAACATTCCAGTCAGGTTTAAGCACATCAGGAGCGCCTAAAGTTAAAACCCTTGTCATTAATATAATTCCAAAAACTAATAAAAGCGGCATCGCAAACTTACACAACCTCTCAATCCCCCCTTTTATCCCATAATAGATAATGGATATATTCAAAATAAAAGTTATAGCAAAGAAGATGTAGGCTGCCTGTAATCCGTTAAAGTGTTGATTTTTTTCTAACCCCTGAAACCCTAAAAGAAAACTCTTCATCCCTGATAAATCAGTTAAAGAAGAATACTTTCCAATCAAAGAGAAGAAACTATAGGCTAAGGTCCAAGACTCTATGTAGATATAATAGATAAAGATAATTAAGGGGCCAAATATGCCGATTACGCCAAAATATTTTACAAAACGGTTCTTCTGACAAAGGCTATTGAATATCCCCGGAGCAGTTCCGTGCCCAAATCCTCCACCAAACCTGCCTAAAGTCCATTCAACCCACATCAACGGTATCCCCAACAATAAAAATGAGATAAAATAGGGAATCATAAAAGCCCCACCACCGTTAATAGCCGCCTTTGCCGGGAACCTTAAAAAATTACCCAGGCCTATTGCCGAGCCTGCAACAGCCATGATAATTCCTAACTTAGACCCCCAACTATCGCGTTTTTTTACCATAATCTTAAAGTTAAAACTTTTTGCCGTGTCTAAAAGGACGGGTCTTATTATACTCCATCTTCTTTAAAAGTGCTTTCTCTAAATTTATCTTTCTTGCTCCGCAATAATCAAATATACGTATGCAACAATCCGCTAACTCTTCTGCTATTGCAACCGAACCTAAATGATTGCGCATCGCCTCTAATGCCTCTGAAAGTTCAGAGTGCATAAGGGCAATGAGCTCTCCGTCATTGCGCTCATAATCCCACCAGCCTTTAGATTTAGCAGTAGTATGGCATTCTTTAATAAAATTACTTATTGAGCTTGGAGAGTTATTCTTTTTTTTCATCTAAGCTTCCTTTCAAGGCATCAAAAACAATTTTAGCGATTGTTTCTTTTCCGTAAGTAGAAGGGCTTGATACCTCGACTCTTGCGTTATCCTTATCTAAAGAGCTTACAAATACTCCGACAGGGGTAGTGTCGCTCTCAGATAGATAGACAGCTATCAAACCGGCTGAAGCATCCTCCCTATAAATATAAGACTTATTCTCTTTTAAGGCATCCTTTATTACGCTATGCACAGTCTCAAAACTAATATTAAAATCTTTCATCAGCGCATCTTTGCGCGTATCCTCAAGTATTTTCGTAGACACCCCCATAAAACCCCTTGCCCCCTCACTTAAACTACAGCAACCATGCAAGGCTAAAGCTAAAAAGAATAAGACTAATGTTAATTTATTCATATTTATACTCCCCCCATTTTTTAATCATTTATGACCTTACAAATCTTATCTAAGTTTCTACGCGCTTCTTCTTCTCCCCTTTTAGCAAACTCTCTTGACTTATGCAGCTCAAGCCAGTAAAGGCCTGATGTGTCAGGATGCAAGACCACATCGGCTAACTGCGCTTCTTTTTTAGCTACCTCTGATTGCAATATCTCTACGCTACTAAAAACAATATCCAGTATATTCGTCTTGAATCTATTCTTAAGATAATTGCCTAAACTAAACCAATTCTTCTTTTTTAACCCTCCTACCAGATTAAGCCGCATGTCCTCCTTGACTCTTTCATACTGACGCAAAACATCCTCGCGAGAAGGAGTAACGTTTACCGCTATAATCTTCTTTACCCCCATCTTAAAAAGAGGCTCCGTAGGCAAAGGGTTAATCACCCCTCCGTCAAAAAGAAGGTCTTCTTTAAAACGAAAAGGCTTAAATACCCCCGGCATAGCACAGCTTGCCATGACTGCATCAACAAGCAAGCCTTTATCCAAAACCCGCGGCTCTTTTCTTTTTACGTCACTAGCAATAATTTTTAAGGGCATGCGCAAATCATAAAAAGTTTTATCTTTAAGATGTCTTTTTAAGAATTTATACAGCTTATTTCCTTTTATAAATCCTAAATGCGGAACAGTTAAATCAACTAATCCCCAAATATGCTTAGGCTCCTTAAATTCACTGGTAATATCTAAAATCTCTGAGCTTGACCTTCCGATAGCCCAAAGGCTTGCAATTAATGATCCTATACTAGAACCGGCGATAATATCAATAGGTATCCCTTCCTCTTCTATCACCTTTAATACACCAATATGGCAGAAACCATAACCTACGCCTACCCCTAATACTAACCCTACCATTGACTCTCCTGTATAACGGGATATCCTCCGTACTGCCTTAGCATATTCACAAGAAGGATTATCTAAAACCAACCTGTCAGAAGAACCGAAATCTATATTAGGGAGCGTAGCAAATATACTCCTGCCTAATATCTGACTCTGCTCTACCGGGGTTATACGGGATAACTTATACTCATTGATAATTATATTGATCTTATCTTGTTGAAATTTAAACTCATCAATTAGTCTTTGCGTAAGGTTATTAGTCTTCTTTAAATCTAAGTCATCCGGACCACTTAAAAGATGAATTGTATCCGATTGGTTTAATATGCTAAATATATTTCTATCCATAGAAGAAGGCAAATCTAAAACAAGGTAATGGTAATCATTAACCAATACGCTTAACACCCCGATTAACCTCTTAACGCAAGATTCATCCAAAGGGTCATAATAAAAACAAACCAGACCTATACCAAACTCGGTTTTAAAAACAAAATCATTAATTGTTAAAGGATTATCCGCAAGGCTTTTAGATAAATTAAAGATTTTTTTTTCTTTAATGTTAAGCCTACCGGGCAAACTATGTACTTTGCCTTGTGGAAGTATATCTAAAATAATTACGGATTTACGTGTCTCTTTATGAAGGCTTAATGCTAAATTTAAAGCATAGATTGTCTTGCCTACACGCGAATAAAAACTATATACCGAAATTACCATGCTTTCAAAGATACTCTTTTGGTGTATATCCTTGCGTTTTAGTCTACGCGAAAGCATCCGACTTAAATCAACGGCTAATTTTGGAATTTTAGTTAAGACAAAATCAAAATCCTCTTTTTCAATAACCAATAAAGAACAATCATTAGTAGCTTTAGCCGTAACCGAATGCCCTTCATTAGTAAGCAAAGAGATAACGCCAAAGTATTTGCCATAGTGTAAATGTTCTAAAATATTATCGGTGCCATCAGCTCCTTTTGTATAGACAACAACCCTACCTAAAATAAGGCAATAAAAAGCGCTCGGAGGAGAGCCTTCAGCATATATAATATCGCCTTTGTTGTAGTGGACTATACGGGAGAATCTTTTAATAATCTTGCGCTCCCCTTTAGATAACTCGCTAAAAAGAGGAAAATCGCGTATCGCTAAATCAAGGTCATTAAATTCCATATTTATATTTTTCCTTCGAGGCACACCTTAGAAAATTTCTTAGCACTCTCTCTAATCTTACGGCTGTAATCTTTATAATTTACCTCTATCAACCCAAATCTCGGAGAAAAACCTTTATCCCACTCATAATTATCAATCAAAGACCAATAGATATAGCCTAAGACCTTAACCCCCGAAGTAATAGCCTCTGAGAGTTTTATTAAATGCCTGCGGATAAAATCCCAACGCAACGTATCATCATCAGTACAGATCCCGTTTTCTAAAATAAATACGGGTAGGCTGTATCTTTTTAAATCCTCTAATACGTTGTATAACCCTTCAGGATATATATCCCAACCTAAGGAGTTTTTTTGTAAATTACTGCAATTACTTTCGCAGGTATCCATTATAAAATTATTTACCCCCCAGCCCTTTAATTCTACAAGGCTGCGGCTATAATAATTTACTCCGATAAAATCTAAAGCCTTAGCCTCTAAGGACTTTTCTATAAAGTTAAGGTTAAATAGTTTATTCCGCAGAAAAGAAGCAAATTTATTCCTAAGGGTAGACAGACAAGGAATAAAATTTTGCATGTTCTGCGCAATGCTAATAAAAGGCTCTCTTAAATTATTCTCCTTATAAAAACTCTTTATAAACCTATAAGAATGAATATGCGCCTTAAGAAGATTCGATTGAACCTTAAATGCTTTAATCAATGATTTTTCTTGAGGTGGCCAAGCCCCTAAAAGATATGAATGATAAAGATAGACCAGCGGCTCATTTATAGTAACCCAAAAACAGACATCCTTTGATAAGGCCTCTATTACCTTTGAAGTATAGCGTAAAAAATAATCTAAAGACCTCTTTTTCTCCCAACCTCCCTGCCTTAAGAACCACGCTGGATTTGTAAAGTGATGGACGGTTACTATCGGCTCAAGATTACGTTTACGTAAGCTTGATATCACTCTTCTATAGTGTTCTAACGCCTCGGAAGAAAACCTTCCTTCTTCAGGCTCTATCCTACTCCACTCAATAGAAAGACGATGACAATTGTGATTCAAGGATTTAGCTAAGTCAAAATCCTCTTCGTATAATTCATAATGCCGACAGGCATCCCCTGAATAAAAAGGAAGCTTTCCAGAAGATTCATAATCCCACCAGTCGTTTGAAGAGTTATCTCCCTCTACCTGATGCGCTGATGTTGCCGCACCCCAAAAAAAATCACGCGGGAACTCGTACATATATATTATTATAGCACCCAAAAATACAAAATCCCAACATAAAAATGCCGGGATTTTATATTAACTCTTTTAGTATTTCCTAATTCTTTTATTAACGACTCTTGATCTTACCCTGTACAGGCTCAAGATATCTCTCCAAAACACTCCAAGTCTTAGGCCCAACCTTCCCATCAACTGCCAAATTGTTCGCCTTCTGAAACTCAACTATAGCTTTTTTTGATAACGGACCGATTTTACCGTCTATAGAACCAGTATAAAAGTTTGCGTTTTTAAGCGCAGTTTGTATCTCAATAGCTGTTGGCTTATACGGACCTTCAGGCAGGGTTTCTAATTTAACCGGAGATTCAGAGGACGGACCTAAAATAGATTCCGGTGATTTTACCTGAGGTTGAACTATATCTTGCTCCAAGGGAAGAGACGAGGTTGTGCTCATTGTCACAAGATCCTCCATAGACATAGGTTGCTGCATCTCCTCTAAAGGCTGCTGCTTCTTACTGCAAGCAAAAGATAAAAAGATTAAGGAAATAACCGCTAGAAAGAACGCTGTTTTTTTCATTTAATTTTCACCTCCCATGGTTAATCTAATTTTAACAAAACTAAGGTAAAAATCAATATAATTAATTAGAAGGGGAACTTAAAGAAGACAGCCTCTCTCTTACAATTTCACTAACTACCTTTCCATCGGCTTGAGAGGCTATCCTTATATTTACCTCTTTTATCACCTTCCCCATATCTTTAAGACTAGAGGATTTTGTTTGGGCGATAACCTCTTCAACTATCTTCAAAATCTCTTCGCAAGATAACTCAGGCGGCAGGTAACTCTTTAATATCTCCATCTCCTTCTCTTCTTTTTCTGCCATCTCTCTGCGCCCACCCTTAGTAAATAGCTCAATAGAATCTTTACGCTGCTTAATCTGTTTTTTTATAACCGAAACAACCTCTGTATCATCAAGCGCACCCTTCTTTTTAGCCGTAGCTAAATTAATCATCTCAGCGCGTAAAAAACTTATCACCGAGCTTTTTAAGGCATCCCTCTTTTTCATCGCCTCTTTATAGTCATTAAGGATCTTACCTTCTAACATAATCTCCTCCTTTAGATTAAAAGCAATCAAAAGAAATCTGTTTCTTAAGAGAAAGCAATCTTTTATTTAAAGCGCGCCTACACATACCAAAAGATCCCTCTAACCCAAAACCCTCAATGTTAAAAGAGGCTGCAACCGTACCTAAAGCAATAGCCCTTCTTATTTCTTTATCAGTAATCTTCTTAACAACGGATAAGTACCCCATAAAGCCTCCGGCAAAGGTATCCCCTGCTCCAGTAGGGTCTATAATTTTATCGGAATGATAAGCAGGCAAAGCAAAGAAGCTCTTACCGTTATAAAATATGCTTCCGTGTTCGCCTTTCTTTATCAAAACCATCTTTGCCCCCATCTTCCGTAAAGACTTAGCCGCTTTAATAATCCCTCTTTCTCCTGAAAGCGTTAAAGCCTCCTTATCATTAGCCAGAAATATATCTACTCCTTTAAATAGCCTTAACAAAGATTTACGCTTAGAGTCTATCCAGTAATTCATACTATCTAAGGCAACGAACTTAAGGGAGCCCATATTCTTTAACAATGATAATTGTATATCAGGGTCAACATTCGCTAAAAAAAGATATTTTATCTTACGCTGACTAGGCATAAGGCGCGGCTTGAAAGAAGAAAGAACCCCTAGCTCTGTCTTTAATGTAATGGCGGTATTAAAATCCTTACGGTATTCGCCTTTCCAGTAAAAGGTCTTGCCCTTTTCTACTGAAAGAGCTGACAGATCTATGCCCTTTGCCTTCAGAAAATTAATGTGTTCCTGCGGAAAATCTTCTCCTATGCAAGCAACAATACTTACTTTAGTAAAAAGACTTGCAGACATAGAGAAATGAACAGCAGAACCCCCAAGAATCCTTTTACGTAAACCATAAGGAGTTTTAAGTGTATCTAAGGCAACCGTACCTAAAACTAATACCGGCATATAAAATCCTTTATCCTATTTTAATAAAAGCCAACAAGGCAATAAAAATAGAGTAATAACCGAAATAATAAAGCTTAGCCCTCCTTATTACTAACCTTAAAAGAAAAAGCGCTAAGAGCCCACTGATTAAACTTGCAATAAACCCTAATAAAAGATTAATTGAGTTCTGTTGGATAGCCAAATCTATCTTCTTAAACTCTAAGATTAAAGCACCAATAATTAAGGGGATAGAAGCTATAAAAGAAAGTTTAAAAGAATCCTCTTTTTGTATCCCCCTAAACAAAAGCGTAGATATAGTGGATCCTGAGCGGGAGATGCCCGGGATAATAGCAAACGCCTGCATAATCCCTAAGATAATTCCATCTTTTACCCCTACATCCCTTCTTGTCCCAAGAGGAAAATATCTAGTAAAGATAAGCCCCATGCCGGTCAAAAATAGGGCAAGACAAACTGCCCGCGGAGAAGAGAAGAATTTCTCAAAAAAATCCTTTCCAAGCAAGGCTATAGAAGCGGTAATAACTGTGGCCGTGAAAAGGGAAAGAATAGTTTTCAAGCTCCTAAATAGACTAATTATATCCTTAGAGAAAAAGATTATTACTGCAACGAGCGTACCTAGATGCAGAATAATGGGTAGCACTATTCCTTCTGGTCTTAAGCCAAGAAGCTCTTGAGCAATGACAAGATGGCCTGAACTTGAGACCGGGAAAAACTCTGTTAACCCCTGGACAATCCCTAAAATAATATAACTAAACATGATCTTTTAAAAAATTAAGCATATCTTGCGGTAAGCCTGCCTCTATCTTTAACGCCTTCCCGAATATAGGATGCAGAAACTTAAGAGACTTTGCGTGAAGCATAAGCCTTTTGGCTTTTATCTTAAAATCCTTTCTAAAAGCAAACCTGTCTTCTCCAAGAATAGGATTGCCTAAAGACTTAAAGTGTATCCTTAACTGATTAGTCCGCCCGGTAAACGGCTTAGCCTCTACTACTGCAAAAGACCGCCTCTTCTCTATAACCTTATAACTTGTCTTGGCAAAAAGGTTCTCAATCCTTTTTTCAATCACCCCTGAGCCCTTATAGGGAATCCCATAAACAAAAGCGATATAGATCTTCTTAACCTGCCTATGCTTAAATGCCCCCATCATCCTACGTTGAACTTCACGGCATTTTGCATAAATAATAAGCCCGGAAGTCCCCCGATCTAATCTGTGGCATGGATAAAAACCTAAAATACTGGTTAATGTCCGCTTCTCTTTTTTTGGAGTAGGTACGGTAAGAAGCCCCGAAGGCTTATTTGCCACTAATAAGTAATTATCTTCGTAAACTACCGGGATATTCACTTAAATAATCTTTAACATCCTCTCTATAGATTTCTTAGCGCGCCTACGAATATCATCAGGGACTTTTACTTCTCCTGCCATCTCCTCAAGCGCAAAGGCAATCTTCTCTTGTGTAGTACGCTTCATATTAGGACAGATAGCCTTTTCTGACGCTGGATAGAACTCTTTACCCGGATTATCTTTCTTTAACTGATAAATCAAACCTACCTCTGTGCCTACGATAAACTCTCTTGCTTCGGAGTTACGCGCAAACTTAACCATTAGAGAGGTTGAAAAGACCGCATCTGCGATAGAGACTACCTGAGGAAGGCATTCAGGATGGACCATTACTTTAGCAAAGGGGTGTAATACCTTATTACGCTTAATATCCTCAGGCAATATCTTTATATGGGTAGGGCAAAAACCATCCCAAATAATCATCTTTCTTGCGGTCTTCTTCTCTACATAATCGGCAAGGTATTTATCCGGAACAAATATAATTTCTTTATAATCCTTTAAGGCATTAACTACGGCGACAGCATTAGTTGAAGTACAGCAATAGTCTAATTCCGCCTTTACCTCTGCTGAGGTATTTACGTATCCTACTGTTACTGCTTTCGGATATTTTTCCTTTAATCTTTTTAAGTCATCTACCTTAAGCATATTCGCCATAGGACAACCGGCATTAATATCCGGCATAATAACCTTCTTATCCGGGGAAAGAATAGAAGCAGTCTCTGCCATAAAGTGCACCCCGCAGAATAGAATAACTTCAGCATTTATTCTAGCAGCAATACGGCTTAACTCTAAAGAATCCCCTTTGTAATCAGCTACATCCTGAACCTCAGGGAGCTGATAATTATGCGCCAAAATTACGGCATTACGCTTCTTCTTAAGCTCTTTAATTTTCTTCTCTAGTTTACTGAACTCTTTAACCATATCTATTATAACAAGACCTTATCAATAATCCCCCCGCCTGCTACCCTATCCCCATCATAAAATACTGCTGCTTGGCCTGGGGTTATGGCAAATTGCGGCTTTTTAAAATTAACCCTGATTTTGTTTCCGACTGGGATCAAGACTGCTTGGCTTTCTTTATGATTATATCGTATCTTTACCTTAAGGACAACTTTATTTTTAAAAGGCTTCTTTACAAAATAAGGACTCTTTAGCAAAAACTCTTTAAAGAAAGCTTCTTCTTTTTTACCTATAATAATAGTATTATTCTTATAGTTTATCTTTGTAATATAAGCAGGATAACCCAAAGCAATCCCCAAACCCTCGCGTTGACCTATTGTATAAAAAGCAATTCCCTTGTGCACTCCTACGGTATGCCCCTTTCTATCTAAAACTTTACCTGAAACCACCTTACCCCCTAACCTTCTTTTTAAAAACTCCCGATAGTCGCCTTGAGCAAGAAAACAAACCTCTTGGCTCTCCGGCTTGCTAGATAAAGGTAAAGAGAAACTATGGGCTAATCTTATTACCTCATCCTTACGATAGTTGCCTAAAGGAAAAAGTGCGCGCTTTAACTGTCCTTGAGTTAACCTATATAAAAAATACGATTGGTCTTTTTTGGCATCTTTTCCTTTAGAGATAAATAACTTCCCATTAAATCTCCTTAGTTTAACATAATGCCCTGTAGCAAGAGACTTAGCACCTAAGGTACAAGCTTCTTCTAAAAGCTTGCCGAATTTAATATATTGATTGCAAATAATACAAGGATTGGGAGTCCTACCTAATGAGTATTGGCTGCAAAAATCTTTTATCACATAGTCATTTAGATATCCCTGAATATTCAACAAATAATGTTTTATCCCTAAACTCTTAGCCACCCTCCTTGCGTCTTCTATGGAAGAATTATCGCAAGATGAGGTTTTATTTTTATTAGCCTTGGCTAAGTTAAAACGCATGGTAATTCCTACTACCTCATAACCCTTACTCTTTAATAAAGCGGCTGTTACTGAAGAATCAATACCTCCGCTCATCGCTACAGCTACTCTCTCTTTACTCATTCCATACCCCTTAAGATAAATAAAAAGAGAACACTCTGCAAATAATATAAAGAGAGGGCCTTTTATTAATAATCATTCGTATATTTAATTTAATTTTATTTCTTTTCAAAGAGTTTAACTAATATAACGACAAGAAACAGGGTGCTTGATACTGCAAGGAGGCTTAGAGTTTTAATACCTTTTTTGCTATTATTTATTATAACCTCAAAATACAATTCGTAAAGAAAAAAATAAGGGGACTGGATTTACCCAGCCCCCTTATTTTAGGCTTACCAAAGTTTATAATTTATTTACCTTTGTAGCCTGTTCTCCCTTAGGGCCTTTTTCAATCTCAAATTCAACTTCCTGCCCTTCTTCTAAAGTCTTATAGCCATCACCCTGAATAGCGGTATGATGAACGAATACATCAGCACCATCCTCAGGAGTAATAAATCCATAACCCTTTTGATTGGAAAACCACTTTACTTTACCTTTTGCCATCTTTACTTCTCACCTCCTCCAACAAAAAAACCGTAAGGCGCATCACTCTTTATCCTTACGGCTAAAAGACTTCAACTCCCTCTCTTTAACAACAAGAGTAAATATACACTATTTTAGCTATTTGTCAACTGGTTTATTACTTTTTTTAACCCTTACCTCTACCATACCCCGGACTGAGTTAGATAAATAAACCTTATCTGCGCTTAGAAATTCAGAAAAGGTAATCTTTTTTTCTTTAACTAATCCTTTTTTCAGCAAATACCCTCTATATATCCCTGCCAAAAGCCCGGAAGAAAAAACCGGGGTATAAAAATTATTATTTTTCTTAATAATTACATTAGATATTGACCCCTCTGTAATCTCTCCTCTACTATTTAAAAAAATAACATCATAATACCCTAAAACCCTATAAAAGGCGTATTCCCGGTCATATAGAGCGCGGTTGGTCGTTTTATGGTATAAAAAGATATCTTCACTATCTACCCTGTATTTAGATATGGCAACGTAAACTAAAGCATCTTGCCTCTTAATCTCTGAATATTCAATATTAACAACCCCTTTGTTATTTAAGAGTACGCGTACCTTGTATCTTCTCCCTTTTAAAAATTTTCTCTCTACCCTCTTTAATTCCTTTAATAAATACTTTAAACTATAAGAATAGCCAAAATAACTAGCTGAATCCCTGATCCTATTTAAATGCTCTCTTAGAAACTTAAAGCCCCTATCCCATAGAATAGTTTCAATCAACTTAAAATTATAATTTGCCTTAGTAAGAAAGTCGGCCTTTAAAGAACACTCTTTAAACTCTTTTATAGGAGAAGAACCATAGACAACCCCGCTCCCAACGCCCATCTGAGCCTTGTTACCAAAGATAGATATAGTCCTTATAGGTAGGTTAAATATCGCCTCTTTTCTTTTAGCGATAAAACCTAAAGCGCCGCAATATACCCCTCTTAATGATGATTCAAGCCCTTTAATAATCTCAATCGTTTTTTTCTTAGGCACCCCGGTAACAGATCCCCCGGGAAAAATATTTCTAAAAATATCCGTATAAGCAATGCCCTTCTTTAGGGTTCCGTCAACCTGGGAAGTCATCTGAAAGAGGGTATCGTATTTTCTTACTCTGAAAAGCTCAGATACTTTAATACTATTGCCTTTAGATACCTTGCCTAAATCACTACGGATTAAATCTACAATCATCGAGTTCTCTGCCCTGTCTTTTAGGCTCCTTTTTAGTTTAATTATATTCTCCCTATCCTCTTGTGCATCCCTGCCTCTTTTTATCGTCCCTTTCATCGGAAGAGAAGTTATCTTATCCCCCTCTCTTCTAAAAAATAGTTCGGGGGATAAAGAAACTAAGAGTTGGTCCTTTAATTTACAGAATGCCCCGTATTGCACATTCTGCCTATTACTCAATTCTTTATAAAACTCAAAAACTGAACCTAAAAGCTCAAAATTATACCTTGCGGTAAAATTTACCTGAGAGGTATCTTTTCTTCTTATCTTTTCTTTAATCTTTAATATTTTATAACGATATTCTTCGGGCGTGATATCAAGCTTTAAGTTGCGTATATAAAAACCTTTTCTTTGGCTACTCTTAAGAAAAATGCCTCTCCTATCCATATTAGTCTTGCCGGTCTTATGGTTAAAATAAAACCTCTTATCAAATACTACCAAATGTATCAAAGGAACCCCGGAATATTTATCCCAATTAAATTTAATATTCTCAAAGTAATACCCTAGTTCGTAAGCAAGATAACCGGCTAAATAAAACTTACCTGAATACCTATCTATATCATTAAGGGCTTTTTTAATCTCTTTGTAGCCTTTTGCCTTTATTATCCTTACCGGGTCAACAAATAGATAAGTCATAAAATTACGGCTATCAAAGAGCCTAGTCTCAAAAAGCATAAAATATTCGTGATTATCTATAAAACCGCTATCTATCTTAGGTAATCTTACCATTAAAACTTTAAGCCTCCTTTTAATCATCTACCGGGTAAAAAGAAGGGATTTCTTTTGATGTTTTACATCTTAATCTTAATACCTTAACGGCAATGGATAACGTCTCCTGAGGTAACTTTTTGCGTTAAGCCGCTATCGCGCCTAACCAACAATCCTCCATCAGAATCAATATCTACCGCTTCTCCTTCAATATACTCTTTATGTGAGTAAATTTTTACTCTCTTGCCTAAAGTAATGGATTGTTGGCGCCACTTATCAGTAATCGTAAGCAAACCTTTCTTGTTAAAAACAAGATAGTTCTCCTCTAACCTATGGAGAATACCCTGTAGCACCTGCACCCTGCTTATTTTATCCCTGAGTTCTAAACTTAAACTGGTTGCCCCGGAAAATAAAGTTTTTTTATCGTTATTTATATTTAAACCTACTCCGACAATAACAAACCCAACCTCATCTATCTCTGCTTTTATCTCAGTAAGTATCCCCCCTACTTTTTTATTGCTAAGCAAGAGGTCATTCGGCCATTTAATCTGCATATCTATCGGCATTAACTCTTTTAATGCCTCAGATATGCTTACTGCAGTTAAAAGGGTAATAAGCGAAGCCTTAACAAGGGGTATCTTTGGTTTTAATATTATAGAAAAATAAAGCCCTTTATATTTAGGAGAATGCCAAAGCCTTCCTAACCTCCCCCTGCCTTTTGTCTGCGTCTCTGCAATAACTACTGCTCCTTCTTTTATGCCTTTTAGGGCTAATTGAGTAGCTGTATCCATGGTAGAGGCTAGGGAGTTAAAATATAAAATATGCCTGCCTAAAAATTTTGTTTTAAGCCCATGATAAACTTGAAAATCATACAACTTATCCGGCTCGGAAATAAGCCTATAACCTAAATGTGGAACAGCGGCAATATCAAACCCCAACTCTTTAATTATCTGTATATGCTTCCATAGGGCTTGACGGCTAATCTTTAGAAAACGGCTTAATTCTTCCCCTGAAAGATAGCCATCTTCTTTCTTTAGCAGCTCTATTATCTTTCCTTCCATTATTATTTACTCTCGTAAAGAGGCGACATCGCGCGGAGTTTCTCTACAACCTTAGGCAGGGATTTTAAAAAATATTCTATATCTCCTTCTTTAGTCCATCGGCCGGTTGTAATCCTTAAGGAGCCGTGGGCTGTGGCATGGTCTAACCCTATACTTAACAAGACATGGGATGGCTCTAAAGAGCTTGAGGTGCAGGCAGAGCCTGTAGAGACAGCTATGCCTAATGCATCTAAACTTAAAAGCATGGATTCTCCTTCTATATATTTAATAGAAAAATTTACATTATTAGGCAATCTAAGAAAAGGGTGCCCATTAAGCCTTACCTCGGATATTATCTTGGGTATCTCTTCAATCATCCTATCCCGTAAGGATATTTGCAACTTCGCCTCCTTATCCATATTCATACGGCATAACTCTACTGCCTTACCTAAACCTACTATACCCGGGGTATTATAGGTTGATGCCCTCCTGCCTCTTTCTTGGTCCCCGCCGTATAAAAACCTCCCTATCTTTGTCCCCTTTCTTATGTATAAAGCGCCTACCCCTTTAGGCCCATAAAACTTATGCGCGGAGAGAGAAAGAAAATCAACATTTAAAGTATTTACATTAACCGGTATATGGCCTACGGTTTGAACAGCATCAGTGTGAAAATAAACGCCTTTTTCTTTGGCTATCCTTCCTATCTCTTCAATCGGTTGAATTACCCCAATCTCATTATTGGCATGCATAACGCTGATGAGTATGGTCTTATCGGTTATAGCCTTCCTTATCTCATCTAAAGATACAATACCCTGTTGATCTACCCCTAAATATGTAACCTCAAAGCCATGCGACTTAAGGTAATCGCAGGGCTGGCTTACTGCGTGATGTTCTATCACAGTAGTAATGATATGGTTCCCTTTATTCTTTAATGCCGAGGCTACGCCAAAGATAACATTATTATTTGACTCTGTCCCCCCAGATGTAAAGACTATCTCTTCAGGATGCGCGCCTAAAAACTCAGCTAAAGCACCCCGGCTATCCTCTATAGCCTCCTTAGCCTCCTGACCAAAAAGATGCATACTCGAGGCATTACCCGGCATATTAAAAAAGAAAGGCTCCATCGCCCTTAGAACTTCCAGGGCACATGGCGTTGTCGCCGCATAGTCTAAATATATCCTCTTCATAACGTTATAAAGCGCCTTTAGAAGTGAATCTCCATAGCGCGCGGTGGGCAAATCTTAATACACAATTCACAGGCGATGCATTTTTTACTATCAAACTTAACCTTGCGCGTCTGTTTATCTACCGTAAACGCCTCAGTCGGGCAAACAGGAACACACACCCCGCAATGAGTGCACTTATCTTCATTTCTTACTACATCTTGGCTTAAAGGCTGCATCTTTACCCCACAGCTCTTTAAGTATTCTATACCCTTATCAAAATTATCCCTCTTGCCGCTTAACTCCAAAACCATAAGCCCTTCCTCTTCAGGGGTCACAAAAGCCTTAAGGATATTAAATTGTAAATTATACTCCTTAACCAATTTATATACGATTGGCTGGTTAACCAAGCGATGGGGAAAATGCAAGACTATTCTTTTTGAAACCATATCTATTCCTTTTCGTTTATAGGTGGCCTTTCTTTAAGCATCTTAAAAGTATAACCTGAATCAGCCTGAGGTAAAGGTAACACCGGCTCGCTTAAGAGAAACTCTCCTTTCTGAATCCATCTTTTAAACTCCTCACTAATCTCCTTTGCCTTTGAATAGCTTGAGAGGCTACCAGTTAAGACCTCTTTGCCTTGCACGAGTATCTTTCCGCTCTTAAGCTCCTCATAACTTACTTCTCCTAAAGAACCGGGGACGCAGTTAGGATAATTTGCGCTATAATCTACAACCTGCGTATATATATCCTTATCCTCTACTGCCGCATGCTTAAGCACATCTTCGTCTAATATCGGTATAGGCAGACCTATACCTACTATCAGGGTTACGCCATAGCCAGGCATACTTGTGCCAACCAGCCAATTAGGGCTCATCTTTTTTAAGTCTCCTATAACCGCAATAGTCCCAGCTGGAACTTGCGGGATGCCGTTATCTTTACGCAATACAGAAGGATTGTGTTGAGTCCCATGCCAAGAGACAAAACCAACCCCGCCGCCTAAAAATATCTTTGTCCCTATTCCGACTGTGCGGTAAAAAGGGTCTTTTAAAAGCGGGGATAACTGCCCGGCAGAACAATAATTGGCATTGCCTAAGTTGGGTTTAAGCATCCCCATATAGGTATAAATAGGCTTATCAGATAAATTAACCGCAACATTATAATTCTGATAAGCGTTGCGGATATTAAATAAGACCGCCTCGTTTATATCTTTAATGTTTATTAAAGTCTCTAATTTCTTGCGCGGATAGCAATCTGTACCGTAAGCTGTTATCTCAAGGAAGACATCTTCTCCTGCGACTAATTCCTGAATAACATGTGCTCCCCCATATTTAAACTCGCCCGGATAAACTTTGTTGCGCGGGTCATCATCAGGGAGGGCAGTCGCTCCTAAATAAAAGTCCATCGCTGCAAAGCCGGTATAACAAGGGACGTCATTAAGCTTGCATACCCCTCCTCCTACTTTTATCCGCGGTTTAGAATGCCCGATATTAAAATAAGCCCCTGAAGAGCACATAGGGCCAAAAGTCCCGCAGGTAACTACATCCACTTCTTGGGCAGCTTTTTTTAGTCCTTTTTTCTTGACTAAATCAATTACCTCTTCGGCAGTTACAGCTACAACTTCGCCCTTTTTAATCTTTTCATTTATCTCTTTTATCGTTCTCATCTAAATAACACCCCTTTAAACGGCAATAACCTCTTTTACCTCAGGGACATCCTCTTTAATAATCCTTTCAATACCCATCTTTAAGGTCATCGAACTCATCGGACAAGAGCCACAGCTTCCTTTAAGCCTAACCTTAACTACCCCATCAAAAGTTACCTCAACTAACTCTACATTACCGCCGTCAGCCTGCAACATAGGCCTTACCCTTTCAAGTGCCTTTTCAATCTTTTCTTTCATATCCTCTCCTTATTAACCGGTGCCTGTTATCTTTGTAATTATAACACGCTGCGTTGAGCTAATCCAATATTTATTTTGCCGATAAATCTCTTTATCTCTTTCGTAAGACATCTTTTTTCTAATACCGCAGAGATAGCGCAAAGCGCATCAGCCCCAGAAGCAATTACATCTTCTGCATCTTTAAGTTTAATGCCACCGATAGCAACTATCGGGATATTCTTAAATCTTTTTCTTATAAGGCTAATTAACTTCAAGCCAACAGGCTTTATAGCTGTAACCTTAGTATTAGTAAAAAATACCGGCGAGATTCCTAAATAATCTACTTTTAACCTAACCCCAACTTCTGCTTGCGCTAAGGAGTGGACTGTTAAACCGACAATCTTTTTCCTACCTAATAGCCTGCGCGCTATATTTACCGGTATATCGTCTTGGCCTAAATGCACTCCGTCGGCATTAATCGCCAAGGCAATATCAACCCTATCATTTATTATCAAAGGGGTTCTCTTGCAGATACGCCTAAGCATTAATACCTCATTAAGCATCTTAGAAGTAGGCATATCTTTACTACGGTATTGAACTGCGCAAACCCCTGCCTCTATTGCCTTGCGCGCGTCATTAATAATTCCTCTTCTACTAAGGTTTTTATCGGTTATAAAATAAAATCCTTTTATCAAGATATCCTCTGTTTTTTATTTAGAACCTTAGGACTGATTAAAGATAACTGGTCAAATAATCTACCCTTAAAACTCCCCGGCCCTTTTGACTTTTGTGCGGCAGCTTCAGCAGCTACCCCAAGGCAAGATAGAGCAGCTATTGATGCTTTTACTAAATCATCTTCTACTGCGATAAAAGCACCTATAACAGAGGCAGCAATACACCCAGTGCCTACAACTAAAGGCATAACCTTATCCCCATTAAAAACCTTAAATAAATCCTTGCCATCGGTAATTATATCTACTCCTCCTGTCGCGACTACCACACACTTATTTTCTCTGGCTAACCTAATGGCTTGCCCTTGAATACCTTTCTCTTTATTAACGCTATCCACCCCCTTAGGCCTTACCTTTTCTCCGGAGAGAAAAGCTATCTCAGAGGCATTCCCTTTTATTATATCAATACGGGAAAGAGAGGTTAACTTACGACAGGATATACCGCGCAATTTTGTTGCGCCTGCTCCGCAAGCATCCAATACTACCGGAATACCTTTTTTATTTGCTGCCTTAGCAGCAATAATCATAGCCGTCACAAAATCTTTAGTTAAAGTTCCGATATTTAAAACTAAAGAAGAAGCAATGCTAACTACTTCTTCTACCTCCCCCGGGTCATGAGCCATTATAGGGGAAGCGCCTAAAGATTTAACCGCCTGAGCGCAATCATTAACCGTAACCCAATTAGTAAGATGATGTACTACCGGAGACTCTCTTCTTATCCGGTTAAGCAAAGCTCCTGAATCAACCTTTATCCGCATAGCATTATTTTAACGGCTGTATTCCTCATAAAGCCAAGTAGATAGATACCTCTCCCCTGCGCTGGCTAATACAGTAACTATTGTCTTGCCTTTTGACTCTGGCCGGCGCGCAACCTCTAAAGACGCCCATACTGCAGCTCCGCTGGATATTCCGGCAAAAATGCCCTCTTTTTTAGCTAACCTTCTGGCAAACTCTCCTGCATCTTCATGCCCAACCTGTATAATCTCATCAATAATATTTAAGTTTAATACCTTAGGGATAAACCCTGCGCCTATTCCTTGTATCTTATGCATACCGGGTTTACCTTTGGATAAAACAGGGGAATCTTTAGGCTCTAACCCAATTATTTTAACCAAAGGGTTACGTTCTTTTAACACCTCACCTACACCGGTAATAGTCCCTCCGGTCCCTATCCCGGAAATAAAGACATCTACTTTTCCTTTTGTCTCTTGCCATATCTCTTCGGCTGTGGTATTGCGGTGTATCCTTGGATTAGCCGGGTTATTAAATTGTTGAGGCATATAGCTATTCGGGGTCTTTTTTAAAAGCTCCTCTGCCTTCTCAACCGCGCCCTTCATCCCTTTTGTCCCTTCAGTAAGGATAACCTCTGCTCCAAGGGCTCGCAGAAGCTGCATCCTTTCAATACTCATTGTATCCGGCATAGTAAGGATTAAGCGGTATCCTTTTTCTGCGGCTACAAAAGCAAGGGCTATGCCGGTATTCCCGCTTGTAGGCTCAATAATAACCGAATTCTTATTTAATAAATCTTGCTCTTCTGCATCTTCAATCATAGCAAGGCCAATTCTATCTTTTACGCTTGATAGAGGATTAAAAAATTCAAGCTTGGCTAAAACAATAGCATCAATGCCAGTGGTTATTTTATTTAAACGCACAAGCGGAGTATTCCCTATAGTTTTAGTTATATTATCAAATATGCCCGGCACAAACCCCTCCTCTTTATATGTAATACATATTATCTGATGACTTTTTCTTCTCCCTTGAACGTATAATCAAATCTTCTAAGGTAACAGATTGTAAAATATCCTCTATCTTTCTACTTAACCCATCCCAGATATCATGAGTAGCGCAAGTATTAAGCTTTTGGCAGTAGGTTCTATCCTTAACACATCCAACAACCCGGATAGGCCCATCAAAAGCTTCTATAACCTGCTTTAAGGTAATCTGTGAAGGATGAAGGCTTAATGAATACCCACCCTTCGCCCCGCGTAAAGACTTTACTAATCCTGCTGACTTAAGAGAAGATAATATCCTATCTAAATATTTAAGAGAGATACCTTGACGCCCTGCAACATCTTTTAATAGGACTGATCCTCCTGCATAATGACACGCTAAATCCAACATAGCCCTTGTCCCATAACGCACTTTAGTAGAAAGTTTTATCACTTTAAATCTAATCTCCTTTATTATCTACTATTCCGATAGGAATAGTATAAATATACTCTAAGTTAGATATTTGTCAAGGTAAATTTCTACTAAATAAGCTAATTTCGATCTTTGTTATCTTAGGCAGGCAACCTCGAAAGATAATCAAAAGCGCTTATAGATGCCTTTGACCCTTCTCCTGCAGCAATAATAATCTGCTTCTGCGGCGTATCAGTTACATCCCCTGCAGCAAATATACCGGGAATATTAGTTTCATTACGGGAATTTATCTCTATCTCTTGGTATTTATTCTTTTTGACATCTTTTATAAACCCGGAGTTAGGTATCAGCCCTATCTCCACAAACACCCCCTGCACAAAAAGTATCATCTCTTTGCCTTCAGAGATAATTGAAATTGACTCTAACATCTTATTGCCTGATACCGCGCTTACCGTAGAGTTATTAAACACTACCGCGTTTTTATACTCCTCTACCTTCTGGCGCATTATCATATCCCCTGTTAACGCAAGGGTATTATTGATTATATAAACTTTTTTTGCAATCCTTACCAACTGTAAAGCCGCATCCAGTGCAGAGTTTCCTCCGCCGATAACCGCAACGTCCTTCCCAGCAAAGATAGGCCCGTCACAAGTAGCACAATAAGTAAGCCCGCGGTTTTTAAATTCCTTTTCTCCGGAGATGCCTAACTCTCTTGAACGCTTCCCAGAAGCAACAATAACTGTTTTTGAGATATATTCGGCTTTAGCAGTCTTAACTAATATATCTTTATCTATTTTTTTTACCTCAACAACCTTTTCGTTCTCTTTTACCGGAATATTGTATCTGCGCATATGCTCTTCAAACTTTAAAACTAACTCGGGACCGCTTATAAACTGATACCCAGTATAATTCTCAACATCACTACTTAAAGCAGCCTGGCCGCCGATATCCTCGGTTATAACTATGCAATCCATCTTCTTACGCGCCGCATAAACAGCGGCAGTAATCCCTGCCGGGCCTGCACCGATAATTATCAAATCAAAAATTTTCATATTTGGTTAAAGGTTATATCCCTAGGGCTTCTTTTATCTTCTCTTTATCAAACCCAACAATAATCTCGCCTTCAATATTTATAACCGGTACACCCATCTGACCCGACAGACTAACCATCTCTTCTGCTTTTTCCGTATCTATCCCAACATCATAGTCTTCAAAGGCAATATTATTATCCTTGAGAAACTGCTTAACCCTTACACACCAAGGGCAAGTTGCGGTGCTATATACCTTTACGTTTTTTGCCATATCTCCTCCTTTCTTTAAGTTATCTCTTGAGTGTTTTAAAACTTTAAGCTCCCAGGAGTAAGATCAACAATTTCGTTTACCTTAAACAGAATCATATGTTTTGGCTTAGGGAGCCTCGCCTCAGGATGTTTTTTGTCTACTTTTCCCTCGCGAATATTCTTTAAAATCCGCTGCGCAAGCCTACCCGATATTCTCTTATCCCAAACCCTAATGACATCCGCACCAACTTCTTTTTCCTTAACTAACCTTGCTTTACCTTTAAGACAATAACCTTTAAATTTATGCTCATTAAAAGCTGTAATACTAGCTAATTGATTATTTTGCAAGTTTAGATATGTCCTACCGTAATAAGCATCTAATATCAAAGCCTCTCCTGTCTCATCAATCTTAACTATCCCCTTGCAAGAAGAGTGCGGATAGCCTTTATCATCTACAGTAGAAAAGACAACGCAGCCTTGATTTTCAAAAAAACTTATTATATCCCTATCTAACCTCATAACCTTAATCTAAATCTATTCTTGGCTAACAGCCCTTCTGCCGAACTCAACACAGCTATTTAACTCATCCTCATCCGGGGCGTATCTTATACTTAACCCTGACTGGGATAATGAAATCCCGTTTGCAGTAAGTATCTTTTCTATTTCTCTTACCGCTCCTCCTGCCCACCCAAAGGAACCAAAGACAGACGCAAACCTCTTCTTAGGCGCAAGGACTCTTAAAAAATCAAGGAAGCCGGCCATAGAAGGAAGCATACTGTTGCCATGAGTTGAAGAGCCTAAGATAAAAAACTTTGCCTCAAGCATCTCCTTAAAAACTTCGGTACGGTCAGAGTTATTAATATCAAAAATCTTAAACTCAACTCCTGCTTTAAATATCCCTTCTGATATCTTACGCGCCATCTTTTCAGTCGCCCCCCACATCGTCTCATAAACTATTACCGCCTTCTGGCTTACTTGGTTATCTGCCCAAGAAAGATACTTTTGTATAATCTCCATAGGCTCTTTACGCCAAACTAACCCATGAGCAGGGGCAATAATTTTAATCGGGATATTTAATTTTTGTACCTCGGCTATCTTCCTAGATATCAAACCCCCTAAGGGCCAAAGGATATTGGCATAATACTTAGCTACCTCATCCCATAAAAGACAAGGATCAACTTCGTCTGTAAAGGTAAAACTTGAGGCAAGGTGCTGGCCAAAGGCATCATTAGACATAAGTAGCTCTTCTTGCGGAAGATAAGTAAACATGCTATCCGGCCAATGAATCATCGGCGCCTCTACAAAAGTAAGGGCCTTTTTACCTAAAGAGATTGAATCTCCCGTCTTTACCTCTTTAAAATTCCAATTACCGTAATAGTTTTTATATAACCCTTCCTTACACTTGGCAGTCCCGATAATTTGGGCATTCGGACAAAGCTTCATAATCTCTGGCAATGCCCCTGAGTGGTCCTTTTCAACGTGGTTGGCAACTATATAGGATATTTTATCTAAAGAAATGATGTTACGGATATTCTCAATTAACTCATCTGCAAAAGGCTCATAAACCGTATCTACAAGCGCTGTCCTTTCATCAATAACTAAATAAGCATTATAGCTTGAGCCTCTTTTTGTAGTATAGGTATGCCCGTGGAAATTACGCACATTCCAATCAACTACTCCTACTGAATAAACATCTTTAACTATCTGCCTTTTCACTTTTTTTCCCCCCCTCTATACTATCTGCCTACTTATCTTAATAGCCTTGGAAGTTTTCTGTAATAATCTTATCCGAAGAAAGATGTAAATCTTTAAATAATCCGCTCTTCATCGCCTCAACCATCGCCGGAGGGCCGCAGAGAAAGAAAAATCTATCCATATAGTCAGGAACCTCTCTTTTAATTAAATCCGGGGTTATCGTGCCTACAACACAAGAAAACTCCAAATCTTTTTGACAAAGGACATGAGTTACGCGCAACCTGTTTGACTCTTCCTGCATCCTCTCAAAATCCTCGCGAAAAGCGATATCCCTTACGGAATTATTAGCATAAAGCAAGGTTATATCAAGATCAAGTTTATTATCTACCGCAAATCTGCACATAGACCTTATCGGAGTAATGCCAATTCCTCCGGATATAAAAGCTATTTTACCTGAAGCGCGATCAAGGGTAAATGCGCCAAAAGGATACTCAATAGAGAGAATATCCTTGATTTTAAGGTTTGAGAGGACTGTAGAAAAATCGCTTGCGGTTATCTTCTTAGTAAACTCAATATAACCTTTTTCAGTAGGAGAGCTTGAGATAGAAAGATACCTTTGAAGATTCTTATCATTATTAAGAGTTACGCGCAAAAACTGCCCTGCCTTGTATTCTGCTATGTTTTCAAGCCCTACCTTTATACTCTTTACATTATAAGTACGCGGGATAACATCGATTACCCGCGCGCAAACCGAATCAGCCATAACTTAAGCCTTCTCAAACATATCCTTACCTACGCCGCAATCAGGGCAAACCCAATTATCAGGCAAATTTTCAAAAGGCGTATTCGCCGGAATATTCTGAGTAGAGTCCCCTACTGCCGGATCATAAATATAACCGCATACCGTGCATTTATATTTATCCATATTTTTATCCTCCTTATTTATTCAACCTTAAGCTCTTTCTCGCTCTTCCATATACCGTGTATATTACAGAATGAGGTAACCAATATCCTCCCTGACCTACCGACCTTAAAAGAAGCAGTCACCTCCGGCTCGGAATAAACCGTGCTCGTATTAGGCCCTTGGATAGATTCACCGTGGGTATTAAACTCAAAGCGCGCTACCTGAAAAGGGAATTTCTCTTCCGGTATTAAATAATACACCTCTATGGATTTTATATGATGCTCTGCGGTATTCGGATGCGGTATTTCTTTACCGACAAAAACCTTTACCTTGACGCTCTCTCCCTTACTAATCTTCTCCGGCGCATCAATTACCGGAACGTGCTTCTCTGCCTTCCAATCTGCGGTCTGTAATATTAATTCTGCCATGATTAACTCCTTATCTTTTAAGTATCCTTTTTAAATCTTCTTCTGCACTACTAATAAGTCTCAAATCAAACTTCTCCTGTATTATCCCCAAAACATTTTTAGAGATAAAAGCAGGCGGAGTCGGCCCTAGGTATATCCCCTTAACATTAAGATACAATAGAGTCAGCAATATAGCAACTGCTTTCTGTTCAAACCACGATAAGACTAATGTTAAAGGCAGGTCATTTACCCCGCAGTTAAACGCCTTTGAAAGAGTAAGCGCTACCTGTATAGCCGAATAAGCGTTATTACACTGCCCTACATCAATAAGCCTTGGAATCCCATCTATCTGACCAAAATCCAGCTTATTAAAACGGTATTTACCGCAAGCCAAAGTTAAAATAACGCAATCTTTGGGCACCTTTTCTGCAAATTCGGTGTAGTAATTTCTCCCCGGTTTAGCTCCGTCACAACCTCCGATTAAAAAGAAATGCTTTATCTTTCCTAATTTTACCGCTTCAACTATTTTATCTGCCATGCTTAATAATGCACTATGATGAAATCCGGTCATTATCTTTTTCCCCGGATTTTCAGGCAAAGGAGGCAAAGACTTCGCCTTCTCAATAAGTAAGGTAAAATCCCTATTTTTAAGATGCTTAGCTCCTGGAACGCCTGTAATACCTATAGTAAAGAGCCTATCTAAATATGTATTCTCAGGAGGAATTAAAACACAGTTTGTCGTAGCCAGTAACGCTCCGCTAAAAGAGGCAAACTCTTTTTTTTGCTCCTGCCACGCCCCTCCGTAATTTCCTGCCAGATGCTTAAACTTATGTAATTCAGGATAGCCATGAGCAGGCAACATCTCACTATGGGTATAGATATTTACCCCAGTCCCTTCTGTCTGCTTTAGAAGTTCAATCAAGTCTAATAAATCATGCCCGGTAACAAGTATACCCGGCCCTGCCTTTGTCCCGGTTTCAACTGCAGTAGGGATGGGGTTGCCGAATCTTTTAGTGTGCGCCTCATCTAAAACCTCCATCGCCTTTAAATTAACCTCTCCGCATTTTAAGACTAAGTCAATATACTGATTTAAATCAAAACTTACATTGGTTATCGTCTTAAATAATGCCTCATGCATAAAACTATCTACCTTTTCATCCCTTGCGCCTAATTCCCGCGCATGATAAGCATAGGCAGCTATACCCTTTAACCCGAATAAGAGCAAATCTTGTAGGCTCTGGATATCCTCGTTCTTTCCGCAAACGCCTAACTTAGTGCAACCCGTCCCTCCTGCTGTCTGTTCACACTGGTAACAAAACATAGCTACCTCCTCTTTTTACTATTTAATAAACTATCTATACTAATTCCTTTAAGCTCCTTAATTACGATATCTTCAATCTTAATTATCTTCTTACGCAATGCGCAACTTTTGATATTCGGGCATATCTTTCTTTGTAAAAAACATTCATTTAGACGAAACTTCCCTTGAAAAATCTTCATAATATCCCAAAGAAGAATATCTTTAGGATTCTTAGATAAAGAAAAACCCCCTCCTTTTCCCTTAGATGAAGACAATACCCCTTTATTGCGTAAGATCTGTAAAAGTTTTCTTAAGAAAGGACCGGGGATTTTTAGCTTTTTAACTAAAAAGGATACCGAAAAGAGCTTATCTTTATCTTGAGCTATAAAACAAATTGCCCTTAAGGCATAATCTGTGTCGCGTGTTATAAGCTTCATTTTAAGGTGGGCAGTTTAAAGTCATGCCCAGGACACTCTACTGCAACCCTCTTTACAATGCGCAACAGGACGCAGCATATACTTAATTGTAATATCCATAACGGCCTCCTTTTCCTATAATGATACTACGAAAGTATCATTTGTCAAGGAAAATTTTATCTTTTTAAAAAAATATTTAAAAGGTACCCTACAATTAATACCTGCGGGACCGTAACTAAAGGAAGCCATACAGCAACTCGCCTGCCGACGTTCTGCCACAAAAGCCCTATCTCGGTATAGTCGGTTACTACCCCTGCCATAAGGAATGTAAAACTATTTCCTAAAGCATTTGTCTGACGGTATATCTCAAACGCCAGAGGGCTAGAACCCTCAGAGCAGACCTCAATTACCGTAGCTAATATTAATGTAACAATAAGCCCTAGCAAAGAAGGGCCCATAAACCTATGGAAATAATGCACCGGGATATACGCCCCTGCTAAAGAGGCAAAGAGTATACCTAAAATAATCCACCATAGGACCATATTAGAAAGATCTATGCTCCCTTTTATAACCCCTAAGATATCATTAGCTATAGTAGAGAGAGAAAATTTATAATTTTTAACCCTTACTAACCAATCTTTTATAATTGAAAACTCCTTTCCTACCTCAACGGTATTCTTATTCTTTTCAATTAAAGTAGCCTTTTCAAGAAAGATAAATATAAACCCAGTATTAATGGCAATAACTATCGCCGCAACTATAATCAAAACTCCCTTTATCCCAAAGAAACCCACCAGCATAACTGTTAAGGTAAAGTTTGCCCAAGGGCTGGCAAGTAAAAAACTTACTACCGCAGGGTTAGAAGCCCCTTTTTTATGTAATTGTATGGAGAGAGCTAATATTCCATGGCTACAAGCGCTCATTAAAAAGCCTAAAAGAACAGCGTTGAATATTGTCACCGGGCTTTTACGCGAAAGAATTTTAGAGATATACTCTCTAGGAATGTAGTAATCTATAACCCCTCCTAAAAGCAGGCCTAAAACCACTGCCCACCATATATTGCCTACATAGGCTAAAAAGTGCTTCTGAAACGGCTTTAAGGCTGGGAAAAATAGCGAAAGAAAAAGTAAGATACAAATAGAAAGCGAGATAACAAAAAGCTTATTTACGGAAAAACTCTTCTTTGTTTTCTGCGAACAACATTCTTTCATTATCTACTCCAAACAAACCAAACAAATAAATAAGCTGCAAAGACTGCCGCAAAAGTAAAAGGAAGACCTATCTTCATAAAATCCTTAAAACCTACCCTTACCCCATCTTTTTTTAATAAGCCGCAGGCGACTATATTAGCTGAAGCTCCAATAGGAGTGATATTCCCTCCTAAACTAGCGCCGATAAGTAAACCAAAAAGAAATAGCGTCGGGCTTATATTTAATTTAACAGACATAGAAATTGCCACAGGGAGCATCGCAACTAAAAATGGCACATTATCCACAAAAGCAGAAATTAAGACTGAGGCGATAACAATAAGCGTATACCCCATAAATATATTCTGTCCGATAGCAAGAGAAAGAAAATCAGAAAATTTTTCTAACCAACCGGTCATGCTAACAGCCCCGACTATTATAAATATACCAATTAAAAATAAAGTCGTCTCCCAATCCAGACCCTTTAACCTTTTTATAATCGGCTCATTAAACGCAAACCTTTGCCATAACAATGAAATTACGCCAAAAAGAAAACACAATATACCCGTGGTATAAGGAAACCCGATACTAATAAAAGAAGCACCTGCTAAAGCGAGTATAAGCGCTATAAGAAAAAAGGTAGGAACCCAAGACCTTACCCTTTCAACCGAAAGAGGCTTAACATCCTCTTTGTTAGCCCTAAATACAAAATAAAGGACGACAAAAGAAGCTAATGCCCCTATTTGCACCGCAAAGAATATACTCGGCCTTCCTTGATAAAAGAAAAAATCTGAAAAATTCATATTTGCAAAACCTCCTAAAAGCATACTCGGAGGATCACCGATTAAAGTAGCTGCCCCTTGGAGGTTGCTTGAAACTGCAATAGCTATCATTATATTCAAAGGATTTATCTTAAGCCTCCTTGCTAAAGAAATGACAATTGGAGCAATTATTAATACCGTAGCGACATTCTCTACAAATGCCGAGATAAACCCGGTTAAAAGACATATAAATAACAATGCCCACCTTGTATTCTTAGCGTAATTTATAATAACCTCAGCAAGATACGCGGGGACACGGCTTAAGATAAAAGCATCCGCTACTGCCAACATTCCAATAAATATCCCCATGACGTTCCAGTTAACCGCAAAAAAAGCTTCAGGCAAAGAGATAACGCCTAAGACAACTAAAAGAGCTGCACCTAGAAATGCAGATATCGCCCTTCTGTTAGGAAAGATAATAAAGAGGATATAGGCAAGGATAAAAACTCCTAAGGCTATAATATTCTTTGGCAAGATTCACCTCTTTTATTTATTTTATTACTTAAGGTTTTTTAAGTCAATTATAATTAAAAACTTGACTTTAAAAAATAATTTATATATAATTCAAACGATAAAATGAAAAAACTTAAGGGTTTTTTTATAACTATTTCTATTATATTTTTGGCTTCCTTAAATGCTTTTGCGCAAGATGATATAGAAACCAAAAATCTACAAAGCATAGATATACTCAGCGGCTTTGGGTGGGGGAAGCTTAAACAAAAAGGAAATTACAACCTCATTCCTTTTAGCGTAGCCTTTAATTTCAACCTGAAGAACTTAACTAAAAAGATAAATTTTAACCCCCGCTCCATCGTGCAGTTTCAAGTAGAGCCCTTCTTAAGCCTTGTTACTAAACCTGATAATAATTTAGAGACCGGGGTATCCTTTTGGCTTAAAATGGGACTCCTGCCTGAAACTTCAAGGCTTCAGCCTTATTTTAAATTAGGGGCAGGGCTCTTATACATGACCCAGCATACGCTAGAGCAATCAACCCAATTTAACTTCACAGAACAATTAGCCGCAGGCTTTCACTATAGTCTTAGCAAAAATACTTCTCTAACCCTAGAGGGGCGTTGGCGCCATCTTTCAAACGCTAGAATAAAATCCCCTAACTCCGGGATAAACTCTTATTTTGTCCTTACCGGAATATCTTATAAATTCTAAAAAATAGAAACCAAACCCAATCTACTAATGGGTAAGGCTAATTATAGTTATTCCTATTACGATAAAAATAACCCCTAACCAACGTTTAAGGCATACCTTCTCTCTTAAAAAAAATCTTGAGACTAGGGCGATAAATATGTAATGCATACTATCTGCGGAAAAAGCAAAACTTAAATCCGCGCGGGATAATACTAGAAGCCATATACAAAGAGAGATAACACTAAAGATAAAACTAAGCCAGACCCGCGGGATAGTGATAAGTTTAAAGATAAACTTAAATATTTTAACCACCCCTCCCGACGCAGTATCAAGGGTATTAATCGCTGATTTCAAAAAAAGCTGATTTATAGTATCGCAGATACTGGTTAAGGAGATCAAAAATAAAGTAAATAATACCCCCTCTTTCATGGCAAAGTTGCCTCCTTATCTTTAGTACTTAAAGAAACAAAGATGACTCCTGCTAAGATAAAAAGCACCCCTGACCACCTTAATATACTTACCCTCTCTTTTAAGAATAAAGTCGAAACCAAAGGAACAAGTATATAACTTAAACTGGCTATTGGAACGGCTACGCTTAAATCTATCTTTGATAATAGCACTGACCAGATAATAAAGGTAAAAAGCACAAAAAATAACCCCACCCACAGATACGGCGAAGAAAAAACACCGAAGATAAAACCCTTAATAGCCAGAAGAGAATCTACACTTACCTCCCCTTGTGATAAAACCCCTTTCTTAAAGAAAAAGTGGGTTAGTGTCTCTAAAACATCGGAGAGCATAAGAAAAATAATAATCTTTAAGGTCAAACCTTTTTTCATCTTATTTATGATTTTCGTATATCGCTATCAAAGTTATCCGGCTTTAAAATTAATGCTAAAAACTTTAAGATAATATTCATCACTGGATTATTATGCCTAAAGTAAGCATATAAAGGCATTAATTTACACCCGAGCTTAAGCTTTGCATGATAATCAGTCTGCCCAGTCTGATAAAACCTTACGGAATTTTTAACGCACCACTCTATATTATAACACCAACTAACAAAATACAAGTGATAAGGATTAGAGAGGCTGTAATCAAAACCGATAAACTTATCAATGAGTAAATCCTTATAAACAAAGCAGAGATTAAACGCTCCCAACCTCCCGTCAACATAATAAAGAAAGATTTTAAAATACGGTTGCATGTTCCTGCTTACGCTTATAAAAAACTCCTCTGTAAGCCGCTCAAACTTTGTATTCCCCTGATGGTAGGCATTTAGATAAAGACTAAAGACCTCTTTTAAAATACCTTCGGTAGAAGCCACCTCTTTAACCTCTATCCTGCCTTTAGTATAAGCGCTTCTTAGTTTACGCCTTAGGCTCTTTCTGGTGGCCTTGCCTAAACTTTTAATGTAATCTTCAAGAGAAGAAAACTTAACCTCATTTACCGCGGAAGGAAAACTATTTACCTTAAAAAACCCTTCCCTTAAAAGAACTTGGAGCCTTTTAGCTAGATTAAGAGGAAAATCCTTAAATATAATAAGCTTAGCGCCTTTTTCTTTAGATAGCTTTTTCAAAGCATCGGCTAATTCTTTAACCTCCGCAGAGCTATTTTTATCCGCCTGATTAAAACCAATCAAACCGCTTTCTCCAAAAGGAGAACCGCAAAAGAGAGACTTAATAATCATAAAACGCGGGAATAACTTACGTATAAAAACAATAACTTTTTTTAAAAAACCTTCTACGGCAATATCTAAATTAAAGTCAGAGATAAAAAGAGGGGCGATCAACCTTAACCCTTCTTGCCCGTACAAAAGAAGATAATAAAGCTTAAACTCTTTTAAACCCGCTTCCTCAATAGCCTTATAAAAATCATACCCTTCGGGAGTATCTTTAAAGATACTATCCCAATCACTTTTATTGATTCTATTTATAGAATCATAAATTATCGGATTTATCTTATCCATCTTAAAAACCAATATAAATAAGCTGCTTGCATTATGAGGTATTTTAGCATAGAATAGATAAAAATATTCAACAAAATGAGCATAATAAGAGAGATACCCCCTACCGCGGGGGTTCCATATATATATAAAGACCTCTTGTCGCTTTTTTTAAATAAAAAAAGCGGAACATTAGAAGATAACTTTAAAGATTTTTTAGGGGTAAAGCACATAAATATCACCTGCTCCGGAACAGCGGCGCTTTATATAATACTTCAGGCGCTAAAAAAATTATCCGGTAAAAAAACAGTCATTATCCCTTCCTTTGTCTGCCCCCTTGTCCCCTTGGCGATAGAAAAAGCAGGATTAAAAGTATCTGTCTGCGATATAACAAGCGAGGGTTTTGATTTTAACCTTGAAAGGCTAAATAATATCTGCCTTCAAAATAACGATATACTTGCGGTAATAGTAGCCCACTTAGGCGGGATACCGGTTGACCTTGACCCGATTATGAATATAACTAAAGATAAAAAGATATTTGTAATTGAAGATTGCGCGCAAAGCCTAGGGGCAAGTTATAAAAAGAGGCCTACCGGGACAATAGGCGACTTTGCTTTTTATAGCCTCTGCCGCGGCAAGGGTATAACAATATACGAAGGCGGAGCAATAACATGCAAGGATAATTTTTCCGACATAACCCAAGAGGTTTTTGAAGAGATATCAATAAATAATTACCTCTCAGAATCTTTAAAAATACTTGAGCTCTTTGGCTATTGGGCATTTTACAGGCCGGAATTGTTCTGGTTTGCCTATAGACTCCCGCAGAAATTCTGGGAAGCGCAGAATAAGCAAGAGCGGGCGTCTATTGAATACTTTACTACTGACTTTCCACTACATAGGGTATCAACTTTAAGAAAATCGGTCGGACATACGCAATGGAGACGCATTAAAATAGAGATAGGCAAACAGAGAGAAAAGGCAAAATATTACATAGAAGAAATTTCTGGCACTAGTGGCATAAAGCTTATCTTGGAAAAACCAGTAAGTTACTCAAATTACCCTTATCTAACCATTATATTTGAAGAAGAGGCAAAGCAAAAAAAAGCACTCGCACTTTTTAAAGAATCGGGTTTAGGGGTATCCAGAATATACCTTAGGGCAATCACAGATTACCGGTATTTAGATAAACTCTACTCTCCGCAGTCTTCCCCAAACGCCAAATCCATAGCCGCAAGGCATATTACTTTAAGCACAAACACATTCTTAAATAAAGCCGAACAAAATAAAATAATAACAATATTAAAAAGGTTATAATGATAATTTTTTCTCTTAAAGAAGACTTGCGCAATATAGACTCTATACCTGATTCCGGTTTTTTTATGGAAGGAGACAACAACCTTTGTTTTTTAATACATGGGTTAACCGGGACTGCAAGAGAAATGTACTCTATAGGAACGCGACTTAATAGAAACGGATTTTCAGTTGCAAGCCCTATGATGTATGGACATAACCGCTCATTATCTGTATTAAAGAGGTTACGGTGGCAAGATTTTTATGCGGGTATAAAAAAAGAGCTTTTAAAATATCTACCCTCCTTTGATAAGATATACGTAGCCGGGCTATCATTTGGTTCGCTTATAGGGCTTCTCTTGGCTTACGAATTCCCTAAAAAAGTCCGCGCGGTTAACTGCTTTTCTCCTACCCTTTTTTTTGATGGATGGAATACGCCTAAATCAAGGGTTCTTTTGCCACTTATATTCAAAACACCCCTTAAATACTATCTTTATCTTAAAGAAGAGCACCCTTATGGGATTAAAAATGAAAGGCTAAGGAAAAAGATAGCAGGATTCTATAAAAACGCAGGCTTATTTGATTATAGCAAAGTACACCTCTATGGGTATCCAGTAATACCCGTCTCTAGTATGTATCAGAACCGGCTCTTAGCAAAGCATATAACAAGGTTGCTGCCAAAGATTAAAACACCGATTCAAATATTACAGGCAAAAGATGACGATACCACCAGCCCAAAGAACTCATTTTTTATATACGACCGTATAGGCTCAAGAGACAAACGAGTTATATTATTGGAAAACTCATACCATATTATAATTGCTGATCAAGAAAGAAAAGTAGTGGCAAAGGAGGCACTCACTTTTTTTCAAAAATACAAATAAGGTTAGGGCTTTAAAACCGAGAGGATCTTAAGATTAGTAGCTTCATTTAGTTCTCCTATCCTCTCCTCTTGCAGGTTATCTGCCTTAACGTTAGAGGGATGGTCAAAACTAGAGGCAATACTTTTTAAAAAACTACGGTAGGCAGGCCTTGAGTAGTCCCCGGTTATATCAACTCCGACTATATCTAAATTATCTTTTATCAATTTTATCATCGTTAAAAGCTCATCTAAAGAAAAAAACCCTGACTCCCAATTAGTAAGGGCATAATCGTCTTTTAAACAATCTTTATCTATAGAAATGTAGGTTTTTTTTGTGGGGAGACTTAAGATAAGAGAGAGGAAAAAAGAGCTTAGGTTTTCTTCGGCAAGCTCATGCCAAAATACCTTTGTTGAAATTACGCTTTTCTTTAGTTTAATTGATTTATTAAGAGGAACTCTTCTTAAAAAGACAAAAGAAGGTTTACTTTTATAAGGATAAATCTCTACCCTATTATTTTCTAATAATTTAAGGCTTCCGCTTTGAATAAAAGGAAACTGTATATCGGACGAAGAAACCCCGATTAAGATAGTTTTAATAATATTTTTATTTCTTAAGGCAAAACTGACCCATGAACCACACCCCATAGAAGGAGGAAGCTTATCCCAATCCGGGTGAAAATCAAAAACAATAAGTACGATAGGCTCATTAATTAGTCCGGTAAAAAGAGAGCTTATATGATGGAAGTCCCCTGAGCCTAAAAAATTAATCCCACCGCTTAGCTCTCTTATACGATCCTGGATAGCCCCTGCGGTATCCTTATTCATCCAAAGCCTAGCAGAGGAAGAAAAACTTTTAAGGTCTATTACCTTGGGAGAATATTTTGACAAGAGGCGCTTTTGACTGGTTAGGGTAGCATCAAAATCCAGTATGCCGATATTCATAAAAAGATACGCAAGGCAAAATTAACTCTTCTTTAAGGCCTTAGAGAGCGCTTCCTCAAATAAATCACAACCTAAATCCATCTCTTTTTGGGTAATGTAGAAGGAAGGTGCTATGGTAAAGACATTTTTATAGTATCCTCCTACGTCTAATATTAATCCACGCCTTTTTCCCCCTGAGGTAAGCTTGCCGCTTAACCCGATATTAGTTATTCTATCCGTCAGCGCCTTATCCGGAGAATAACCGTCCTTGCCACACATCTCAACCCTTATTGCAAGGCCTAACCCATCAACATCTCCTATTTGGGGGTATTTTTTCTGTAAACTCTTAAAACGGTTTACTAAATACCTACCCTTCTTAGGGATATCTTCCTTAAAATTAGATTCTTCTATCAGCTTCATAACCTCTAATCCTACTCTTGTTCCAAGAGGATTGGAAGAAAAAGTAGAATGAGTAGAACCCGGAGGGAATACCTTAGGAGAGATTAATTTTTCTTTAGCCCATACCCCGGATATAGGATTTAGGCCATTAGTCAAAGCCTTGCCAAAAACAATAATATCCGGTGTGATTCCGAAATGCTCAATCGCCCACAATCTTCCTGTCCTAAAAAACCCCATCTGCACCTCATCATCAACTAAAAGAATACCGTAACGGTCCAGTATATCTTTTAATCCCGAAAAATAATCCTGCGGAGGGATTACATATCCTCCTGTCCCCTGAAGCGCCTCAACGTAAAAAGCGGCAAACTCGCATTTTTTTGTTTTGTTGTTAATTACTGAGTGATACTCAGTCTCAAAGAGCCGCTCAAATTGTTTTAAGCAATAAAGCCCGCAAGAATTCCTCTTCTTATCATAAGGACACCTAAAACAATATGGATACGGGATAAATAATGCCCTCTCTCCAAAATGCCCAAAACGCTCACGGTAACGAAAACTTGAGGTAATGGCGGTTGCGGCAAGCGTCCTTCCGTGATAACCTCCCATAAAAGCAAAGCAGAGGCTCCTGCCGGAATGATTCCTCACTAACTTAAGGGAATCCTCAAGAGCCGAAGAGCCTCCGACATTAAAATGCACTCTTCCTTTCTCTTTAAAGGTAGACTCATTTCTTTGAGCAATCTTAGCAGCTAACCTTATCTTCTCTGTATGCAGGTATTGACAGGCTAACTGCGGTAAAATATCAATTTGTTTTTTAAGCGCGGTATTTAAGCGCTTATTTCTATAGCCAAAATTAACCGCAGAATACCACATCTGTAGGTCTAAATATTCAACTCCGTCAATATCATAAAGAAAACTCCCCTTAGCGGATTTAAAGACATTTAATTTATCCGTATAGTGGACAGTATCCCCCCAAGAACAATACTTAGCTTCTAAATTTAATAAACCATCGGGCATGTTTGTCCTTTTACTATGCTTAATCTTTTTACCTATCAATTTTTTTGTCATACAAAGCTCCTTTTAAAATAATTATATACATCCTTTAGTGATCTATAAGCAAAACAAGCAAGTCTATTCTTCTTAAAATACTTCAATAAACTATCTTTGGCAAAGACGATATCGGCATACTTAGACGGGCAAATATCCGAACGGCCGTCGCCTATATATATAATTATAGAATCGCGCGATATATTTGCCAAGAGATTTTTTGACTTACAGTGCGCGCAAATATCACATCTTCTATTCCGATACGGGAAAAGAGGAATTAATTCGTTACCCTTAAAAACCAATTTATTTGAATAAATCTTTAGATTTTTTATCCCATTATTACGAAGGATCTGTTTTAAAATATAATCAAAGTTATCGCTTAATACAAAAGACTTAATTTTCTTTGAAGATAATAATTTTACCAACTTACTAAAATAAGGGTCAAGCTTTACTTCGGATAAATATTTATTTAAAGATACCCGGGTAATAGTCATCCCGCTTAACTGATCCTTTAAGCACTTCTGCGAACCTATCTTACCAGATTCCCATTCTTTTTCTAATTTTACCCAAAGGTTATCGCGCGAGAACATCGGCAACATGCTATCAAATACATCGCATGTAGCAATTGTATTATCAAAATCAAAAAAAACAATGCATTTTTGAGGATTTATTATCTTCATAATTATACTACCTAAGAAAAAACTCCGGGGGTAACTTTCTGACAAAACTTGCAACTACCGGAAACTATATTATACTCCTCTATTCTAAATCCATCACGTTTAATTAATATCTTGCCACAATAGGGGCAAAGAGTATCTTCCCCCCAGCCATGGACATTCCCGGTATAAACAAACTTTACTCCCGCCTCTAACCCTATCCCTTGCGCCTCTTTTAATCTCTCTTCAAGAGTAATAGGATAACCAGCAAGCTGATAATTAGGATAAAAACGAGATATATGCCAAGGAATATTAGGGTCTGTCCTAACTATGAAATCTGCTATTCCCCTTAACTCTTTTTTAGAGTCATTAACCCCTGGGATAACTAAGGTAGTTACCTCCACCCAAAGACATAAACTTTTAAATAACTCTATTGAACTTAAAACTGCCGACAAGGAAGCATTGCAAAATTTCTTATAGGAGTTTTCTTTAAAAAATTTTAAATCTATATTTACAGCATCTAAATAAGGCACTATTTTCCTAAGAGGCTCTTCTTTTATATACCCATTAGTCACAAAAATATTGCGCAGTTTATGTTTCTTAGCTATCTTTGCTACATCATAAGCATACTCAAAAAAAATAGTCGGTTCAGTATAGGTATAAGAAAGGCTACGGCAATCTTCCTTTAATGCTCCTTCAACTAAATCCTCTGCAGACAGTATATTTTTTGAATAATTAATACCTAAGAAAAAAGGGTTTTGAGATATCTGCCAATTCTGACAAAAAGCACATTTAAAGTTACACCCTGCGCAAGCAAAGGAAAAAGTTTTTGACCCGGGTAAAAAATGATACAAGGGTTTCTTTTCTACAGGATCAACGTTTACCGCGGCTATATTGCCGTAAGAATAAGTATAAAGCACGCCTCTCTTATTCTCCCGAACCCCGCATAAACCAAAACAACCTTCCTTTATACTACATTGATGAGAGCATAAATTACATTGAATTAAAGTATCGGATAATTTTTTATAAAAAGAGGCTTCCTTCATCTATCATTTTATAAGAAACCTACAACATCAATTCTTTTATCCGGGCATCTTCTAAGGGAGAAGAATTTATAAACACCCTCTCCTTCTCAGGGAAGCGCCTGAAAACTACTTTAGCCTCTTTTGAAGTTAAATCAAAATAACGACAGGCTATAGAGGCAGCAAAGGTTAATCTCTCTTTATTAAAATCTCCGATGCCTAAAGATACCGGGCCTGCAATATCTTCTTCGGGCATTAAAAGATAATCTCCGTCTTGGGTAGCCGCTTCTAAAAACTTATTTTCTTTTTCATTCCGCCCTACTATCAATTTTAAGTTCCTACCAATTCTAAAATGCCTGCCAAATTTCAATAATCTTATACTTCTTAAACTTAACCCTTCATGAGAGATAAGGTCAACAAGTCTTCTTGAATATTGAGGGTCGGTTAAAAGACAGCCTCCTGAGGCATTAGGATAATCTTTAATTTTAAAATCTTTAGCAAGCGTAATTTGCTCCTTGCGGGAACGCCCAGATAACCCCAAGAGCTTATTACGATTAACCCAACCTTTATCTTCGGGGACAGTAGGATCAAGAAGTCTTGCTGAGAGCGGCCTAAGCAAAAACCCTTTTAACGCACTCTTCTCTTCAATCAAACTAAGCGCGCGTTTATGTTGAGACATGGGACGCTGGCCTAATACTTCACCGGTTATAATAAATTGCGCACCTAATTTAAGCATTAATTCCCGGGCCTTGCTTAACATAAGTATCTTACAATCAATACAAGGATTCATCTGTGAACCAAAACCATAAGTAGAATTTAAGATAAGATTAAGGTATTCTTCTTTTATATCAAAGACCGAAAGATTCTCATTTAAAGAATCGTTAACAAGTTTAGGCAAACCTTCATCGGTATTTTTATTTAGGCTCTCCTGATAAAAAGGCATATTGAAATTCACGGGGATAATACCTATGCCCTGCTCTTTAATAATCCTTGCGGCAAGTAAGCTATCCAACCCACCAGAAATAAGGGCAAGTGCTTGCATAAAGAATCGACTCTTACCTTACCCTAAGTTAGGTCTTCTTCCTTTATTAGCCTTTTTAGAACGCCAGTTAAGCTTTCCCCTGCGTTTGCGCTTCCCCATTTCTCTACCCTCCCTTATAGTATTCTAATGGAATCTTATGAATAATCCTTTCTACAGCCTGAAAGATACACTTATTAATGGCTTCTCCCATAGAAGTCCCTGCATATATAGATAAACCACGCCCCATCTCCCTTTTCTTCAAGGGCTCTTCCTCAGGACTATAGTCTCCTGCTACTTGAGCACTTATACGCTCTGAAAACAAAACCTTAGAAGTAGCAGAATCCACTATGCGAATATCTAATGATATATATGACCTATTTATACTTGGCCCAAAAAGACTAGGTAAAGACCCACTTGAAGCACTACCCCCTCCTCCAACCCCTGCCTTACCCCCTGACCCGTATGGCTCAAAATCCAATAACCTTGTAGCAATAACTAATCCCAAAGGTTTTACATCTTCATCTTTTGGTATAGCGCTCAAATCAAAGCGCCCGCTCTTTAAAAGCCCTGCTATCAAAACTTCCTTTAAACCTAAGCTAATATCACTGGTAGCCTTTGCAGTTATAACCTCAAAGTCTGCTACTGTTATCTTTACCTTAGGCCCGGAATAAACAGGAAAAGAAGAATTATTTAAAAAACCATCCATAAGCCCTACCGACTTATTCACCAATACACATCCAGCAAAAAAAGGTACAATACAAATAAAAAATATTATATTTTTAAAACCTACCCCTACACTCATCTTCTTTTATCTGTAGATAGGAACAAGGATAAGGATAACCCAAACAATACAAGTAGTTACCAATCCTACGCTTAACCCTATCCTAAACCAATTAAAAAATGTTATGCGTATATTTCTTTCTTTTTCTAATATACCCAAAGCAACGATATTTGCGGTAGAACCAATCAAGGTAATATTCCCCCCTAAACACCCGCCAAAAAGAAGCGCCCACCACAAAGAATGCGTCACAATGTTTAACGTCTGAAATCCCTGTAAAACAGGAATAAAAGTAACTACTAAGACTACATTATCAAGCATACTAGAACCTATCGTACTAATCCAAAGCACAAGGCTAGTCAAGAAACATAAATTATCCCCTGTTAAACGAATAAGTTTATCAGCGATAAAAACAGTGGTTCCTGTATACTTTAAGGTTCCGGCTTGAACGAATAATAGAATAAAAAAGAGCAGCGTCCACCACTCTACATCCTTTTCTATATATTTCCTTGCTTTGCTTCTCTTCCAAATCATAATCAAACCACTAGATATAAGCGGAACAGCTAAAAGTACAGTATTAGGATCTAAGCCTAAAAATACTTCTATGCGGTGATGAAGGGCTATAAAAATAAGGGTTATAAAGAATATCGCTATGTTAATCTTTAATTTACGGTCTGCGGGAACAGATATAAGCTTAGTCAATATTTCATTAGCTCCCAACTCTTTTATATTCCTACTCAATGAGGCTATTGATTTTTTATACCAGAAGATACAAATCCCTACCGTAACCAAGAGACAAACAACAGCAACAGGCAAAGCTTTAACCATGAAATCTTCAAAGGTAAGTCCGGATTTACTAGCAATAAGAATACCTATCGGATTACCTAATACGGTGGCCGCAGAACCGATATTTGTTGCTAAAACTGAAATTATCACAAATGGAACCGGATCAACCTCAAAATAATCACAGACCTCCAAGACCGCCGCTGCCATAAATATTATAGAGGTTACTTCATTAATCAACCCTGCGAATATGCCTGAAAGAACCGCTACAATAAAAACAAACCTCCTCCCGGTTAAACTCGGGATCCTCAAAATAACACTAACTAACCAAGCAAAAACACCTGCTTCTTTCAATCTGCCTATAATTACCATCATACCAATAAGAAATAAAATCACCTCTAAAGAGGAGAACTCTAAAACATGCGTTATATCTGTTGTCTTTGTTATTAGGAGTATGGCTGTGCCGATGAAGGCAAAACTTAAACGAAAATCCCAGAAGAATAAAGTCCCTAAAATAGACAGAGAGAATATTGCCGCAGAGAGAGCCTGCTGCTGGTTCATCCCTATTCTGTTAGAGAATAACCATATAAAAAAAGCTATAGATAAAAGAACTCCAAATTTTACTGTCTTGCCCTTCATTGATTTTATTACCATAAATTAAATTCTAAGGCTATTTATAGGATTTGGCCTACTCGCGGTTTTAACCGGCAAAATAAAAGAGAGGCTATAATTGATTTAACTAAATCCCCAGGGATAAAAGGGGCAAAACCTATAAGGAAAGAACTTGCCCAAGATAAACTTAGGGATATTTTTAACCAAATAACCCCGAATAAAAGAATCAAAATACTTGCTAAAGAGAATACCAATATTACTAAAAGAAAACTTGCCCTTAAGCGGTTTAAAAGGTTAGGAATAAATATTGTAGCAAAGATAAACCCCAATAAATACCCTGCAGTAGGCCCAAGTAAATAAAGTGCCCCTGAAAATTCCCCGGTAAAAACAGGGATGCCGATTAAACCTAGAAAAATATAAAAAAATTGGGTAAATAACCCAAGCTTAATTCCTAAAAAAGCAGAAGAAAGTAAAACAAAAAATGTCTGTAAGGTTAACGGCACGGGGGTAAAGGGAAGCGGAATGCGCACATATGCCCCTAAGGTTATCGTGGCTATAAAAAACATAACCGCAATTACCCTTAAAACAACCCTACTACAGTTTATCTCTTTTTTTAGTATCGACTCCATTCCTCTCTCCTTTTTTATTAATTGAGGAATAATTATACCCTAAAAATAACCAAAAGTAAATAAAAAGGAGCAAGCGTTGTTGCCTTGCCCCTCTTTTTTTGAACTAAGACCCTGCTTTATTCTTTTGCTATAGCTAAAGTTATTACACCTGCTAAAATCAAGAACAGGCCGATACAACCTTTAACAATAATCAAAAGTAGTTTCCACCATCTTAAAATAGATATAGCTCCTAAAGCTAGAAAGACTATACCAAGAAGAACTTTTAAAATAGTAGAAAGGACTTTCTTGCCTTGAGCACAACAACTCTTCTCCTCTTTCTTAATCTCTTCTGCCATTTCACACCTCCTCTTTAACTTGGTTGGCTCTTCCATCTACGGTGAATCCATCCCCACTCCGCAGGATAATTACATATGTATCTTTCTATTATATCGGTAAGCCTCTGTATGTTTATCAGGATTGTATCTTCTGAGTTAGAAGATACCTGTAAATCAATAGCCGGTTCAAATATTATTTTATGCCGATCATCTTTTTGTCGTAAGATAAAACAAGGGACTAAAGCTGCTTTAGTGCGTTGAGCAAATACTATCGGCCCAGTTGCCGTAGCGGCTTTTTTGCCGAAAAAGTTTACAAATACCCCTCCAGTCCCAAAGTTCTGATCAATGGGTATAAATACTATCTCATTGCTACGCAAGGCCTGTATTGTATTATTAACACAAGTATTTCTTGGTTGGCTATATATAGTTTTAACCCCAAACTTATCGCGTTTCTTTAAAAAAATCTTCTCTACCCTAGGATCCCTCATGGGGCGCATAATCCCGCCAACTTTATAGCCCTTAACAGCAAGGGCACCTAACAATAACGGGAAATTGCCAAAATGGGCGCTCACCAATATCACGCCTTTGCCTAAAGACAAAGCCTTATCTAAATTTTCTTTCCCTGCTATAAAAACCCTCTCCTTCAAAAGGTGTGGATTATCCATCAAAAACATAAGCTCTACCGCTGATTTAGCTATATAGTCAAAACACTCTCTTACTATACTACCTAATTCCTTATCATTCTTCTTTTTGCCAAAGGCAATCCTTAAACTATCAAAAGCAATCTGTTTCTGCCTCCTTGCAAAGGTATAGGCTAAAAAACTTACTACCCGAGCAAACCCGTACAAAGACTTAGGCGGGATGATCTTAACTATCAAAGAACTTATATTTAACCCTATCCATCCTAAAAACCGGCTGAAGGTCTTTTTTATCTTTTTAAAATCCATTTATCTACGCATTATAACAAAAGAAACTTTTGCTTACAATATTAATTATAACTTATAGCCTATTTTACGCAAGAAATTCTTTCGCCAAGATATATCTGCCTCGCCTTCTATCTCTTTAGGCGACTGCCCATCTATAACTCCTATAACCCCACGGCCTAATTCCGATATAACTACAACCACTTCCACCATATTGGCAGTTGCGCAATATATAGAACATACCTCAGGGACAATCTTAATAGCATTAAGGACATTTATAGGGAAAGCATTCTTAAGCAAGATAATAAAAGAATGCCCTGCGCCTATATTAAGACAATTCTCTGCAGCAAGTTCTTTAAGAGCCCAACTGTTCCCTTCAACCCTTATCTTGCAAGCTCCGCTAGCTTCGGCAAAAGCAACTCCAAACTCTATCCCCGGCAAACTATTAACTAACGCCTCATGAAGATCCTCCAGAGTCTTGATAAAATGGCTCTGTCCTATAATTATATTTACATCTTCAGGTTTATTAATCCTTATCAATTTTAATTCAAACATGCCCCCTCCTTGTTAATTTATATCAATCCTCCTAAAACCCGTTGTATAAATAGAACTGCCATTCTCTTCTTCTTTCCCTATATATGCCCTTACCGAAACAAATATGAAATCGGGGGAGCCTAAGGAGGCAAGGGGTATCTTTAATTTCAATGCTGTCGGCTCTAATTCCAAAGAAGCGCCTTTTAAAGAAGTCTGTTTTTTACCATCAAAGGCTTTAAATCTGTTGTATTTTGTCAGGATACGTACCTTAGGCATAAGGCTAAACTGGCTCTTATAATTATAACCGAATATGTAAAAAACCGTAGAAAATCTGCGGACTATATGTTTAGGTTTTTCAACCTTAATAACTAAACTTTTATCTAAAAGGGCGTAACTAACCCTTTCTCCTTCTTCAAAAAACTTACCCTCCCCTTTTTCTTTAAGCTCAAAACTTGTATCCAAAAACATTTTTAAAAACCCAAAATAAGATACCTTCTTGTCTTTAGACTGATTATTCAAAAAAATAGGAGGATAATCACCAAATAATTCATTCTTGCGCGCAAAGGATAAAAGATAAAAAGCGCTCGACATCGTCTGGCTTTTATAAGTAAGTACCGCCTGCCTCTTTTTTTCAAGCTGTTCAGGAGATAAAACAAACTCAAGCCACCCTATCTGCGAATCCGAAAGCCCTTCCGGAGGAGTTAAAGATAATTTCGGATGATAATGCCTTGGCAGAGGCCAACCAACATGGTGTATTAAATACGGGTAGACTACCGGTTGCTGAATTTTGCTTCTTAAGTCAGCAAGCGCTATCTGTAAAAAAAGATAAAAAGACTTGTGGTCAAGATTAACATCCGCAGGGTGAGAGACAAAAATTTTTTGCGGTTGATAATCTAATATTATTTTTTTTAAATCTGCGATAATACTCTCCCCCACATAAGGAGAGCCAAAAGAAAAACTACTCTTATAAGGCACATTAGCTATCCTAGTCATAAGAGAATAATAAGGCTTATCCGTATCCCAATACCTTGCAAAGATGCTAAAGGTGCCAAAATCCGGATATCCTAAGAATATAAGATCATCTTTATCTACCCCTAGAAGACTCATCGCCTCAATAGCCTCTTGCCTACGAACCTCGCCTAAGGCTATAAACTCTTTTTGCTTAAAAACAATCCTCTTCTTATATACAATAAAGCCAAACTGGTTATGTTCGCCATTAGTCAGATAAACTATTTTGACCCTAGCCCCTGAAGCAAGAGCCTCTTGAATAACCCCTGCGCAGCCAATAACCTCATCATCCGGATGAGGAGCGAGTATAAGGACGCGTTCTCCTTCATTAAATTGGCCTAATTTTTCTGCTACTAAAGACTCTGCGGCAGATAAGGGGCTTAAAAAAAATAGAATAAATATAAGGATATAATAAAACATTTTATTTATCTTATGGATGCCTCATTATATTAGCCTTCAAAATACTGTCAACAGCTTTATTCTTAGTTTACCTGTAGATGCATATAGAAAGTTAAAATAGCTTGCAAAGGCCAAGTTAAGCCTTACAATATTAGCATGCAAACAAAAAATAAAGACTATGGACAGATAAAGCGGGTTTTAATCATTGTATTGGCTCTGAACTGGCTTGTAGCTTTAATAAAAGCTTTTTTTGGTATAATCTCACGCTCATCAAGCATGACTGCAGACGGGTTACACTCTTTCTCTGATGGAACATCCAACATAATAGGACTTATCGGCATATATTTTGCCTTTAAGACAAGGGACGAGGATCATCCTTATGGACATAGAAAATACGAAACATTTTTCTCCTTAGGGATTGCCTTTCTTCTTTTTTTAGTAGCGCTGAGCATCATACAAGAGAGTCTAAGGCGCTTTTCAAATAACATTACCCCCCAAATCAATGTTTTAAGTTTTATTGTAATGGCCGCTACCATAATTATAAATTACCTAGTAATGCGCTATGAAAACAAAATGGGCCTCCAATTAAATAGCGATATACTTATCTCTGATGCCATGCATACACAAGCCGATATATTTACCTCTTTCTCAGTTATATTAGCACTTATCGCAGTAAAGCTTGGATTTCCTATCTTAGACCCTATCACCTCAATAATAATATCCTCTTATATTATCTATTCCGGTTATAAAATAGCGCGTAAGAGTTCAGCGATACTCTGCGATACTTCCCCTATATCGGACATAAAGCAAATCAAAGATATAGTCTTAAAAACCCCCGGAGTTAAATCTTGTCATAAAATACGCTCGCGCGGTAGGCCAAATGAGGTTTATCTTGATTTACATGTACAGGTGGATAAAAATATGGATATGGGTACTGCGCATAAAATAAGCTATATGGTCGAAAACTCCATAAAAAAATACATGCCGCAGGTAACCGATATTATAATACATATGGAGCCGGACAATTAACGGCCGAAAAATCTACCCCTAAAGATAACGGATAAAAGAATATACAATAAACAAAAAACAGGCAAAAAATCTCCGTATAGGTTATAAAATGTCTTAGGTAGGTTTAAGATTTGTATAACGGCTGACTTATGCCCTGGAACAAATAAAGCCTCTTTATTGCTTGCTTTTACCGAATCAAAGATTTTACCCATCGGGGATATAAAAGCAGAGATGCCGGTATTAGCAGAACGAACAACATTCACCCTGTTCTCAATTGCCCTTAAGACAGAGGCAGAGAGATGTTGATAAGCTTCAGGAGTCTTGCCAAACCATGCATCATTAGTTATATTCACCAAGAATTTAGCTCCGTATCTTACAAAGTTTCTCGCTAACCCAGGAAAGACATCCTCAAAACAGATTAAAACTCCAAAATCTTCCAAAACGGTAAAGATGGTATAATCCTTGCCTTTAGATATATCCCCTATCGGGGCAATTTTATCCAAAACCTTTACAACCCTCCTAAACGGGACAAATTCACCAAAAGGGACTAAATGCAATTTATCATACTGACTTATTAACTCTCCTTTCTCTGATAATAACAAAGCACTATTATAGTAAAGTCCTCTCCTCTGAGTAACCGCACCAAAAATAAGGTTTTTTTTGATTGTATTTACATAACCCTTAAGACTTTGATAATATACCGGCTCTTCTTCTAAGACAACCGGGAGCGCAGCCTCAGGCCAGATAATTAACTCAGGATCTTTCAAAACTGCCTCATCTGTAAGTTCAAAACATCTTTGCATTATAAAATTCCGTGCTGCCGGGTCCCATTTTAATCTTTGGGAGATGTTAGGTTGAATAACAGAAATATTTATCTTCTTAAGAGGCTCTATATTTTTTAAAAAAGATAGGCGGTAAAAACCATAGAATAAGACTAAAAAGACTACCGCGGTAATAACGGCTAAAGTTATTTTCAAACTTAAAAACAAATTCTTTTTCTTAAACTGCAGTATCTCTGCTATCGCAACATTTGAAAAAATTAAAAAAAAGGAAACTCCCCAGATGCCAAAAATATCCGCAATCTGCACTAAGGGTAAATTAAGATACTGTGAATAGCCTAACAAAGCCCAAGGAAACCCCGTAAAAATATGGCTGCGTGCATATTCAAGCAAAACCCAAGCCGAAGGGGCAAAGATAAGCAACCCTGATTTAAAAGATTTAATATTATAATAAAGAAACAGGCCGAATAGAATAAAATATAAAGAGAGGTATAAGGATAATACTATTACCCCTAATAAGGTAACATTGGCAAGCCAATAAATAACAAGGCCCCAAAAAGTTATCCCGCTTACGAAAAATAACTTAACTATTTGTTTTAATCTTTTGTTATTAGTTTTAAGAAGAATAGGAACAAGAGCAAACCACGAAAAAAACCATAAATTACCGTTATTAAAAGGCAGGGCTAAGAGAACCCCGGAAAAAATACCGGCAAAGATAGAAGAACCTATTATCTTCCGCAACATTTTTTATACTTCTTTCCGGAGCCGCAAGGGCACGGATCATTGCGGCCTGTCTTAGAGGAAGATGACTTTACGGTCAGATTTAAAGGAAGCCCCTTCTCATTATTAAAGCCCGCGCTTTCACCTTTAGAAAAGCCTTGGCGCTGCAATTGAGCGTTTTCAAGGCGTATGAGTTTTTGGGAGAGAGAATTAAAAACTCCACTTAACCTCTCTGTCCCCTTAGCCTCTAATTTAAATATAAGCTCTACAGCTTGGCTCTCAATACCTGCGACCATCTCTTTAAACATGCTAAACGCTTCATTTTTATATTCTATAAGCGGGTCACGCTGGCCATAGGCCCTTAATCCTATCCCCTCGCATAAACTATCCATGGCAAATAAATGGTCCTTCCACTTACTATCTATGATCTGTAAAAAGACCATGCGCTCTAAGTGACGCAATAAACCACTACCCATAACCCTTTCTTTTTCTTCATAAATATTCAATACTCTATTATAGAGGTTATTTTTTAAAACCTCTTCTTTGGCTATAGATAACTGCGCAACATCCTCTTCAAGCAATTCAAGTCCAAACCTTAACTTTAACTCGGTTAATAATCCACTTAAGTTTATCTCCTTGTCTAAAGAAAGATTAAGGTCTATTAAACCTTCAACAGAACTCTTTAATATTTCTGTTATCTCTTCTTTTAAGGATATACCCTCGAGTATCTCTCTGCGCTGAGAATAAATTATCTCCCTTTGTTTATTCATTACATTATCATACTCTAGGAGCTGTTTTCTTATCTCAAAATTATGCTGCTCTACGCGCCTCTGAGCGATTTCAATAGAGCGGCTTACCCAAGGGTGTTCAATAACTTGTCCCTCTTCAAGCCCAAATTTATCCATCATCCCTATTAACCTCTCAGAGCCAAACAGCCGCATTAAATCATCTTTTAAAGAGACATAAAAGCGCGATGACCCCGGGTCTCCCTGCCTACCACTTCTTCCGCGTAGCTGATTATCAATCCTGCGCGCCTCATGCCTCTCCGTGCCTAAAATATGCAACCCCCCAAGCCCTACTATTTTTTCATGCTCCTGCCTTGTTGCTTCTTTATATCTCTCTAATATCTTTCTGTATTCTTCTTGGTAATTGCTATCCTCAAGGTCTAATTTCTGACGGGCTAAACTCTTAGCCATAAACTCAGGATTGCCCCCTAACAATATATCTGTCCCGCGGCCAGCCATATTAGTTGCAATGGTAACCGCCTTAAATCTTCCTGCCTGAGCAACTATCTGCGCTTCCAACTCATGATACTTGGCATTAAGCACCTGATGCGCTATCCCACGGACCTTGAGCATCTCTGAAAGCTTTTCAGATTTATCTATTGATATCGTTCCTACTAATACCGGCTTGCCTGAATCGTACAATTGGGCTATCTCTTCAACTACCGCAGAGAATTTCTCTTCTTCAGTCTTATAAATCCGATCAGGGTAGTTCTTGCGGATTAAAGGCTTATTTGTAGGGATAACTACCACATCTAACTGGTATATATTTTTAAACTCATTTGCCTCAGTAAAAGCCGTCCCGGTCATACCAGAGAGTTTTTCATACATCCTAAAATAATTCTGAAAAGTTACAGTTGCTAAGGTCTGATTTTCCCTCTCTATCTTAACCCCCTCTTTTGCCTCAACTGCCTGATGGAGGCCATCAGACCAACGCCTCCCCGGCATCATCCTTCCGGTAAACTCATCAACAATAATAACCTCTCCGTCTTTTAATACATAATCTACATCCCGAAAATAAAACTCCTTAGCCCTTAAAGCCGCTATGGTATGATGCCTATAATCTATCGTCTCAATGCTATGCAGGCTTTCAACGCCCCACAGTTTAGCTGCCCTTACCTCTCCTGACTCGGTAAGCGCTATTGTATGCGCTTTCTCATCAGCAATATAATCAAAACCCTCTCCTAAATCTATCCCTTTGTACTTAGCATCTATCTCATCTCTTTCCGTAACTCTCTTACCTTTTAATTGCAAGGAGAATTGGTAAGCCTTATAGTATTTTTCAGTAGATTCCTCCGCCGGGCCTGAGATTATAAGCGGGGTGCGCGCTTCATCTATCAGAATAGAATCAACCTCATCTACAATAGCATAATAAAACGGCCTCTGGACTAAATCTTCCAAAGAATACTTCATATTGTCGCGCAGATAATCAAAGCCAAACTCATTATTCGTCCCGTAGGTAATATCGCAAGCATAGGCAAGCCTTCTCTCCTCATCAGACATCTCATGCTGGATTGCTCCAACAGTAAGGCCTAAGAACTCATAAATAGGACCCATCCATTCGCGGTCCCTTTTAGCAAGATAATCGTTAACCGTAACTATATGCACCCCTTTACCCAGAAGCGCATTAAGATAAGCAGGCAGAGTAGCTACTAAAGTCTTTCCTTCACCTGTTGCCATCTCAGCTATCTTACCTTCATGAAGTATAATCCCACCGGCAATCTGAGAATCAAAGTGCCTTAAGCCTATCCTCCTTAAAGATGCCTCCCTTACAACAGCAAAAGCCTCAGGAAGTACCCCTTCAAAAATCTTATTACGCACAAACTTGATTTTCTCCCTTATCTTCTCCTTCTCTTCGGGGATAGCTACTTCAGACATTAATACTCGCAATTCTTCTATCCGAGGGGCAAAAATTAAAGATTTACCTTTTATCTTCTCTTTAAAATACAAGGTCTTCTCTCTAAGCTGCGCATCGGTTAGGAGTTTAATATCTTTTTCTAGGCTATTTATCTTATGGATTAAGCCCGCTACATCCGCCATCTTTGCCATAGAAGGCTGCGGCATGTCTGAATGAAGGAATATATTTACTCCCGGAGCATTTTTATTTATCACTCTCTGCTTGCTATTTAAAATTAACTTCTTAATAAAACCAAACATGCTTTATCCTTTTTTATTTCTGCCTCTGGTTTAACTCAAATAATTTTTTATATCTTAGATACGCCTCAATAAACTTATCTATCTCTCCGTCCATAACCTTATCTACGTCTGCTGTTTGAAAATCCGTGCGGTGGTCTTTAACCATACTATAAGGGTGCATTACATAAGAGCGTATCTGGCTACCGAATTCAATCCTTTTTTTCCCACCGGCATATTCTTTTAACAATTCTTCTTCTTTTTTACTCCTCTCTAATTCATAGATGCGCGATTTTAAAATCTTAAAAGCCATCTCTTTATTCTGATGCTGGGAACGCTCATTCTGGCACTGAACAACTATCCCTGTAGGTATATGCGTAATGCGGACTGCGGAGTCGGTAGTATTTACGCTTTGCCCCCCTGCTCCTTTTGAACGATAAACATCAATACGTAAATCTTTTTCCCTTAACCCTATATCTGTATCTTCCTTTATCTGCGGGATAACATCAATAGAAGCAAAAGAGGTATGCCTGCGCTTATTAGTATCAAAAGGGGATATCCTTACTAAACGGTGAACACCACTCTCGGGCTTCAGGTAACCATACGCATAGGGGCCTTCAATTAATAATGTAACGTTCTTTATCCCTGCTTCTTCTCCGTAAAGTATGTCCGTTGTTTCAATATTATACCCACGCCTTTCTGCAAAGCGTGTATATAACCTTAAAAGCATCCCTGCCCAATCACAGGACTCAGTCCCACCGGCTCCGGCATTAATGCTTAATATGGCATTTCCGGAATCAAACTCTCCCGAAAGAAGCGTCTTAAACTCAAGTCCTTCAAGTTCTGCTGCAAGCCTATTTGTCTCTTGTTCTAAGTTGTGTAATAAATCGCCGTCTTTGAGGGTAGTAACGAACAATAAATCCTTAAGCTCCTTATACTTCTTTGCCGCTAAATCCCACGGCTCAACGATACTTCTTAACTCTTTAAGCTCCCTTACTACCTTTGTGGACCCCTCGGAATCCTGCCAAAAACCCGCAGAAGACATCTTCTCGGATAACCTTACGATAGAACCTTTCTTTTTATCAATGTCAAAGATAACCTCTTAGTTGAAGTAGAGTAGCTTCAATACCGGCAAGTTTTGAACTTAGATCTTCTATCATAAACTAATTCTCCTTAGAACTTAATTATCTCTTAAGATTTCTTGATGCCTTTTAAAGAAAGAGAAAACTCTTCCTTATTATCCGAAAATTCCGCAGCAACATTTTCGCTTACCTTTCCCTCTTTTACCAGCTTGACTAAAGATTGATTGAAAGACTGCATGCCGAAGATATTCCCGTCTTCAATAAATTGGGGGATCTCCCAAAACTTTCCTTCCCGAATAAGCCTGCTTATCGTAGGCGTAAGCAGCATAATTTCATAAGCAGGGACGCGCCCTCCTCCTTCTTTTAAAGGAAGCAACCTTAAAGATATTATGCCTTTAAGTATTGAAGATAGCTGATTACGGACTTCCTGATGTTGATAAGGCGGAAAAAAATTGATAATCCTCTCTACGCTCTGCGCGGCATTTATGGTATGAAGCGTGCTTAAAACCAACACCCCGGTTTCAGCGGCAGTCATAGCACTTGACATCGTCTCTAAATCCCTGATATTGCCTATAAATAGGACATCCGGAGACTGCAATGTAAACGCGCGTAAGGCATTTTGGTAAGAACGGACATCCAACGAAACTTCGCGCTGATTAATCAACGACTCTTTATCCTGAAAAACAAACTCTATCGGATTCTCAATGGTTAAAATGTGCTTTCTGCTGTTTGCATTAATATACTCTACCATGCTGGCTATAGTAGTAGATTTGCCACTGCCCATACTACCGGTTAAAAGCACCAGACCGCCTCTGTCCATAGAGAGTTTCTCCAATACTTCGGACGGCAGATTTAAATCCTTAAAACTCTGGGTAACTTTGTTTACCCTTCTTATAACCAAAGAAGGCCAGTTCCTCTGCAAGAATAAACTAACTCTAAAACGAGTATCAAGTTCTTTTATATAAATCGTAAAATCAATATCAAGATTGTTATTAAAATCATCCCTCTGTTTTGAATTAGTCAACGCCTCAGTAGCCTCAGTTACATCATCTACAGTAAGCAATCTATCCCCTGCAATAACCAGTCTACCGTCTATGCGCAGGCGCGGGTAGCCCCCGGCACGAAAGAATAAATCAGAGGCCGCTTTCTCAACCATGTCTTTTAATAATAATTTAATATCCATATCCCCTCCGTTTAAACTGATTATAGCATCTTCTTAGGTTTTAGAGTAGATAAAATGTTTTTGCTTTTTTTTAAATCTTTACTTTTTAAGCATTTTAAAATCTCTGCTTCAACTCTAAGTAGCCTTTTTTTAGCCCTCTTGCCAAAGGCATAGTTCCCAAGAATATTATTGCTTTTTATCACCCTATGACAAGGTATGATAAACGGCCAAGGGTTCTTTTTTAATAATGTCCCTACGGCCCTATAAGCGCCCGGAGATCCTGCCTTATTCGCCACCCACCCGTATGTGCGGACTTGGCCTAAAGGTATCCTAGATACTACCCTGTAAACTCTCCTGGCAAAAGGAGTCATCTCTTTATAACTGCCTTTCTACGCAATAAATGGTGATAGGCTATGGCAAACCTATGCGCCTCATCCCTTATTCTGCGAATCAAATTTAACGCAAAAGGATACCGGTTTAACCTTATATATCTTCTTCTGCCTTTAATATACACATTTTCTCTTTCTTTGGCAATACTAAGCATAGGGATATCTAAACCTAAAAGCTCAAGCTCTCTTTGTGCAGACTGAAGATGCCCCTTACCCCCATCAATAATAATTAAATCAGGCAAGGGAATACTATATTTTAATAACCGTAAATACCTTCTTCTTACAACCTCCCTTAGCATAAGGTAATCATTAACTCCACTTACGCCCTTAATACGAAACCTGCGGTAATTCGTTTTATCTGGACGGCCGGAATAAAAACTCACCATAGACCCACTTGCTTCTTTGCCTGATATATTAGAGACATCAAATGCTTCTATGCGTAAAGGAAGCCTCTTTAATTTTAATATCCTCTTAAGCGCTTCCAGGCCTTTAAAGCGAAAATCAACACCCGTAACATTATTAGAGTTAATTACCCTAAGAGCAGCTATCTGGTCGCGTAACTTTGCTGCTTCCTCAAAATCCATTTTATCCGACCTTTTCTGCATCTCTTTTGATATCTTTTTTAATAAATCCTCTAACCTTCCCTGCAGTATCAAGGATATAATATTTATCCTTCTTAAATACTCTCTTCTCGGCATATCCTTAGAAGGAGCTAAACCTATACTTTGATCAAAACGCGCCTCTTTAGAATTATGATTAGAGGCAAAATAGGGAAAATTCTTCCGTATTGTTTTCATCGCCTCTTTTAATAGCTTTGAATTTGTGTAAGGACCAAAGTAAAGAGAACCGTCATTTACCCTTTTTCTAGTAATCTGCACCGAAGGAAAGCATTCGTTAGTAATTCTAACCACCGGAAAACTCTTGTCGTCACGAAGAGCTATATTATATTTAGGCTTGTATTTATGCACAAGGCCTGCCTCTAAAAGAAGAGCCATACTTTCATTGGCGCATAATTTAAAATCAACTTTACAAACCTTAGAAAGCATCGCCTGCGTTTTAAGAGAAAGGTCTCTACCAAGGTAGGTTAAGAGCCTCTTTTTTAAGGATTTGGCTTTCCCGATATAGATAACTTTGCCAAAGGAATCCCTCATAAGATAAACACCCGTCTTATCCGGAGCCGTAGAAAAAATAAATTTTAGTTTATTATCCATACCCTCTGGCTAAATTAAATAACTGGCGCAGTTCTTTAACCTTAAAAATCAAGCAAAACCCTACATAAGAAAAAAATCCGGCTATTAATGAAATCATTATTCCTAAAAACCTATTTGATGATAAATATACCGATAAATAACAGATAACACCCATCCCCGCCCCGGAAACGAAAATACGCAAAAAGGAGCTCCCAATCTCTCCAACTCCAAAATCTCCTATCTTTCTTTTTGCTAATATAAACAGGGTTAGAAAAACAATAATGCCGGAAATTGAAGTAGCTAAGGCAATCCCGGATATCTTAAAAGGAAACATAAATATAGAGTTAAGAATTATATTCAAAAGTAGGCCCAAACCAGAAACTTTTGCCGGGGTTAGGGTATCTTTAAGGCTAAAAAAACACGACTGAAGAACCTTATTTGCGCCATAAGCGCATAAACCAATACTATAGAAAAAAAGCGCCTGGGCAGTAAGATGTGCAGCATAACTATCAAACTTGTCCCTACAAAAGAAAAATTCAATTAAAGGCAACGCTAAAACCATAAAGAATACACCCGCAGGAACCATCACAAAAAAAACTGAACGTATCCCAAAAGAGAGCGTGCGCTTAAGCCCCGAATCATCGCTTGTAGCTACTTGCCTGGAAAAAGTCGGCAGTATCGCCTGTGATACTGCATTACTAAATACTCCTAAAGGAAATTGAACCAACCGATAAGAAAAATATAAGACAGCAACCCCTCCTTCACCCACAATCCAAGATAAAGATCCGAATATAGAGTCCACAAAATTATTCAACTGATAAATAGAAGAACTTAACAACCGCGGCAACATCAACCTGCCAATATCCTTTGCCCCAGGATGATTAAATGTCCGGGGAATTTTAAGCCTAAAGCCTTTTTTATAAAGAACCGGTATCTGTATTGCTAATTGCAGTATGCCTCCTACTAATATCCCGCAAGAAAGTCCTCGTACCCCCTCCCCGAACAATGAGGCAAAGACAATTATGGATATATTAAGTAGACAAGGAGCAAACGCCGGAAGAGAAAAATGTTTAAGAGAATTTAAGATAGCCGTAGAGTATGCCGCGAGGCTAATTAAAATTATATAGGGAAATATAATCCGATTTAACCTGACAGTTAAAGCAAACTTCTCTATAGAAGCTAAAAATCCCGGAGCAACAACCCGCACAATAAGCGGAGAAAATATTATCCCTATAATAGTAATAGCCGTAAGTACTACCAGTAGCATATTAAGCACAACATTAGCCAACTCCCAAAACTCTCCCCTGGAACGTTTAAGGCTATATTCGCTAAATACAGGAACAAAGGCTGCATTAGTCGCGCCCTCTCCTACAAAATCCCTAAAAAGATTAGGTATCTTAAACGCAATTACAAACGCCTGCGCATAAAGATAAACCCCAAAGAGCTTGGCGATTACAATATCACGCAACAACCCTAAAACTCTGGATAAAAAAGTAGCAAAACTTATTATCCCGGCAGACTTTATTAAGGAAATATTAGATTGGTCTTTATCTATTGACATGCGGTTTTTATTATGTTAATATTATCGCAATATAAAAATAGGAGAATAAGATGCCTAGAAGAAAAACTTCCATAAAGAAAACACGCTCTGACAGAAAAAAACGCCTACAAAACGTAAAAATCAAGCAAGGGCTTAAAAAAACAATCAAAAAATTTCAGGGCCTAATCTCTGCAAAAAATCCGGAAGAGGCAAAAAAAATACTCGCCAGTGTTTTCTCTCAATTGGATAAAGCGGCAAAGAAACGTACCATTCATCCTGCTACAGCCAATAGAAAAAAATCCCGCCTGATGAAGAAATTAAACAAGGGCGCATAAATTAACTACTAATTTTTCCAGAGCAAAAACGGGCTTAAATCTACCCGTTTTTATTTCTATATCGCAATTTAACAAGAGTTTGATTCTACGCCGTAATAACAAAGGGTTTAAAGTGTTTAACTGCAAAGAATAACGCAACGCCCCTAAAATCATCTCCGGTTTCTCCCCCTCCTTTATAAGATTTTTCAGTATTTTAAGAGCCCCCTCTGTATACCTATATTCTATTTGACGGCTTAGGTTAAAAGCATTTAAAGGAATGCTCTCTTTAAAACGCATAACCTGTGCATTCTTATTTAAAGCATTTATAAATTTAGCACTTTCTTTCTGCCGGGGGAAATCCAATATCAAAAGAAGATTTTTATTTCCTTTAAGAACCCAACGTAATATAAAGTTTTTTTGCTCCTCTTCTAAATCCTGAGCATTTCTTATTAAGACTACCCTCTTCGGCGCGCCAACAGGCAAAAAGAGAAGCTTCTCCTGCAGAGTTTCAAGAGAAATCTCATCGGTATATAATATATCAAAATTAAAATCTATTAACTTTGGGGGGAGGAACTTTTCCTTGATGCGCTTTAACGCCGCATCTTTAGCGGGGATATCCTGTCCGACAAAAAGATAAACCATCTTCTCTTTACCATTCTTCAACTGTCCGCTCAACAATCCTTCGGGCTAAATCTTCAAGGGCATCATTAACTGCTATGCTTTCAGGCTTAGCCTGGGCCCCGGAGACAAAAAAAGTAGTATCTCCGGTAAAACCTTTCTCCTGCCAAAGAAGCTTATCCTCTTTTGCATCCCAAAGGCTTATATTTACCGTAAGGTTTATGCGGTATTCGCTTACCTCGTCATTATCCAAATACCTCAACGGTTCCTTACGAAACTCCACAACCTCGCCTTTTAAGATTAAATCCGCTAATTCCTTACCTACAAGCTTAAGATTACCATCAAATAGATACCGGTTGTTCACAGTTTTGGTAATATCAGTCTCAATCATCGGGCGGTAAATCCTATATTTATTGGCAGCATCTGCTTCATTTGTAATATCCACTTTATTAATAAACGGGGTTATATATATAGTCTGAAACTTATCTGAAATCATAGAGCGAGTAGCATATCCGCACCCGGAAAGCATAGCCGATGCTAAAAGTACCACTAAAATTAAAAACCCTAAAGAAATCCTAAATCCCTTCATCTTTTCTTCTCCATCCCTTGTAATGCGCTTAAAGATTTTGCAGCCCAAACGCTTTCTGGATAATTATTTATAACGCTTTCATAGTATATCTTTGCCGCTTTAGAAGCTTTTTGCTTTTCATAAAACCTAGCGGTATTAAAATATGCCTCAGCCTCCTTCTCATTGAGGCTAGCAATATTAGCCTCTGCCTCTTGAGAAAGCACAGCATCCGGATGCTCTCTTACAAAATCTTCAAATTTCTGTTTTGCCTCCCCGGCTGCCCCCTGGTCATACTCAGGACTACGCGACATCGCCGCGCGGCAGGAAGCAATTTGAAACTTTGCCGGCTCTGCCCATTCACTATCAGGATAATTGGCTATAACCTTATCAAAGGCATCCTCTGCTTCAAAATAACGCTGCAACCCTTTTAGAACCAATCCAAGCTTATATTGCGCCTTTGGCGCAAACGGACCATAAGTAGAGTTTTCAATTACTTTATTGTATATCTCAATTGCGGGGTTTTCAACTGGCAGGGAAATCCCCAAAGCCTTACGTTTATACCCGGACATAAATTTACCCGCAATATCATACTGTCTTTCAATAACATCTTTAATGCGCTCAGAGAAAGGGTATTTATCAATTAATTTTTGGTATGCCAGATAAGCCTCGTAGTAGTTTTGACGGGATTCTTCAATCAAACCTAAGCAATACTGGGATTCCGAAGCCTCAAAAGACTTAGGGTATTCTTTAAGAAGCTTTTTAAATTCGCGCAAGGCTTCTTCATACTTTTTTTCATTATAAAACCCTAACGCATAATCTAATTGCTCCTTAGGGCTTTCCTTGGCGACATTCTTAGGATTAACCCACTTACCGCTCTTAGGTGTCCAAATCCAAAAAGAGTAGGCAGGGCTAGCCGTAGCTATAAAGAAGCCCAAAAGAAAAGCTAATACCCGTCGCATAGTAATAAGACTTTAACATACTAAAAAGCTTTTGTCAAAAGAAAAGGTTAGAGTCTAAAATAGGCTAAAGGCAGGTAAGAAAAGAACGCGCTTAATTTAACGAGTAGAAAGACTATTAATTCATTAAACGCCGCAAACGCTCCAGATAAGGAAGGAGAAACAAAAGCAAAAATAACTAGAATCAAACCTGATATGATGACTAAAGAGGCTACCGGTATAATAAAGATATTGGCTAATGTGGCTACAAGGGTAATAAGCTTAAAATAATAGGCTATAAGCCCAGCTGTCCCAAGCCACGCGGAAAAAGAAATAAATAAACTCTCAATAATTTTTCTCAAGAATATTATTTTTATCCCTTCTACCTTAAATAACCTTCTAATACGAGGGTATAAATAAACTATACTAATAACGCTAACAAAAGAAAGCTGAAAACTTATTGAAAAGAGGCTCTTCGGAGCCGTTGCTAATATGATTAACGCTGATAAAGATAAGGCCTTTTCTATACTCTGCTCTCTTTCAAAAAATACTCCTATACTCAAAAATATACCCATGATTGTTGCCCGCACAACCGGTATGGCTGAGCCTGTAAGAAGGCAATAAATAACCATACAAAATACTATCCCTAAAAGCTTCAATCTACGGTTTATGCGAAAAGCCTTAAACGCTAATCCTGAGATAAATGCAATTACTCCGACATGAAATCCGCTTACCACCATAATATGTATTGCTCCTATTTTAATCATGGAATCATAAACGCCCGGGAGAATGATATTTTTATCCCCTAAAACCATAGCAGAGGTTATACTTGAAGCTAAGGGGGAAAGATATCTTTTAAATATGTAACCAACTCTTCCCCTTAAATAAAACGCAAGCTTTTTTAAAAACCTGCCTCTATTTACATTTAATTTTATTAATTCGGTATTGCTCTTAATTGAGATTGTCATAAGGGCATTATTCTTTCTTAAGTAATAACTCCTTTTAGGCTTCCCGATTAAGATAAGTTCGTCTCCATAAGATAATCTCTTGTTGGGCTTAGAAGAGACAAATATATCACCGCAAACTATAAAGGATTTTTCTTGCTCCTGTAAAGTTGTAACTCTAAATATAAAATAGACGCGTCCATCTCTCTTAAAAGGAAAACTATTGACAAAACCTTTTATGGCGCAAACCTTATCCTTATTATAAAAACTATACCGGGATATATCGGATTTAGGAATTATATATGCGTTTTTAAGGCTAAGCGAACCTAAGATAAAGGCTAAGGCAAGAAGAGAAAAATCAAAGGCATTCTTTTTATTTAAAAGAAAAAAAGAAACACAGATAAAAAATAAAACAATAAGGCACAAGAACCAAAAATAAACCCTAAAAATATAGGTATAGATTATCCCTAAAGAGAAAAAAATAGCAATAAAGTCTAATACGCCCTTCATTTATTTAATAGTAAGATGCTCTTTAATTTTATTAAACTTATTGACGCTGATACCCTTTATCCCTTTAAGCTCTTCTAAACTACTAAATTCTCCTAACTTGCGGCGTGAGGCGATTATCCTCTCTGATAGTTTTTCCCCAATCCCGGGGATACGCATTAGAATCTCCTTATCCGCGGTATTTAAATCTATTTTTTCTAAATCTTCGTTAAAAAAGACTGCCACCTTTTTAGGCTCTATTTGCTTGGATAAAAAACTTACGCTTAACCCGATAAAATAAATAAGTGCCAAAAATAAAAATGCCTTGCGCTCACTCTTAGTTAAATTAAACACTCTACGCCCCCCTTCCTAATAACAATAGACGTAAAGAATAGGTTAATCTAACGTATTTTTATAGTTTATTTTAATTAAAAAGCAGGCTACAAGGCAGTTTAAATCTTATAAGTTTTAAGAGGATTTTAAAATTAAGGAGAGATTACTTTGGTTTAATATTGCATTACAAGACGATATTAACAAGCTTATTTGGGACAATAATTATATTTTTGACGGGCTTATCTTTAATCCAAAGCTTAATTTTATCTTCAACCAATACCAATTCTTTTAACTTATCTTCCGGGATGTTTAAAGGAACGCTTACCTTAGAACGTAATTTTCCATTAACCTGTATAATAACAGTAACGCTATCTTCAATTAGCATTGCTTCGTCAAAAGAAGGCCAAGAGGACTTAAAAATACTCTTATTATTCCCCAAAGCCTCCCACATCTCCTCGGAGAAATGTGGGGCAATAGGACTAATCATAATTACTAACTTAGATAAAACCTCTTTATCCGCACCTAACTGGTATATCGCGTTTGTTAACTCCATCAGGCTTGCTAAGGCGGTGTTAAACTTAAAGTTTTGATAATCTTCGGTTACCTTCTTTATAGTCTTATGCAAAGCTCTCTTCATCTCTAAAGAAGCTTCGTTGCGCAAGCTCTCCTTAATCCTCCATATCCGGTTTAAAAACTTATTTGCTCCTTCAAGCCCCTGATCAGCCCACTCCAACTCTGTTTCAGGAGGCGCTGCAAATAATATAAAAAGACGCAATGAATCCGCTCCATACTTTTTAATCATTGAATCCGGGTCAACAATATTTCCTTTGGATTTTGACATTACTACGCCGTCTTTTAAAACCATACCCTGTGTTAAAAGCCTATCAAATGGCTCGATAAAGGAAAGCAAATTTAAATCCTTAAAGAACTTAGTAAAGAAACGCGAGTACAGCAAATGTAATATCGCATGCTCAATCCCGCCTATATACTGATCAACCGGCATCCAATAAGCTACTTCATTTTTATCAAAAGGTGCATCATTGAAATTAGGGGAACAAAACCTTAAAAAATACCACGACGAATCAAAAAATGTCGCCATTGTATCAGTTTCACGCCTTGCATTACCGGCGCATTTAGGGCATTTAACCTCTACAAACTCTTTTACCTTAGCTAGAGGACTCCCCCCCTCTCCGGTAAAAGGCGCATCTTCAGGAAGCTCTACGGGTAGGTCTTTATAAGGAACAGCTACTATTCCGCACTTATCGCAATAAATAACCGGGATAGGAGTTCCCCAATAGCGTTGACGAGAGATAAGCCAATCGCGTAACCGCCAGTTAGTCTTAATAAAACCCATCCCCTCTCTCTCCATCCACTCTGCTATTCTTCCTTTTGCCTCTAAGTTACCTAATCCGTTAAAATCCCCGGAATTAACCTGCACCCCATCTCCTTCATATGCCTCTTCTAGGTTGTCTATGGATGTTAACCCCTTATCTTCAGGCTGGATAACTATGCGCATAGGCAAATTATGCTCTTTGGCAAAAAGAAAATCGCGTTGGTCATGAGCAGGCACAGCCATTATTGCTCCGGTTCCATACTCCATTAAGACATAATCTGCAATCCATATCGGAATTGCTTCATTATTTACCGGATTAACCGCATAACTCCCGGTAAAAATACCCTCTTTTTTTTCTACTGACGAAGCACGCTCAACCTTGCTCTGACGCGATACTCTATCTATAAACTCTAAAATCTCTTTTTTCTTAAAATACCCTTGTATAAGATTTTTTATTATCGGGTGCTCAACTGCTAAGACAATATAAGTAGCGCCAAAGATTGTATCAGGCCGGGTGGTAAAAACAGGGATTATATCTTCAGAGTCTTTTAACTTAAAATATATCTCTATACCTTTGCTCTTTCCTATCCAATTATCCTGCATGCTTAAGACCCGTTCCGGCCAGTTCTTAAGAAGTTTTAAGTCTTCTAGGAGACGTTCTTTATACTCTGCAATCTTTAAGTACCACTGCTCAAGGTCTCTCTGCTCTACCTTCTCATGACACCTCCAGCAACTCCCCTCAATTACCTCTTCGTTAGCTAAGGTAGTAAGACAAGAGGGACACCAATTTACTGCTGATGCCTTTCTATAAGCTAAGCCCTTTTCAAGCATCTTTAAAAATATCCACTGGTTCCATTTATAATAACTGCTATCGCAAGTAGAAATCTCCCTTGCCCAATCATAGGAAAAACCCATCTTCTTTAATTCAGACTCCATCTCTTTAATGCACCTATGCGTCCAGATATCCGGCTTAGTCTTATTTTTAATCGCAGCATTCTCTGCCGGTTGACCAAAGGCATCAAAACCCATCGGGTGCATAACATTATATCCTTCTAAAATCTTAAAACGTGCAGCTACGTCTCCTATAGTATAATTACGCACATGCCCCATGTGAATCTTGCCTGAAGGATAAGGGAACATCTCTAAAAGGTAATATTTCTTTTTAGTAGAGGTCGGCTCTACCTTAAAAAGATTTTCTTCCTCCCATCTCTTCTGCCACTTGCTTTCTATCGCCTTAAAATCATAATACATAACTAACCTGCCTTAGCTAAACTTCTTACCAAATTTAAATTTATCCTATCGCTCTTAGAGGTATCTTTAGGGGTCTCTAATACCATCGGGATATTCTTTAATTTAGGATGGTTGATTATCCTCCTCATCCCTTCTAAGCCGATATTGCCTTTACCAATATGATTATGCCGGTCAACACGCGAACCTAAAGTACCAAGAGCGTCGTTTAAGTGAATAAGTTTTACTGATTCTATGCCTATATTATCTTCAATCTCTTTTAAAGTTTCTGCTAAGCCTTCTTTTTCGCTTAAATCATAGCCTGCAAGATAGGCATGCGCAGTATCGAAACAAATCCCAATACGCGATTTATCTTCTAACCCGGCAATAATCTCCCTATGGTGGACGAATTTATACCCTAACCATGAGCCACTCCCAGAGGTATTCTCTAAGAGTATGCCAACCTTGCTACCTTTAGTCTTTTCTAAAATATCATTTAAGGCGTCAATAAGCCTTTTTATCCCCTCTTCTTCAGAAGTCTCCTTGTGGCTGCCCATATGCGTTACTATATAATCAGCTCCAAGGATTTCAGCTTGACGAATATCATCAATATAGGCACGAATCGAACCTTTGTAAAGCCGCTTAACCGGTGAAGCTAAATTAATTAAGTAGGATATGTGAATAAATACCGGGTTAATTTTAAACCTCTTGCGAAGCTTCTTAAACTCTTCAATATCTTTCTCATCTAAAGGACTACTCTTCCATTGTTGAGGATTCCTGGCAAAAATCTGCATAGTTGAACAACCCAACTCATAAGCCCGATTAAGGGATTCATATATCTTTCCCGAAGCTGAAACATGCACGCCTAAGTTCATAGTTCATAAATTATACTGCGGATTAAGGTGGGCGTCAATATAAGAGAAACGACGATCCAGACATCCGTCGTTTATTGCTTTTGGTGGAGCTGAGGGGGATCGAACCCCTGACCCCTTGCATGCCATGCAAGTGCTCTCCCAGCTGAGCTACAGCCCCAAATATTAATCATTGACCTTTGTTATTTTAGAATATAAAATGATTTCCGTCAAATCAAATTACAGCCGAAGTGGTGGAATGGCATACACGTCGGTCTCAAAAACCGATGGGCTTACGCCCGTAAGGGTTCAACTCCCTTCTTCGGCATTAAATTAAACTCTAAATCAAAATGCCTCTTTATAGCCAAAACGTTTGATAAAAAATAAAAGAGGCGCTTTTTTAAAGTAGGGACCTTAAAGAGCCGGTTAGCTTTTAAAGGCAAGACGCCTCTTTCTACGCAATATCAATTTATCTCTTACCTAGAAATACCTCCCTTAATTCTTCAATAGACCTATTTATCTGAAGCACAACGAGTATATCTTTAAGGGTTAATTCAGTCTGCTGGCAATGTTCTTCTTCTTCCCGTAAAATTCCTGAAATACAGCTTATGACTTTGTCTGCGTCTTCAACTACCTGCCCTTTAATACAAGAGGCTTGTATATACTCTTTAATCCTCTGTGAAGAAGGGATAATACCGGCATTAACCATACGCTCAATCTCTTGCCACTCTTGATTTAGGTTTATACTTGAGAGGTTATTTAAAGAAGAGTGGCTGATATTAGCGCTTAGATTACTGATAGCCTGAACAACTACAGGCAGGGCAGTAAAGTCAATACCACCCATATTATTTTGGCCTACGCCTAAAGTAAGACCTTCTTGAGGCGCTTTAGCTTGCGGTAAGTCGAAAGATCCCTGCTTTATCCTCAATATGTCTTCCATATCTTTAGCTAGATCATGGGTATCTTTGTTTAATCCAGGGTATTTTTGAGCTACCCGCCCTGCCATAACCTCATGACTAAGCCCTGCGATTATAGAACGTAAATCATTGTTGTGCTGGAAAAAATACGAATCCCCTATAAATACCTTATCTCCTAATCTTACAGGACCGTTAATCTTATCCAGAAATCTTGTAACCATAAATGCCTCTGGTACAACTATTATCTCATTTAAGTCTATCCTTCCAAATCCAAATTTTTGCTCAAGGGTAGAAATTATATCTTTAGGTATAACAATACGCCTTGCTCCAATTAAGGCTGCTATTTCAGCAATAGCTTCTACATCCTCTTTGGCAACCCGACCATTTAAGGTATAATCTTCTTTAAGGGTACTCCTTGGCCTTGGCCTATCTATATCAAACATGACGAACTTACCATCCTCTATACTGTTATGCGTATCTTTCCCAAAAATGCGAGTAAAATAATCCCAGCTCTTTTCATGTAAAGGCTTCAAAGATACACGGAGCCCTTCCTTATAGATATCCATAAGAGATATTGTTTCCTTATTGCCAAAATTAAAAGAAGGCCCCAAATATCCAGGCAAAGCAATACCACTACACCCCAACCCTATAGCTAAGTCATACAATACCTTAAATAGGCTCATCAAGAGCTCTTCTCCATCCAAAGAAGGAGAATTAATAGTATCTATAGTAAGGACCTTGTCGCCTGCATAGTCCTTGGCAACCATAAGGCCTATATAGCCTTTTAAAGCTTTTCCTTTGTAGACAAAGAAATACTTAGTATCTTCATGCATAGCCCTTGTATAAGGATTTCCTTTATCATCAGTATCAAAAGAACAATCTATAATACCTGCCCTGCCGCGAAATACGCCTAAAAACCCCTGCTCAATTAGGCGGTAAGACTCAACCCCTTCTTGCTTGATTACCCTTACTTTAGATATTTCTTTATATACTTTAGAGGTTAGGCTTTGAAAAACCCCTGCTAACCCTTTGATACTTTCCATATTTAAGCTTAGGGAATTAGGCAGATGGTGCTTGTAATCCTCATAGAAATTCTTAAAGGCAGTTACCATAACCTCCTGGTCATGTGAGAACATCTGTGCCAACAACCCTTCTTCAAGCATGATATCGCTTATAATCAGGTCGCGCATCAGAAAAAGGCATCTTCTGCCTATATCTTGCTCTCCTAACCTATCCTTTACCAAAGAGAAAATTATCTTATAAAACTTTCTTCTATTAGATAGAAGCTCTTGTTTAATAACTTCTTCCTGTGGATATTCAACCCTGAAACGCTCTCCTTCTTTTATCAAACCTTTATCTATCGCTTCTTGTCGCTTAAGAAGATAATAAAGGTTCTGAATATTAAAAACCTTACTCTGTGGAAAATCCTCATTTATCCAAGATAAACTATCTATCCTCTGACGTATCCTTATTAATTCATCTAAATTCTGGTTAAATACGTTTAAATCAATACTAGATGTATCTATTATGCGCACTCCCTGGCTATTCAACTCTATAATTATTGGCTTAGCTGCCTTGGTAAAAAGGTTTTTAAAGTATCCAGGGTACTCTTTATCAAATTGAATAAGTTTATTTATCCTCTCTTTAAACTCTTCATAGGTTACATCTATACCATTGATCTCTAAACCTAAATAAGCAAGCCATACTTCTTCTTCATTATTATAATCAAATCCAGAATTAATCATGTTCTCTGCCTTAAGCTTAAGCTTTAAGATAAAAGCCCTGGAGTCAGAAGCAGAAAAATAATCCTTAACCAACTCTTCACGAAAAGGCAGGTTATTCTCTTGCCATAGTTTGTATTTTTCGCAATCTTTGCTTAAGACCCCTCCTTTTTCTATTAGCTTAGCGTAAAGTGGGGCTAAAGCCTCTACAGCTACTTGGCAGACATAGAAATCCTCATCTTTAAGCCTATCCTCTAATAAAGATAAGGAAACTTTCTCTCCTCTTTCTATTAACTTAGCGTAAAGTGGAGCTAAAGCCTCTATTGCTGTTTGACGGACACGAGGATCCTGATCTTTGAGTTTATCCTCTAATAAAGATAAAGTCATCTCTCCTTTTTCTATTAGCTTAGTGTAAAGTGGAGCTAAAGACTTAATTACTGTTTGGCGGGCATAGGAATCAAAAACTTTGAGTTTATCCTCCAATGAAGATAAAGAGACTTTTTCTCCTCTTTCTATTAGCTTAGCGTAGAGGAAAGCTAAAGATTTTATTGCTGTTTGGCGAACACGAGGATCCGGATCTTTGAGTTTATCCTCTAATAAAGATAAAGAGATTTTTTCTCCTTTTTCTATTAATTTAGCGTAGAGGAGAGCTAAAGATTTTATTGCTGTTTGGCGGATATGGAAATATTGATCTTTAAGCTTGCCCTCTAATAAAAGAATATTAAATATTATCTGTTGTGATGTTGCTTCGACAAAAGACAACTTAACCACTTTCTCTCTTTCTATAGCTCCACGCTCTGACCCAACTCCTAACGCTCCTTCTGCTTGCCGGCTTAAAGCCTCAGTTATTTCTTGTATTACTAATTCCCGGTCATTTTCATTTCCTTTAAGTATACAGGCTATGGCTTGCTCGCTAGGCTTATCGTAATAACCAAAACCCTTGCCCGGATTAAATATACCAAAAAGGCTAGCCCTTGTTAAAAATTCCTGCTGGCCTAAGACTTCTATCTTAACTTCATACTTTTCTTCTAATTCTTCTAAGGATAGCTTTAAATCTCTTTCAGAAATATTACTTACCGCTTTATCCTCCATTATACGGACTATATCATCTCTTAACCCAGGCTGGATATACACCTCTTCATTAAAGGCTAATTGAGGGAGTTGACCTTGCGCAGGCATACAAATACTCTTCCCTCCCCCAAGGGTAGTTATCTCTACGCCAATCTGCTGAGAAACAAGACTGCCAACCTGGATCCCTCCCGAGAAGTAACTTCTGACTACCTGTCTAAAGGGGGTGGATACAAGAGTAGTAAAACTATATTCTCCGTCTTTGAATGATTTCTGATATGCCTTAAAATAGGTATCTTTGGAGTAGGATTCTTTTAAAGCAAGGTTAGTTAAATCCTTACAGTCAATTATAAAAGAATAAGGGTTAGCCCTCTTGTTTTTATTACGGGCCTTAAACCACTGGGCTAAAATTAAGGAATAATAGACCTGCCTCAAGGGAGCGTATTTCTTAGCTGTATTTATATCCTTGGTAAGTTTAGGAATGATTAACTCCCTTATTAGCTGGCTTGAGTACTCATTAAGCTTCTTTAGGCGTTCGTCTTTGAAGTCATAAAGGACATTATCCTTTAGATGATCCTGCTCAAGCATCACCTTTAAGGTTGCCTTGTAGATGTAGGCAGAATTAGAGGTCTCTCTTATGATAATCTCATCAGGGACTATCCAAGGTCTAGTTAAGGTAGGAATAGTTATATCTTGAGAACCAAAGAGCTCCTCGGCTTTTTGGTAAAGCTTGTCCCAATACTTCTTACCTTCGGGATTTACAGGGGAGGTAAAACAAGCAGCATCTTTCTTAAGCTCTAAGTCTGCCTCAAGGAAAATTCTTCCTACATCGGTCTGGGCAAGAAGAGGATTTATAATATTATCAGGCGAGTCAGGACGTAAGTTTACCCAGAAGAAGTCATCTGGTAAGGTCAAGCCAATAAAAAAGTATTTAAGCAGATTTTTTGAGGTATTCTCAAGGCCAACCCTTGAGGGATTCTTTATAGCGCCCTTATCAATTAAAAGCCTAAAATTATCTTCTTTTGGGTTGTATTCTAAGTAGCGCAGATGCAAAGGCCTAAACCTATCTACGATTAAGGCATTACGCATTACACTCAGATGATTTGCAATGTCAAGCTGGGCGGCTACTTGAGGGAAACCTGAGTACTGAAGGAAAAGGATAAAGATAATAATAAAACAGACTAATTTAAATGGTTTGTTTATTCTCATTACAAGCTTAATTTTAGGTAACTTTAAATTTAACCGGCTACTTAAGATAAAGTTTACAACATAGACAAGTAAAAACAAGGGTAATTCGGGAATACTTTGAAAAGGGTTTCTTTAGCATTCTTCTTGCTGAATATACGATTATAAAAAGTAATTTAGCCTTAATTGTCCACAGGCAGCACTTATATCAACCCCCCGCTCCTTGCGAAAGGTTGCATGGATACCGCGCTTAAGAAAATAGTTCTTAAAAAATAGGGCTTTATCTTTTTCAGGGGGTATTAACTTAAACTCAGGGATATAATTTGAAGGAATTAGGTTTACCTTAAAGAGATTAAAACCTTTTAACAATAAACATAACTCCTCTGCCTCTTTTAAAGAAGAGTTTACATCCTTTATCAGGATATATTCAAAGGTAACCTGACGCTTTGTATCTTGACAATACTTCTTGCAAGCTTTAATAAGTTTTTCCAAGGGGTATTTTTTATTGACCGGCATAAGGCGCGACCTTAAGCTATTGGTTGGCGCATGCAAAGAAACTGATAATTCTACTTGCAAACCTTCCTTACTTAACCTCTCTATGCCGGGTATTATCCCGCAGGTAGATATCGTAATCTTACGCGCTCCTATATTCAACCCATAATTTGAGTTTATAATCCTTATCGCCTTTATCACGTTCTCATAATTATCTAATGGCTCTCCGATACCCATAAATACTATATGCGTAAGCTTATTTTCAAAGGCATTCTCTTTTAGGTAAAGTACTTCTTCAATTATCTCTCCTGCGGTTAAATTTCTCTTTAAACCAAATAGCCCACTTGCGCAAAAACTGCATCTAAACTTACACCCTACCTGAGAAGATACACACCCTGTAACTCTATCTAAAGAAGGTATCAATACAGCCTCAATTAAATCAGTCCCTTTTTTAAAGAGTAATTTTAAAGTTCCGTCTTTTGATTTTACGGATTTATAGAGACTAAAGCCCAAAATATAAAAGTTATCTAAAAGCCTGCTTCTTAGCTCCTTCGGAATATCACTCATGCAATTAAAATCCAATACCCCTCTTTTATAAATCCAGGAAAAAATCTGCTTGGCATGGTAAGGTTTATCAACAAAAGAAAAAAGCTTTTTTTCTAACTCTTTTAAACCGTAGTCTTTGATATCCTGCATAGGGAATTAGTTAAAAACGGAGCTTTTCTTTATCTATCTTTCCTGCGCGGTTTTTAGGAAGGCTATCCTTAAAGACAAAATAATGCGGAATCTTAAAATTAGCTAAGCGCTCTCTTAAATAGTAACGCAAATCCTTTTCATCTAAGCTCTTGCCTTCTTTTAAGACTACAAAGGCCTTTGGAACCTCTCCTCTTAAATCATCTCTAGCGCCTACTACTGCTGCCTCGGCTATATCTTCATGTTTTTGTATTGCTGCTTCTACCTCCGGCTCAAAAACTATCTCTCCGCCTACTTTGATCATCTCTTTTTTTCTACCTACTATATAAAGGTTCCCATCCTCATCAAGCCTACCTAAATCTCCGGTATAAAACCACCCATTGCTCTTTGACTCTTTAGTAAGGATAGGGTCTTTATAGTAACCACTAGTTACAACCCAACTCTTAACTACTATCTCACCTATCTTTCCGGTTTGGACCACCCTTCCTTCATCATCAAATATTTTTATCTCTATCCACGGAGCAGGCCTACCTACACTCTCTATCTTTCCTGACCCCATCGGTAAAACAGCAGTAGGGGCATTGGTCTCAGTCATCCCCCAACCATTTAAAAGATGCGCATTAGGGCAAAACTTATGGAACCTACGCAAGGCATCAGGAGAACTGGATGCGCCAAAAGTAACTATCCAACGTAAAGATGAAAGATCAAATGTCTCAAATTCTTTTAACTGTAAAAACGCATAATACATTGAAGGGACTATCCAAAAAAAACTAACCTTATATTTTATAATATTCCTTAAAAACTCAAGCGGGATAAAGCGCTCCATCAGTATAAGCCTTAAAGAAAAACAAATAGTATTCTGGATATAGATAAGCCCTCCTAAGTGAGAAAAAGGCAAAGCAGAGAGTGTTGTATCTTTATCGCTTAAATCACTATTTACAAAAAACTCCATTGACTTAGGAGGCGCTAAAAGTTGTTTATAGCTTATCAATACCCCTTTAGGCTTTCCGGTAGTACCTGAAGTATAAAAGATTATCGCCGGTTCATCTTCAGCTATATTAACATTAAGCGCATTGACATTACTATCTTCAATACAATCATTAAAAAACCTACAGCCTTCTAATCTATCCTGGCAAGTAATAAAAACCTTTAAAAACGGTGTCTTTTCTTTTAAAGTGGCTATACGAAGATTGGCTTTAGGCTTAAAGATAAAAACCTTTGCCTCGCAATGCCTAAGGCAGGATAATAACTCATCCGTAGTAAGCATAAAATCTAATGGCACAGCTATGGCTCCCAATACCCATACTGCAAGATAACTATATATATACTCAGGCCAATTAGGCAGATACAAAGCAACCCTGTCACCTTTCTTAACTCCTTGATTTTTAAGGCTATTGGCTAAGCGTATAGACCTCTCCTGTAACTTATCCCAAGATATCGCCTCTTCTCTAAAGATAACCGCATCCTTTTCAGGGTGCAATCTTGCTTTCTCTTCTAATATTTTGATTAACCCCATCTTAACCAATCTCTGATTCTACTTTATCTATAAGCTCTTCTGTCTCTTTAATTAAATTAGCCGGCAATAATTTTAACGTCTGCACTTCTTGCTTTAATCCTTTTAAACTCCCTAAAAACCTCTTTAATATAGCAACACGTCTCTTCTGATAAGCCTCTTGCGGATTAAGCTCTTGTCTTTCTCTAATTAAAAAGGTCAGGTCTTTTTTTAGATCCTTAGTATCCTTACCATTTTCAAAGATATCCTTTCTTATCCTATGGTAATCTTCTGCGTTAAGCGACTTCTTGTTCTTAGCCTTACGCAACAGATCCACCGCCTCATAACCAGGGAACTTAGCAGTATCAGTCCTTTCAAGATAACCTTTACTTAAATAATCCGGCTCTTCTTTCTCAAGAAAAAAATACGAACGCAATAACTTCATAGCCGTATGTTTTCTAATGCCTATCTCTTTAGCAGCATAAACTTCAAAAGTGTTAAAGCCCCACTCTTTATACATCTTGTCTTTATATACGGAATAAAACAGGCGCCCTAACTCTATCCACGAAGACTTAAAGTTCTTAGCGCTCTTTAATACGCAATGCCTTAAAGACCCTTCTTCTAAAGAGGCTAATTTATTCTCAATATTTTGAAGCGACTTAGGTTTATGAGTATGCATTATTCTTTACCTTTAAATACTTTTTGCATCTCCTTGCCGAAATCTTTAAACTGCCGGATATTTTCGTTTACCTTTTTTATCAGATTTTCCGGCTCTTGGCTGGCTATATTCTTTGCCGCAGCTTTTAAAATAATCTTTTTAATTTCTTCTTGCGAAATATTTGGCTTGTCAAGTTTAATCTTGATATAAAAATCTAGAATAATATTTCCATCCTCATCTGTAAAAAAATCCAACGCCTTTTTAGCAAAATCTAAACGCAAAGCATCGGAAGAGCCCTCTTTATCCTCCTCATAAACTAAATCCGAGAGTCTTAAATTAGTAGAGATATTTAAATCATTGTCCTCCCCTTCTGCCTTAACTTTTAAGTTAAGTTTCGCGAAAGTTACCTTCCTTTCAGAGAGAAAATTTCCATAATAGGGGTAAAAATAAGAAGCGTCTAAGTCTTTTAAGGTCAAAGTTGCGTCCATATCTTTAGACCCGAAATCAACCCAGCCTAAGAGAGAAACTTCCCCTATCTTACCCGCTAAACCCTTAAGCACATCCGCAGTAATTTTAAAGTTTGCTTTTAAGGAAGTAATCGGAAGCATAACCTTGGATATATCCATATTTACCCTACTTAAGGTAACCTTAAATCCTTTAGGGTCGGTTTTCTTATCAATAAAGACAAACCGGCCATCCTTTACTAATAACCTCATTATATATAGAGCCGGTGGATTTTTATCTTCTAAGACTTCGGGGACATTAAACTTGCCTATGCGCGATTGCTCAAGGGTAATAACCGGATTTATCAAGGTTATTGAATTTAAAACAACCCTTCCAGACATTAATCCTAATATGTTAGGGGAGACTGAAACACGTTCGGATGAAAATAAATCCCCTATCTTAAGGCCATCTAAATTAATTAACAAAGGAAGGGCAATGCTTGCTCTTTTCAGGCTTATGGGTACATTTAAACTTTTTTCTAATTGCCCAACTACCAATTTATTTATAAATAAAGATAGAATCAGATTTAAGATAAACAGTATCAATATTGCTGTAATTATAATAAAAAATATAAACTTAATTATCCTCTTCATTAAAATATTACGGTTTTATCTTTAAACCTTATTACCCTATGCTCAATATATGCACGCAATGCATCCGAGAGAGCGCGCTTCTCTAAGTTTCTCCCTTTTAAGACAAGGGATTTTAAATCATCTTTGTGAGATACCCTTTCTACCTCTTGAGAGATTATAGGCCCTGCGTCAAGCTTGTCATTGACAAAATGGCTGGTTGCACCGATTACCTTAACCCCCTTATTTAAGGCCTGTTGGTACGGGTCCCTACCTTTAAAAGAAGGCAAGAAACCATGGTGGATATTAATGATATCTTTTGCATAGACTTTAATAAACACCGGGGATAAAACGAGCATATAACGGGCTAAAACTAAAAAATCAGTAGAGATCCCGGCAATACGCAGTATCTCTTTTTCTTTTCTATCTTTTGAGTTTGAGGAGACAAAATAAAACGGTACCTTATACTGCGAGACTAACTCTTTGTGTTTAGAGAAGTTACTCACTACAAAGGGTATTTCTACTTTTAATTCCTGCCTCTTATAAAGGTAAAGAATATCTGCTAAACAATGATCTGGCTTAGATACAAGTATACCCATTCTTAAAGGTATATTTTTATCGTAAAGCGCTATCTTAGCACGGAAAATCCCGGCGACTGGGATAAATCTTCTCTCTAAATTATTTTTACTAAGAGCCACTCCCTTAAGGGTAAACTCTACCCTCATAAAAAAATACCCCCCTTCGGGATTAGAGGAGTATTGATCTAGGGTCACAATATTCCCCCCGGACTTAAAGATAAACTCGGTTACCTTCGCCACTATCCCCTTTCTATCCTTACATTGCAAAAGCAAAACATAAGTCTTCATCTTATTTCCTCTCGCTTGTAATCTGCTCAAATACCTTATCCCTTAATTTGGCAAAATCTTGCGGGGCAAAAGAAGTTGTCTCTACTGCTGGGAGAATAGTAAGGCTTGCGTTTACCTTAGACTTAAATATCCAACTCCCCTTAGGTATAGCATCCCTTGTCCCTTTGATGCAAATGGGGAGAATCGGCTTACGCTCCTTTATCGCCAGTTTAAAAGCCCCATTTTGAAAAACATTCATCTGGTTAGTACCGCTACGCGTCCCTTCAGGGAAAAACAAAACCGACATCCCACTCCTTAACCACTCTGCTGCCTCGCGGTAAACTTTTTTAATACTAGAGTATTCTCCGCGGGCAAGCTTTATATGGCGGGTTAAACTAAGACACCAACCAATAAAAGGTACCTGGAAGAGACTCTCCTTTGAAACCCACTTAAACTGCATCCTTGTCTTATAAAGGACGACTATATCGGCGATACTTTCATGGTTGGCGATTACAACATAGGCCCTCTTATGGTCAATATTCTCTAAGCCCGCTACCTTTAACTTCCAAAAAGGATTCATCCCGATAACCGCATCTGCCCACCAAAAACACTGACTATGCGCAACCTTTCTTTTCTTGTCAAAGGGAAAAAGAATAAACCAAAAGAATAATACCGCAAAAAAGAGTATTATTGTAACTATATTATCGTAAAGCCATATTCCTATGGATAAAAAAGTCTTAAACATATAAAGATTAAAATCCGTACCAGTAACTTACCAATGGTTTAGATTCAAGGGAGGTATCTTTTATTATATTCTTCATACGCGTATATTCCAAGAACCCTTCACGGCCAAGCTCCTTGCCAAAACCGCTTTGTTTAAATCCTCCATAAGGAAATTGATTATAAAACATCCCATAAGTATTTATCCATACTATTCCGGCATTGATTTTTTTAGCTGCCTCTTCAGCAATCTTCATATCACGGGTAAAGATAGCGGAGGCAAGAGCAAAATCAGAGTTATTCGCTAAAGATACTGCTTCCTCAAAACTACTGAAACGCTCAACCAAAGCCACAGGGCCAAATGCCTCTTCTTTAAATGTGCGCATATTAGGCTTAACCCCTTCTAAAATAGTAGGCTCAAAAAAATACCCATTTTTTAAAGCCGGATCCTGCGGAATTTTGCCTCCGCATAAAACCTTAGCGCCTTCTATCTTAGCCTTTTCAATATAAGCAATAATTTTTTTCCGTTGGCTATCGCTGATTAAAGGGCCCATTTGAGTCTCATGATTATCAGCCAAGCCTAATTTTATCGCCTTAGCTTTATCTACGAAACTATTTATAAATTTATCATATATAGGATTTTGCACAAAGATACGCGACATCGCCGTACACATCTGTCCTTGATTTAAAAATACAGAGCAAAGCACACTATTAACCGCTGTATCAATATCAACATCATCAAAAATTAAACTTGCGGATTTCCCACCTAATTCCATTAGCAACTTTTTAATATTGGCAGAAGAGTACCGCAATATCTCTTTACCGACTTCAAGGCTACCGGTAAAAGAGAGCATATCTATTCTTTTATCAGAAGAAAGTAACTCGCCTATACGCGCCCCCGGGGCATTGATAATATTTAAAGCTCCTTTTGGCAAACCTGCCTCATGGGCAATACTACCTAACTCAAAGGCGGATAATGGCGTTAAGCTTGAAGGTTTTAGAATAACGGTATTGCCAGAGGCTAAGGCAGAAGCTAATTTCCAAGAAGCAATCAAAAGCGGATAATTCCAAGGGATAATTAAAACTGTTAATCCTAAAGGCTCACGTAATAAATACCCTTCAGCCTCTTCTGCCGGTACAATAGCCTCCGAAGATAGATATTTTTCAAAATTATTAGCAATATGCTCAAAGGTTTTGGCAGAAGAAGGGACATCCATAAAAGTAGTCTCTTTAATAGGCTTACCTGTATTTTCAGTTTCAATAGCTGCCAAATCTCCTGCCTTGTCAAGGATACCCTCGGCAATCCTTAAAAGAAGACTCTTACGCTCTTTAAAAGACATATTAGGCCAACTACCGCTATCAAAGGCATTACGCCCGCTTTCAATAGCTGATTCTATCTCCTTAGAAGAAGCAATTGAGGCTAAAGCAATAACCTTCCCAGTTGAAGGATTAAGCACATTCTGCTTCTCCTTAGTCTCTATAAACTCTCCGTTTATATAAAGCGGAATCTCTTTCATATAATCCTTACTTCCTTAAACAACGCAAAAAGCCGGGTAAAAGGAACATACCACTTTGAAAGCTGGCCTAACTGCCCGGATAACTTCATCTTACCCTGAGTTACCGCAACAAAGGAATCAAGCTTCCCTAAGAACACCTGCCTCCATACCTCCGGCACAGCAGAGATTACAAAAGGAGCATCGCTATCAAAATCTAATTTCACTATTCTACCTTTTTCAAAATTAAACCTGTAGGCATCCTCTTTCCCATCCATTTTAATCGCAAGTTTTACTGTCAAATCAAGCTCTCTTCCTTTTTGCCCGATAAACTCATCCTTATTTACTAAATCTACGATTGCCTGAATATGCTCTTTAGAGAACATCGGCAAAGCCACATTTTTATTTAAATCCCTCTTTATCTCCTTATCTAAATCATCAAACAGGCTCTTCTCAAAAATCCTAGCTACCGCAGCAGTCCTTACTGCCTCTTCCAGCGCTTGAATAAGGCTTAAAGAATCTAAAAAATTATCTCCTATTGCAACAACCCCATGACTCTTTAAAACTACAAGGTTGCTACTCTTTAACGCCTCAATCACCTCTATCGGCTTGGTAACCGTAGGAGTCTCCTGCTTAATCACAGGGACATCCCCCAAATAAAACTTTGTCTCAAAAGTTAAGGCTTTTAAACTTGAAGTAACAGCAAAATAACCATTAATCAAAGGAGGATGACAATGGAGCACCTTAGTTGCTTTTAAATTTTTATAGACTAAGCTATGCAAAGGCAGCTCTGAACTTGGCTTAATATCCCCCTTATATCGATTTGAATTTAATTCTACCCTTACAATATCCTTATACTTTAAATCCCCCAAGGATACGCCAGAGGCAGTAATTAAAATATACCGCCTATCAAGCTTAGCGCTTATATTCCCGGATTTTGCTACTGCTAAACCTGTTTGATATATCCTTCTTCCTACCTCTATAATTTCTCTCTTTAAGTTTTTCTCTCTGCTAAAAAACATCTCTCTTCCCCTTTAAAGACTACCGCTAATTTTAAAGTGTATATGCCTTGTAATAAAGTTATTGGGGGTAATATCAAATGCCGGGTAATAACCCTTAGCTCCTTTTGGCGCAAGCCTTAAACCCCTATACTCTAACATCTCTTTATCCGGCCTAACCTCTATTTTTATATCACTACCACTCTTTACTCCTGATGGCGGCGGGCAGATAACATAAAAAGGGATATTAAAATGCTTTGCGGCTACGGCAATCTGGTATGTTCCGATTTTATTAGCAATATCCCCGTTTAAAGCTAAGTGGTCAGCTCCGACAATAACCTTATCAATCAACCCCTTTTGCATAACGTAAGCTACCATATTATCTGTAATCAAGGTAACGTCAAACCCGCCCCTCTTTAATTCCCAGGCAGTAAGGCGCGACCCCTGCAAATAAGGCCTGGTCTCTGTAGCAAAAAATCTTAAGGTTTTCCCCTGCTTAAGGGCGAGCTTTGCGATTAAAGGCATAAGCCCACTTATATTACAATGGGTTAAAATTGCCTCTTTATTCTTTAATAACTTTACTACATCTTCTGCCTGTTTTATACGGCTATATTTTAGCCCTTGAAGAAACTTGAATATATTTTCTTCTAAAGATTCACTGCGCTTCTGCCAGCCTAAAACCATATCGGTTAAATATTTGAAAGAAAGGGTAGGCCTCGTATTATTAATAGCTGCGGCAACCTTAAAAAGGTCTCTTGTACCTTTCTTTTTAAGCAATTGAAGGAATATATACATTACCAAAAGAACCTGCCCTACTGCGCGCGTCTTCATATTCTTAATCGCCTTGCAAGCCTCTTTGTAATTACGCGCTTTTATATAGGCAAGCCTCTGCGGCAGTTTAGTCTCATCAAGAATATAAATAGTACTACCCTTTAATTGAACCGGCCAGAATAAAGGAGAAAACTTCATAGTATCTCTATTTTTCCTCTAATTTTTTAACTGCAGTTAAAGCAATAGTAAGCAAATTAGCCTCTGCCATATAATAAGCAGGATTCATAAAGCCCATCTCACCGGTAATAACATTATCGCTTACCGCTAAAATTGAACCGGCCTTAATATTATAAGTTTGCGCAATCGTAAGCAAAGCCGAAGAGACCATATCTACTGCCCTTGCCCCCTCTTTGCGCTTAGCCTCAACTATATGGCGTGTTTCGCGTAATAACGCATCCGTTGTCCAAGCTACCCCGCGGTGGATATTTAAATCCATCTCTTTAGCTACATTATATAAAGTATCGGCTATTCTTTTGTCGGATAAAGTCTTAAAACTCTCTTCAACATAATAAGGAGTGACTCCGTCCCCACGGATAACTTCATCTACAACAAAAAGATCCCCTACCTTAATATCTTCATCCAAAGACCCGGCAGTACCAATACGGATAATATTCTCTATCCGGGCATTGCACATAACCTCCGTAGTAATAGAGGTATCCGTTGAGAATCTTCCTCCGTTTATCGCCGTAACCCTAACCCCTTGATAATTACCGGTAAACATAGAGTATTCCATAAAGGTAAAATTCTTTATCGGATTTTCTAACTTTTTTAATAGCGTCTCAAGTCTGTCTTTTGGTCCGGGGACTATCGCATATTTGCCTACATCCTGCGGCCTTAACTGCACCATATCCGTCAAATCCTTGCCTGTTAAATGCACCTCTTTTTGCATACGCATAAGCCTAATCTCCTTATTATACAAATACCCCTTTCAATACCTCTTCTAAATTATCCCCTAAGATACACTGCTTATCTTCTTTAGGTATATCTAAACTATTAATTGCCTGAATACTTAAGGCAAAATCTTTTTTTGCTGGATAATCACTCCCCCATAAAATACGCCTAGCCCCAAAGAGCGATAATGCCGATTGGAAATTAGCCCGCGTAGTATCTCCTGAAGTATCCACATAGATATTCTTTAAAAAATCTGTTGGGACTCCTTTTAAGTCCTTAACAAAATTAATTGAACGCAGCATCTGATAAGTCGTATCAAACCTCCTGGCTAAAAAAGGTAACACTCCGCCAAAATAAGCAAAGATAAACTTTACTTTATATTCGCGTAGAATATCCGCCATTAAAAGTTTGCCGATACAAATTGTAGTATCAAATACATACTCAACTACCGGCGTAAGCAAAGGGTCCTCCACACGCTCGCTTCCTATGGGTTTTACAATCTGCGAATGGACAAAGATAGGAATACCCTTCTTTTGCACTAACTTATAAATACAAAGGAATTGCTCATCATCAAGATAAACCCCGTTATAACTGGTAGCTAAAGATACGGCCTTAAACCCGAGCTCTTCGGTTGCGCGCTTAACTTCAGAGAGCATATCCTCTTTACAGCCAACCGGTAAAATTGCCGCACCAATAAACCTATCCGAGTATCTTTTAATTATCCTACCTACATTATCATTGAATATACGCGCAACCTCTGATAAACTTTTAAGTTTTAGGTGAGCATCGGATGTAGGATAAGATAATACCGCTCTATCAATACCCGCCTCATCCATCATTTTAAGATGAGACTCGATATCCCCCCACCCCTTATGGTAAAAGTGGGCGTTGGTAATTATCTCTTCCGGTAGCCAATGGCTATGCGCATCAAATAACATTTCCCTGCTCCTACATATTGCCTTTAATGCTCTCTACTCTCTAATATTCGCTGAGTCATCTCCTTTTCATAAAGGAGTTTTATCTCTTTTAGCCCCTTGACTCCTAATTCCTTTATAATTGCCTTTTCAAGCGCGCGAAATTTAGCGGTTAAAAAAACATAATCAGGTCTTACCTTCTTATCCTTAAATTTAAGACTTACTCCCAAAGCCTCCTTCTTAGCAACATACCTCTCGAACTCTTTTATAAAGGAAGATAGATCTTTTATGCCCTGCGTGCTTTTAAGCTCTTTTAGTATAACCCAGTCAATCTCTACTTGCGTAAACTTACGCTCAATCTTATCTACCTTTTCTTTTAAAGTTTTATAAAACCAGATAAGGTAACGTTTTTTTAGGTTTTTAATATCTTCTTTATTCATTCCCTCCCCCTTACATGCTATATACTATCACTCACCCGGATGCTCCTGTTTAAATGGTATAACCGGCGCAGTCCAGGGGGTCTGCTGATTTATTATGGATATCTCCAATGGGCAAACATTTGCCGGAACAGTTAAAGCAAACTTAAGCGCATCTTCTATTGCCTTAGTACTCATCAACCTAGAGGTATCTACGGTTATTTCTTTTAATTTCCCGGTTAAATCAGTATCTGTTACCCCGGGCAAAAGCGAAGTTACCTTAATACCGTAATCGCGCATCTCCCAAAATAAGCCTTTAAGAAAAGCGCGCAAGCCTACCTTTAAAGAGCTATAAACAATAAAGTTTCTCGGTAAGGGGTCACAGAGCGTTGACCCTGAAACCATATTTATAATCGCTCCTGACTTGTGCTTCAACATATCATTAATCACTAAACGTATTAAACGCACATAACCTAAATAATTAGTATAGGCCAAGCGCTCGAAATCTTCTATTGGCTGCTTTGAAAATGGGTATTGACTAGAGACCCCAGCATTATTAATCAAGATATCAATTCTACCGAATTTATCTTTAGTTTTATTAACAAGGTTTTCTAAATCCTTAAGGCTTGTTACATCACAAGGTACGGCTAAGGCCTCAATCTTGTGTTTTAAAGAAATCTCGTCTGCAGCCTCTTTAAGGGGCCCCTCTTGGCGGGCGGCTATAGCAATGTTTATGCCTAAACTTGCGCAGGTCTCAGCAAGGGCCTTACCTATCCCCCGACTTGCCCCAGTAATAATAGCTGTCTTTCCTTTTAAATTAACTTCCATGTATCCCCCTTTTTATAATATTTTAGGTTTTTTGAATTTATCTAAGAATAATAAAGATAAAAGCCCTAAACCAAAAAGAATAAACCCTAAGCTAAAACTGCGCGACATAACCAGCCCTCCAAACACCATGCCTATGCCGCCTGAGATAAAACGGATTCCACTATTTAAGCTTGCTGCTTCATTTAAAAATTCATCCGGTAAATCGGTAAGCATAGTAGCTAACCCTGCGTGGTTAAAGGTCCACCCCAACCCCCAAACGCCCATGGTTAAGATAAGCAGGGCTAAAGGGACCTTAAATATTAATAGAATGATACTGATTATCATCAGTAATAATCCTAAATCAACGGTCTTACTTCGACCTATAGAGTCTGCAAGCGCACCCCCCCACAACTCACCGAATATACCGCTTAAAGAGGTCAAGGTTATCAACATGCTAATAGTAAATTGATTAAGCCCAAACTCAGTAGAAAAATATACTCCCAACCACTGCTGTACGGCATGATAGATAAGGCTAATTAAGAAGATGTAGGTTAGTATCCTTAAAACTACCCTATCCTTAAAAGCCTTAAAATAATTAAATTTCAATCCTGTTATATCATCTTTAAAACTAGGAAGCTTATAATACATAACTCCCCAGAGGACAAAACCAAAGAACGCCGGGATAATAAATATCCAACGCCAATAAATTACCCCACTTAAAAAAAGCCCCAAAAGGGAGGCGATAAAAGTAGCGCTAAAAAAAATCCCGATATACTTCCCCTTCTTTTCTCTCTCCTGATGCTTACCGATTAGTATAAGCCCAAGGGGTATTACTGAAGCGCCGAACAACCCCATAAAAAACCTCCCTAAAAAAAGAGAGTATATATTCCAAGATAGAGCTACTAATAAATTAGCAAAAGAAAAAAAGAAGATGCAGGTTAATTCTATCCTACGCGCATCAAACCTACGCACCAGGGGGCCGTAAAAAAATGCCGCTACTCCGTAGGTAAGCATATAAACCCAGATAATCCTACCGACTAAAAACTGAGAAAGAGCAAACTCGCCCGCTATAGAAGGTATGAGCGCTGCGGAGGCTGCGACATTAAAGGAGAGGAGCGCTCCTTCAAGACAGAAGATAAAAAAGGTTGATTTCTTCAAGAATTAGCTTCCTTTTCAATAACTCTTTTAAAAATCTGCAAATTCTCCTTGGAATGCTTATTTATAAACCCCTCTACCTCTTCATCGCTAAACTTTGCTTTGCTATCCATCTCAAAATGCTGTATCCAGGTAAGCTCTACCCCTTCGGGCCTTAAAGTATAAAGCCAGATAATCTTCATATACTTAAAAGGGAACTTAGGCTCCAGTCTCTCGGCATAAGCTAAGTGATTATCTTTAAGCAAAAGCCTCCAAGAGACCCAGGTCTTATCCTCATCGTCAGTTAAACGGAAGGTAATCTTATCCCCTTCCTTGCTTATTATCTCTGCTTTTTTATATTCCGTGCCAAACAACTCTGTCCAACGGAGAATATCATTGGATATATCAAAAACTTTTTCATAAGGCGCATTTATGATAATAGAATTGCAAGTATGTCCCATAAGGCTCTCCTTTCTAAATTTTATTTAAAATATTAAATTATCGCAACTACCCTAGACCAGGCAGCCCCGGTTTTACGTATCCTTACCGGAAAACAGATAATTTTAAAATTAGTCGCCAACGGTAAAGCTCCTAAGTTGCTTAACCTCTCTATATGAATAAACTCTCTTTTTCTACCGTAAAAATGCGCTGGGTAAAATTTATCCGGGTCTTTAGATTCCAAAAATTCCTTTAACATAAACCTATAAGGCCTATCTATGCCCATAGTATCCACGCCAAAAACCTTAATCCCGTTATCAATAAGAAAGTCTATCGCTGAGGTATCAATCCCGGGATAATCGGTAAAATATTTAGGGCTACCATAAAACCTATCTGCCCCTGTCCAGATAAGGACAATATCCAAGGGTTTTAAAGTATAACTAATCTTACCTAATGCTTCTTCTAAATCTCCTTTAGTTATCACCTCTGCCGGCTTCTTATGACGCAAATCTAAGCGTAAGGCATCCCAATAGCAATATTCAAGGGGTATCTCATCGGCTGTTTTAGAAGGCCTGCCTTCGGATTTAGTCCCATAATGAAAGGAGTAATCTAAATGCGTCCCCACGTGTACCGGAGAGTGGACTATCTCTAAAGAGAGAAACTCTCCATCAGGAACATCCGAAGTTTTAAGTATTCTTTTGCCTAAAAGATAGCGAATCTTCCCCTTTAAAGTCTTCCCCATAATTACGCGGTTAAACTTTTTTACCCCCGCCTTATGGGTTATACGTTCAATATCCACCTTGTGCACTTCAAAGGCGGTCTCATCAATGGGAAGACTTAAGTCAATTATCTTCATTACTTAGGATTGTTTAGAGAGTATAACCTTCTCAATATCATCAATAGTGGAAAACTTAGTAATCTCTTTTGGAGATAGTTTGATACCAAAGGCCTTCTCCAAGGAAATTATTGACTCTACCATCTCAGTTGAATCAACTCCAACTGAGTCTTGCAAAGATAAGCCATCTTTGAGCTCTTCGGGTTTTACCTTTAAGAGGTTAATCAAAACTTCTCTAATTTTAGTTTTTGTATCCATAATGCGCCTCCATATATTTTAATTTCTAATTAAAATTATATCTGTATTTCTCCCTTAGTAGCCGCAGCCTCCCACTTATTAATCCCATCCATAACATCCTTAAAACAAAGCTTTGCTAAAGGGTCAAAATTACTCTCCATAATGCGGTTTATGCGCCCGGGTTTAGAGAAGAACTCACGCATACACCAAGCACCTAGGCGCCCTAGGTCTTCTATAGTTAAGTGGTCTGTAGGAATAACCGGATGCAAGAAGTCCCAAGTAGAAAAGTCAACCTTTCTAGGGTCAACCCAACCTTTCTTTAAGGCGATCCTCCACATCGGAGAATTAGGAGCCGGAGTAACGTAACCAACCCACATTATATCCGGGTCAACGCTATCGGTAAATTCAAAACGCTGTTTTATAATCTCTTCAGTATCATAATCAAAACCCATCATGATATCGGCGACAATAGCAATATCATTTTTACGCAAAATATCTATGGTCTTTTGAATCTGCTCTAAGGTTATCCCTTTTGCAATCTTTTTTAACTCTGACTGAGTTGTTACCTCAATCCCAAAAACTCCCATAAACAAACCGTTCTCTTTCATAATCGGGACTATTGATTCGCAATTAACCCAATCAATCGCTCTACCCAAAGAGACCCATTTAATCGGATTGCCTGATGCTTTTTTTAATTCGCAGAACTTTTTAACCCGCTCAGGGTCGACATTAAAATTATCATCCTGTATAACTACGACTTTTACCCCGTATTTCTTATGCAACAACTCTAATTCCTCCATCACTCTCTCTGGAGATTTGGCCCGCCACTTAAGGAAATCCGACGGTGAACGCGGATCAAATTGATCCCACTCATAACAAAACGTGCACGCCGAAGGACAGCCCCGGGAAGTCACCATATCCACAAAAGGCTTCCAATAAGTATGCCCGACATATTTATCCATAGGAAATAAATCATAGGCGGGTAAGGGCAATTTGTCTAAATCCTCCATCAAAGGCTTATGCGGGCCCATAACAATATTGCCATCAACGCGCGAGGTAACCCCGGCTACATCTTTTAAAGGTTTATTCTTATCAATCGCCTCAATTAAATCCCCAAATGACTCTTCCTCTGCCATAACTACAAAGTCAACCTCGGGGTTATCTTCTAAAGTAGGCACAGGCATCGCTGAATACCATAAACCTCCTAATATTATCTTTGTTTTCGGTAAAACCTTTTTAATCCCTACAGCCGCATCTTTAAAGTGGCGTAAAACGCCATATCCACCATAACCATGCAACTGCTCCCCCATAACAACAATATCCGGGTTTTTTTGCTTTACAATCTCAATAAGCTGCTCCATAGGAATCTGCTCAGCCTTGCCGTCTAAGACCTCAACATCCGAATACCCGCGCGTCTCTCTTATATATGCTGCCCAATGCGCATAAAGTTGATTTGGCGACCTATGAATACCGTGCGTTGCCCACGCGCCTACCTTGGGCATAACAAATAGTATCTTCATCACTCCTCCTTCTTGGGGACACCCGTAGCTTTAATAGGTTGGATGTTCCTAATTAAACTTTTCTACTACTAATACTGCGTTAATTCCGCCTCTGCCGCGCGAGATTACTAAAGCCCTATTAATCTTATATTCTTTAGCCTCTCTACTAATATAATTAAGTCCATTTAAAGCAGGTGAATCTAAATTAACTGTTGGCGGAACTAAACCATTCTCCATCGCTAAGGTAGTAGCGATTAAATCAACTACGCCGGAGGCGCCTAACAAATTACCGAACATTGATTTAGGACAACTAACCGGAATATCTTTGGCCCTCTCTCCAAAAACATCCTTTATTGCCTCCACCTCAGAATTATCCCATAAATCAACTGCCAAGCCATCTAAGCTAATATAATCTATGTCTGAAGGGACTACTTTAGCATCTAAGAGTGCCTCCTTTATCGCCCGGGCAAGCTCTTTCCCGTCGCTTGCGCAATTTATCCGGTCAACTCCGTCACAAGTAGTCGCATACCCTGAAATCAAAGCGAATATATTGGCTTTGCGGGATTTTGCCCTCTTTATACTCTCCATAACCACAACCCCTGAGCCTTCACCTATAACGCAACCACTACGGCTCTTATTAAAAGGCCTGTAGGCTTGCTGGGGCTTTGAATTATCTTTGGAGAGCGCGCCATAAGTATTACAACATAAAAGCGCATAAGGAGTAACCGGCGCTTCCATCCCCCCGGCAAGGATAAAATTCAATTTATTCTTTAATAATACTTTTTTAGCATAACCTAAGGCCATCAAAGAGCTAGCGCGATCGGCAACGACTGTCTTTGAGAACCCCTTAATCCCATAGTAAATTGACACCTGTCCTTGCGGAGCCGCTGGAAACCACGCAGACGCCATATAAGGAGAGACCCCCTCTCTTCCTTCAATATACATATCCCTAAGCTCAGTCTCGGCGTAAAGCCACCCTCCAATAGCATTGCCTAAAAATATGCCTACTAAATTCGGATCTTCGCTTTTAATATCAATACCGGAATCTTGCAAGCTCATCTCTGCAGCAACTAAGGCCATGTGTGAAAAGACATCGATTTTCTTTAAGAGCCGCTCTGAGATATGACTATATTTTTCTAAATCGTCAATCTGCCCGGCAATACGCGAAGGGTATTTAGAGGCGTCAAATCGAGTAATCTCTTTTATAAAAGACCTACCGCTTTTTATATTCGCCCAAAACTGCCTCTTACCTATCCCAGAAGGAGTTACAACCCCTAAACCTGTTATTGCAATCTTATCCACTATATCTCCTTAATATCAATGAAGAGTGTATCCCGGAAAAACCACTACTAGTTTTTAAAATAGTATTTACTTTTTTTTCTATCGCTTGATTCGGTATATAATACAAATCACACTGCGGGTCCTTCTCCTCCTGATTGATTGTAGGAGGCAAAAGGTTTTTTTCAAAAATCATTGAGGCAATAGTCATCTCAATTGCGTTTGCCGCTGCCAAAGGATGCCCAATCATAGACTTAAAAGAACTAATGGGTAAGCTATAAGCATACTCTCCGAAAATCTCCTTATAAGCGCTTGTCTCAAATATATCATTCATCCGGGTTGATGAGCCATGCGCGTTTATATAATCAATCTCTTTTGACTTAATCCCTGCGTCTTTAAGGGCTAAAGATATACAAGTCTCCATCGCCTGCCCATCGGAAGGAAGGTCGGTCATATGAAAGGCATTGCAGCTTGTACCAAATCCTAAAACCTCGCAATATATAGGCGCGTTACGCTTTAAGGCATGGCCTAATTCTTCTAATATCAAAATACCTGCTCCTTCTGAGAGAACAAATCCGTCACGCTTATTATCAAACGGACGAGATGCCTTTTGCGGATCATCATTATGCACGGATAAAACATTTACTACGTCAAAAGCACCAAAGGTTATCGGTGTAATCGGCGCCTCCGCTGCGCCACAAATCATAATATCACACTCTCCATCTTGAATAGACTCTAAACCAAACCCCAAAGAGTCTGTCCCAGCAGTACATCCTGTTGAAAGGGTGCTACAACTTCCTCTTAACTTATATTTAGAGGATAACTCTATAGAAGGAGTATTAAACATCGCAGCGTCATAAAGATCAGGACGTACCTTTGAAGGATCTATGGGATTCTTCCCATCATCTGTAACAAGCGCAAACTCCTCCTCCATATACTTTGTCCCGCAGATAGCATTAGCCAAACAAACCCCAATACGCCTAGGGTCTTCTTTATTAAAATCCAAACCGCTATCCTTTACTGCCATATCTGCAGCAACTACCCCGAATTGCACATACCTATCCATGCGCATAGCCTCTTTATGAGTTAAACCCAATTTAAAAGGGTCAAAATCACGTACCTCTGCGGCAATCTTGGTATTAAATATAGAGACGTCAAACCCATCAACGCGCTCTACCCCAGACTTACCTGATACAAACCCCTCCCAAGCAGATTTCTTCCCTATGCCGTTAGGAGATATAACCCCTATGCCTGTAATAACTACTCTGCGTTTATTCATAAGATTATCTTTTCTCCTCGTCAATCCTCGTTACCTTAAAGACTATATTCCCTCCATCAGGACAAGTGACTGTATCTATTGAATTAGGGTCTTGCATGAAGAAAAATTTTGCCCCGAAGTTTAATGCAAAGAGCGCCGGAAAAGCGCAATGAAAAGCAGCCCCGCAAAAATTTGGGATAGTCTTTAACCCTTGCGTCTCCCACCTATCCCCTACTTTATACCCATAAGAACATTTGCCCTTAGCCTTAACTACTTCAATAATCATCTTTTTAGGGTTTGGGCCCTTATGCCTTAAGTCCTTAGCGACAAACTCTACATTCCCCTGCTTGTCAAGTATCTCTGCTTGAAACTCCAACTTACCTCCGTCAGGGCAGGTAACCAAAAGTGACCTCTGGTTTTCTCTAAACCCGAATTTTGCCCCAAAACTTAAAGCATAGATAACCGGGAATAAAGCATGCGCTAAACCTAAACAAAAATGCTTTGGAGGATGGGTAAAATCTTCTAAGATAATCTCATCCCCCTTTTTATAGCCATGGTAGCATTCGCCAAATACATTAGTTACGGTTAACTTTAATTTAGGAAAGGGCGTCTTAACTTCTCTCATTTTAATTTAAATACTCCTTTACGTTTTCTAAAAACTCGTCCTTATTTAAAAACCTTCTACTCGTCTCAACCTGATGAACCATACTGACTAATCTACTATTAAGCCCAGCGGATAAATTACTCTCTTTGGCTAAAGAGACAAACTCTCCGTTTATGAAATCTACCTCTGAAAGCCTATTGCGCTTTATACTCTGCAGGATAGACCCGTATAAAGCCTCTTTACTTAACTTTATCATCATCCCTGAATATATCCTTGCTGCCTCTTCTAAGGGGATAGAGATAAGTTTAGTTATATTCTCTAAAGGAAACCCCGGAAGAGAAGTAAGCCTGATACCTGATTTTGATATAATATCAAAACCTTCCCGCAAAATGTTAATACTTACCCTGCTTACCATTATATCAGAAAAAGCCTCCTGCATACTTATCCCCAGTATAGCAGGGATACAATTATTGGCATTTACAAAAATCTTTAAGTATTTCATCCCTATTATATCTTCGCTTATAACGACAGGAAAGGCCTTATCTAAAGCTTTACTTAACGCAACTATTTTTTCATCTATACTACTATTTGAAAGCTTACCTAAAATCCAACTCCCTTCAAAATTATGCACCACCTCTGCGGGCTTAAGATAAGTAGAACCAAACATAACAATGCTTGGAATAATATTCTCTACAGGAAGATATTTAGATACAATCTTTTCCGCCTGAACTCCGTTTTGAGTAGTAATGATAATAGCGTTTTTAAACAACTCTAAATTACTCTCTAAGGCTCCCTGAATATCCTGCGTCTTAGTCGCTAAGACTACCACCTCTGCAAAAAAATCTACCTTCTCCTCTATAGGAATATCTACCTTAAAATTACCCCTTACCCCGGATATACTTATCCCTTTTTTGCGTATAGCAGTAATTGAATCACCCCGGCCGATTAATAATACATCTTCCCCTTTTAACTTAAGATACCCTGCGACCAAAGCGCCGATTGCACCTGAACCAATGACTGTTATTCTCATGATTTAAGACTTAGGGAAGCCGTATTTCTTATAATCAAACCCGGTTTGCTCTAGGAGCCTTACCATTAAGCTATAAAATGGTGAAGGGACCCCGGAGAAAAAAGCAGATACTACATCCTGCTCCTCCACGTAAACAGACTCTCTCTTCCTTGCGCTCTCTTCAGCTGTCCTAACTACTACCTCTTCGGTAATACGACGGTGAAATAAGGGCATTTTTGAGATAAATAACTGAAACTTCTTCTTTGTGTTTTGGTCCCAATTCATAATTCAATAACTAAACTTAGTTAACCTAATATAGTAAAATTTTACTATATTAATGACAAGATTATTTTATAGTCATTGATACTGTCTGTCAAGGAATTTTGGGATTCTTAAAACTTAAAGAGAGGTAAATCCTATAACCAAAACTTTTCCAAGAAAACAGATATATTTAAGTAGGTAACCTATTAATGGTTTGATCTTTAAGCTACCTCTTCTAGAGGCAAGACAAAGGCCTTTATCCCTTCATGACTACTCTTACCCTTTAATTCCTTTATCTTAACAAGCATCTCTTTTAATTGGCTATCCTGACAGGCTATATAAAGAATATTATTTAGCCCCGGCCAAATATCCGTTCCAAGATGCGTTCCGCTTGTCTCTCCGCAGCCAAAGACTCCAGAGGTCTTAGTGTAACCTTTTACCTTTGCTTCATCTAGTATCTCCATTACTTCGTCATCCAAAACTTCATTATATACGACCATCAGCATTTTCATGATACCCCCTCTTTTCTAAACGCCTTTTTACGGTGAAATACCGCATAAAGAGTAGGGACTAGAAGCATAGTAACAAAGGTAGATACCGAAAGCCCGCTTATCATAGTAATCCCTAAAGGCTGCCAAGTCTCAGAGCCTGAGCCGCGCGATAAGGCCAAAGGCAGAAGCCCTACTAACGTAGTTATCGTCGTCATAAGCACAGGCCTTAACCTATCCTTTCCTGCGGAAGTTACTGCCTCATACATAGAAAAACCTCGGGCGCGCAATATATTTATATAACTTATCAAGACAATCGCATTATTCACAACTATACCCATAAGCATGACTATGCCTAAAAAGGTATTAATACTTAAATATGTCCGAGTAAGAACAAACCCGAGTATTACCCCTACAAAGGTAAATGGTATAGAAAACATTACAATAAAAGGGTCAAGCAAAGACTCAAACTGCCCAGCCATAACCATATAGACTAAGACTATGCCTAATATAAGTAGCAGGGTTAAATCCTTAAACGCCTTCTGCTGCTCCTCTACCTCCCCGCCAAAACTAACAATAATATCAGGAGGAATTACGATTTTACTTAATTCTTTTTTTAAATCCTCTACAATCTTGCCCGGAGAACGCATATAAGTATTACATTCAACGCTTACTACTCTCTCTCTATTTTGACGCTCTATTGTCTCAGGCCCGCTTGTTTCATAAATCTTTGCTACGTTACTTAATCTAACTAACTTTCTAAGGTTGTTTTTTACATTATAAGTAGCTGCCTCCACCCGGGCAAAAGGGACATTCTCTTCAGGCAAAGGAGGTATAATAAAAAGGTTGTCTAAATCTTCTAATTTTGAGCGTGAGGATTCTTCAAGCCTTACATATATATCATAGGTCTTGCCTTTCTCTCTATACTTTGTAGCAGTTGCTCCCTGGATATAGGCCTTTAATGTCTCTGAAACTGTATGCATATCAAGCCCAAGGCTAGATGCCTTCTCCCTATCCACATCAATCCTTAATTCCGGACGATTTGCCTCACGGGATACGCTTACATCAACTGCCCCGGGAATCTTCTCTAAAATTAACCTTATTTTTTCAGCTAAGGCATCCGTCTCTTCAAAAGAGTACCCTACAATATCTAATTGCACCCTTTTCCCCCCGGTACCGGCAATCATCTTACCTAAAGGGCTTCCTGTGGTTATGTCCGTCTTTAGAACTCCAGGAATAACCTTAATTTTTTCCCTGACTATCTGGCCAATCTCTTTAGAAGAGCGCTTCCTCTCTTCCTTTGGTATCAACCTAGCGCCCGCAGAGATAATATGTGTCCCGGAAGCTCCTCCCATAAGCCTTCCTACTCCGGTCATTGTCCCACTTCTAGAATAATAAAATTTTGCTTCTGGGATATCTACTTCTAATATCTCCTCTATCCTCCGAGCTACCTTATCCGTCTCCTCAACCCTAGTCCCTATGGGTAAATACACCGTAAGCCTAATATCCCCGGAATCTTCCTCAGGGACAAACTCACTTCCTACCAAGGGCAAAAGCATCAAACTAAAAATAAACGCTCCGATAAATCCTATAAGAATAAGTTTTTTATGGTTTAAGCAAAAACCTAAAGTCTTGCCGTATAAGTTCTCCCAGTTAACAAACCATTTTTCAGAGACCTGATATAATTTAGACAAAAAACCGGCTTTTCTTTCTTTAATACGCAAGAATTTTGAACAGAGCATAGGAGTAAAAGTAAGGGAGGTAAATAAAGAGGCAATTAAAGTTACTGAGACTACCATCGCCAAAACCCCAAACATAATCCCTATTACCCCAGGGATAAAGAGCATCGGTAGGAAGACTACTAATGTAGTTAAAGTAGAGGCACCTATCGCTAGAAAAAGCTCTGAGGTCCCAAATATCGCTGCTTCAGATGGACGATTACCGCGTTCAATCTTACGATAAACATTATCTACAACTACAATAGCATTATCTACAATCATCCCAGTAGCAATAGCCAAGGATGATAAACTTATAACATTAATCGTCCCCTTACTTAAAAATAGGTATATAAATGCGGCTAAAAGAGAAAAGGGAAGTGTCAATGCAATTATCAAGCTTGGGGTAAACGCCCTTAAGAAAAACCAGACGACCAAAATAACTAATACTATGCCTACCCAAACCGAAGATTTAAGAGAATCAAGCGATTCAATAATATTCTGTGAGGTATCAAATATAATATTTAATTTTACATCGGCAGGGAGAACTTTTTCTACTTCCTTAAGCTTATCTTTAACGCGCCCGGCTACCTCAACTGTATTGGTCCCGGTTTGCTTTTGAACCATAAGCATAATCCCGCGTTTTTTATTAATACGAACGTATCCTGTCTCTTCCTTAAAGCTATCTTCAACCCTTGCCACATCTTTTAAATAAATTAGCCTATTGTTGCGCTTACCGAGAATTAATAAATTAATCTCTTCAGGCTTGGCAAATTCACCGGGGAGTCTAATAAGATAATCTGTTAACCCGGTCTTTAAATTCCCCACCGGCTGGGTTATGTTTTCATACTTTAGCTTGTTTTTAATATCAAGTATAGAGAAACCATAACTCTCTAAGCGTTGTCTATCTATCCAGATATTTATCTGCCGCTCCAACCCTCCTCCTTGAATCTGCACTGTCCCTACACCAGGAATCTGCTTTAATACGTCGCCTATTCTCTTATCTACGATATCATAAAGGTCAGGGTAACTCTGGTCGGCAGTTACTCCGATATAAATAATGGGGATATTGGCAGTATTAAACTTAAATATCATCGGGTTATCCATCTCTTCGGGAATATCCGGTAAAAATCTCTTTGCCCTATCTATCCTATCGCGGATATCATTTGAAGCCTCATCAAGATTTGTCCCCCAAATAAACTTTAATCTTATAATAGATGTCCCTTCAGAAGAAGTGGAGGTTATCTTTTCTAATCCCGGGGTTGTCCCGAGTTGATTCTCTAACTCCTCTGTTACCTTTATCTCTACATCCGCGGGACTTGCCCCAGGATAGCTAGAAACTACACTTATAGAGGGAGGCTCAATTTCAGGCATCATATCAACGCCCAAACGACTTAAAGAATAAACGGCAAGAATAACCATCGCTAGAAAAATCATTAAGTTCGTAATCGGCTTTTTAACTCCGAATTGCGGCAAACTCATAACTCTTCTACCTCAACTTCTACTAAAGCTCCCTCAAAGAGCTTCTGCTGCCCCATAATAACAACTATATCCCCCTTACTAACTCCGCTGTTTACTTCATAATAAAATCCATCCTTTATCCCTAAAGATACCTGCCTAAGCTTGGCTTTATTACCCTCAACTACAAAAAGATAAGAGTTAGAATCCCTACCCATTATCGCCTCTTTAATTACCGCCGGAACAGACTGCCTTTTATCTAAAATAATACTTGCCCGGGCAAACATTCCTGACCTTAATTTTCTATCAGAGTTATCCGCGGTTATCTCTATGGGAGAAGAACGCGTCGCTAAATTTATCACTGGGCTAATTTTAGACACTACCCCTAAAAATTCTTCATCCGGCCAAGCATCCACCCTAAAGCGCGCCTCTTGGCCTAAAAACAATTTAGGCAAATATTTCTCCGGTATATCTAAAATAATTTTTACCCTACTGTCATTTACTACAAAGGCTACTGGGGTCTGCGCAGTTACATTCTCCCCTATATCTACAAGAAACCTCCCCACTACCCCATTTAGGGTACTTTCAACAGGAGCCTTCTTAAAATTAAGGCCTACCTCATCCCGGTCTATATAACATAGGTAATCTCCCTTGTTAACTATACTCCCATCTTCTTTAAGTTTCTCTATAATTTTACCACTTACCTTTGGATAAATATAAGCTTCATCTTCAGCTTTTATATCTCCTGCATATTCTAATATATAATTTAAATCTTTAAGCTCCACCTTCATAACCTTTACCGGGATAGTATCCTGCTCCTGGCTATTCTTTACCTTTGTCTGACATCCGGAAACAATAAATAACGATAAAAATAATACTAAAGAAATTATACGCGCCATTACAATCCTCCTGTTGCCTTATCAAATTTCGCTTTAGCTAATATATAGTCGTAAGAGGCCTGCTTGTAATTAAACATAGCCACAGCATACTTAACCTCCGCGTCGCTCTTATCAAGCAGGCTTAACTGACCTTTATCATATTTTTCAGTAGATACCTTTAGGTTATCTGTGTACACCTTAATCTCTGTTTGGTTAGATTTAATCTTGGCTATTGCATCTTTAAGGCCAAGATAAGCGTCTTTAAGCTCTAAGATAATATCTTTTATAACTTTATCTTTTAATAGCTGTGTTTTTTTCAATTCAAATACCGCCCCTTCTACCTTAGCCTTTGCCTTCCAGCCGTCAAATACCGGCCAAGAAACATTAACTCCGATAACATTATGATCATTCCAACCTCGGGTATTAGCTAAAGCCGTAGCTGTATGCGAACGGCTATAGTAATCCCATGAGGCATAAATATCAGGCCTACCAGATGCCTTGGCTATCTCGATTGCGCTCTTGTCTGCCTGCAACTGGGCAGCATACTGCTTAATCTCAGGCCTTTCTTCAAGCGCCTTTAGTAAGCCTAAATCTAAGGCAACCTCGGCTTCTTCATAGCCTATATCCCCCAAAGCCGATATGTCAACATCTTGCTCTAAATATAAAAGATTGATCAACGATTCTTTGGCTGAAATTACCTGATTTAAGGAAGATACATATACCTCCTCTAAATTACTCAAAGAAGATTGAGCTTGTAATACCGCTGATTCAGAAATCTCACCGAATTTTTGCCTCTCAAGTTGATATTGAAAATGCTCCTGCCCGTTTTCTAACAATAGTTTATTAAGATTTACAAATTCTTGTGCAAGGATTAAAGTATAAAAAGTATCCTTTATTTTTAAAGCGGTCTCTATCTTCTCTTTGTCTAATAAGGCCTTGGCAATTTCAAAATTATAGCCGTTAAATTTTATGGTATTGAATATTCTCCCGCCCGCATAAAGATACTGCCTTAAACTAACCTGAGTATTGGATTGGCTTAAATCTTTGGAATAATAATTTCTCGTGCGCGCCCAGCCTCCAGATAAAGTAAAAAGAGGAAAAAGGTCTGTATGGCTTTCAGCAATCTTTACCTTAGCTCTCTTTACATCCTCCTCTTTTAACAGTATGCCCCTATTATCCCTCAAGCCCACAAGCATAGCCTCTTCCAAAGTAAAAGAAACGCCTTCTGCTAAAGCAAAAAAATAAGGCCAAATAATAAATAAAAAAGCCACTCCCCCTAATCTTAAATATCCCCTGAACATAATATATCTCTTATATGCGTAAGAATCCTAAGATAATTCTCCCTATCACTTTTAGAAATTCGCTGAAATATCTTTATCGTTAAATTACGTTTTTCTTCTTTTATTCTTCTTAATAAAGAAGAACCCTTAGGAGTAATCAATATTTTTATAATACGCCTGTCTTGTTTATCATAGTCCCTCAAGACATACCCAGATTTAACCAGCCTATCTACTATGCCCGTAGCAGCAGGCGTAGTTATCTTCATAAAAGTAGCGATATCTTTCATTTTAATTTTATCTTTGGAACTTAGAAAATCAAGGATTAAAATCTGGGGGAGAGTTATCTTTCCTTTATAAATCTCATCCGGCTGTAGCCGCGAAAACTCCCTTATAAGCATCGGCATAACTTGATTAAGCTTATCGGCAAAATCCGATAAAGAACTAAAAGGCATTATAAATCTCCTTCATAATTAACTTACATAATTATTAACTATGTTAACAATATACCACAAAATTATCCTCCTGTCAAGTAAAGGTTCTTAAGGAAAAGCAAGCTAAAAATCTTTAATTAATTCGGAAAGGAAATTAGACTCTGCCTCAAGCATTCTAAAATTGTGCTTGATTATCCTGGAAGATGGACTACGGCCTTCTATTCTACCACGGAACATCTTGACCATCCCCGAAGATACCTTATTTAAAATATGTAGCCTAGCCAGCAGTCTTCTGCGCGCAGAGGCCGGATTTAAATAATCCAAAAAATACAAACTTAAATCCAAGCTAAATTGGGGGCGCTTAAGCTCTAAAATACTTTTATTTAATAATTCCTCAAATCTCTTTTTACCTTTATAAGTCAAAGCATAAACTATCCTTTTAGGACGATTACCTACTTTACGTATCTTCTTGCCTATCAATCTTTTTTGTTCCAGGATTCTTAAAGGATAATAAATAGACTTGAGATGAACACCAGCTAAAAGAGAAAGAATCTCTTTAACTTGGACTTTTATCTCATATCCATGTTTTGGTCCTTGCCTTAATAAACCTAATAATAAAAGCTCCTGTTCAATCATCCGGTAATCCCCATATTACGAAATTTTTTATACCTTGATTTAAGAATCTCTTCTTTGCTAAAGTCTAAAAGTTCATTAAGGCCCTTCTCAATAGCTTCTTTTAAATTTTCAGCTACCTTCTCAGGATTACGATGCGCCCCTCCTAATGGTTCAGGGATAATCCCATCAATAACCTTAAGCCCCACTAAATCCTCGCCAGTTAACTTTAAAACCTTAGCTGCCTCCGGTGCCTTAGAACCATCTTTCCATAATATTGCGGCACAACCTTCAGGAGATATAACGGAATAGTATGAATTCTCCAATATATAAACCCTATCTGCAACCCCAACTCCTAAAGCCCCTCCTGACCCACCCTCTCCGATAACTATAGAGATAATCGGCGTAGCCACTAAAGACATCTCCCGTAAATTAGTTGCTATAGCCTGTGACTGACCCCTCTCTTCCGCCCCTATCCCCGGATATGCCCCCGGGGTATCAATAAAAATAATTACCGGTAAGCCAAACTCTTCTGCCAAACGCATCACCCTAAGAGCCTTTCTGTATCCTTCAGGATGAGCACATCCAAAATTACGCTTAAGATTTTCTTTTGTATCCCTACCCTTTTGATGCCCGATAACTACAACTTTCTTTTTATTAAACCTAGCAAACCCCGTAATGATAGCTTTGTCATCGGAAAAAAGCCTATCCCCATGAATCTCTATAAAATCTGTCATCAACATGTTAATATAATCTAAAGTATACGGCCGCTGTGGGTGGCGGGCTATTTGAACCTTCTGCCAAGGGGAGAGATTAGTATAGGTATCTTTTTTTAATTGCTCTAGTTTATCTTCAAGTCTTTTAACTTCGGAAGATAAATCAATCTTCTTCTCTGAAATAAAATGCCTTAGATCTTGAATCTTTTTTTCTAATTCAACTATGGGTTTCTCAAAATCAAGTCCAGCCATATACCCCTGCTTAATCTACAATAGTTACCTCTGTACCTATAGGAACAACAGTATAAAGCTCTTCTACCTCAGGATTGCTCATGCGTACACAACCCTGAGTAACCTGTTGCCCTAAAGTCTCAGGTTCAGTCGTGCCGTGGATACCATAACTTGGAATGTTTATCCCCATCCAACGCGTGCCTAAAATATTCTCTGGGCTCTCAGGCGGAACAACTGCGCCTGCCTTAAACCAAGTAGGATTAGTGAGCTTAGAGGTTATCTTAAAAACTCCCACAGGAGTAGAGTTATTCTTACCCGTAGAGACAATATAGGTCTTTATTATCTCTCCGTCGCTTTTAAGGATGAGGATATTTTGGGACTTATAAACAAGTATGCTAAAAGGCTTAACCCAAACCTTAATCTTTCTCCCCGGAATAATCTTATCGTCCTTAAAGTCATTACTCTTCTTTAATAAATCTATAGTAGTATTAAATTCACGTGCAATCTTGCTTAAGGTATCCCCGGGCTTTATCTCATAAAGAATACTCCTAGAATCTGTTTTGGGGGAAAATAAAATCTTGATATTAAACTCCTCAACCTTTCTAATCCAGTTCATCACCTCTTGCGAATTAGGAAAATCGCTGATAAGCTTCTGATACTCCTGCTTAGCCTCTAAAAAATCTCCCTTGGCCTGTGCCTCCTTAGCCTTAATTAAAACCGCTGAAATAGAGGGACTCTTTGACAAATTCTTAAAGCTATTGCTTTTATTTCTACTTAAAAGGGTGAATAAAATGATGAGAGAAACTATTGATAAAACTAAAAAGATAATTTTTTTTGCCATCTCCTTTAATCCCCCTCTATTTACTTAGCTATAAAAGCTATTAATATTCCTATAATAAACCCTGCGATGACCTCAACCGGAGTATGTCCAATAAGCTCTCTTAATCTCGCTTCGGGAACCCGCCCTCTCCAGTAAATATCTTCAGTTATTTTGTTTAAAATACTTGCCTGCTTCCCAGTTGCTCTGCGTACCCCTTGGGCGTCAAACATTACTACTATTGCAAATGCCGCAGCTAACGCAAAATAAGGGCTGTTAAATCCGTATTCAAAACCCATAGCCGCAGCTAAACAAGATGCCCCTGAGGTATGCGAGGAAGGCATTCCACCTGTGCCTATAAACCAACGGAAATCAAACCTCCTCTGAGTAATAATCCCTATAAATACCTTTATACTCTGTGTAATTAACCACGCTGCAATCATGGTCATAAATATCTTATTATGAAATATTTGAGCTAAAATATCTTTCATCCGACACCTCTTAATCTTTATTTCTTTAACTATCGCAATAGGTTTTGTTCCTAGTATTTAACTAAAATAGTATTATATAACCTAAGGACCAAATTGCAAGGGTTTTTACCCTTATACCCCTCCTTTAAGGAAAATATCGTAATATGGCCAAATAGATAAAATTCTTATTTGGTCAGAAAAGGTTAAAAAATAAGTTAGATTTACCTGATTAATACGTCTATTGTGTAAGAAGGAGGAGAGATGACTGCAAAATTATTAAGCTTTGGTTTACAAGGCATTTCCGGGTATTTAGTAGAAATAGAGGCGTCTGTCTCCAGGGGGCTTCCTGCTCTTAATATAGTCGGCCTCCCTGATTCCGTAGTAAAAGAGAGCAGAGAGCGAGTTAAGGCTGCGGTTAAAAATTCCGGGTATGACTGGCCTGCAGAAAAGATAACTATAAGTTTAGCTCCTTCAACAATACGCAAAGAGGGCTCTTCTTTTGACTTAGGGATAGCCTTAAGCACTCTTACTGCTGCAGGGCAAATTTCCTTACCAAACCCTAAAGACTTTCTTGTCTTAGGCGAACTCTCTTTAGATGGAACAATAAAGCCTATTAAAGGAGCATTACCCATTGCTATGGAGGCTAATAAGTCCGGATATAAAAAAATCTTACTTCCTGCAGAGAATATAAAAGAAACAAGCATTATAGCCGGAGTAGACTGCTTTCCTGTAAAAACATTAAGAGAAGCTATTGAACTTCTCAATAACAGGCAGGCTAAACCATTTAAAACAGATATAAATACTCTATTTGATAGACCCTCTATTTATAATATAGATTTTTCAGAGGTAAAAGGACAATACCTTGCTAAGCGTGCAATTGAAATAGCTGTAGCCGGCGGACATAATATCGCCATGATTGGCCCCCCGGGAAGCGGGAAAACCATGCTCGCTAAAAGAATACCCACAATTATGCCTGAACTTACCTTAGAAGAATCATTAGAATTAACTAAGCTTTACTCTCTAACCGATGGCTTGCCGGAAAATACGCCTCTTATGATAAACAGGCCATTCCGTTCTCCTCATCATACTGCATCAAATATAGCTCTAATCGGAGGAGGACTAACACCGACCCCCGGAGAAATAAGTATGGCACATAATGGCGTCTTATTTTTAGACGAGTTACCTGAATTTAAACGCGCAACCATAGAGGCCTTAAGACAACCGCTTGAGGAAGGAAAGATAAATATCTGCCGGATAAGAAAGAGTATCTCCTTTCCTGCTTCATTTCTCTTAGTTGTGGCTTTTAATCCTTGCCCTTGCGGATTTTTTGGGGATACGACTAAAAGATGCCGATGCAACACAACAAAGATAGAAAATTATATCAGTAAGCTCTCAGGTCCTCTTTTAGATAGAATAGATATACATATTGAGATGCCACGGGTTAAGTATACAGAATTATCCGATAATAAAGATGCTGAGGCCTCTTCAGAGATAAAACTAAGGGTAAAAAATGCCCGGGTAGCGCAAAAAGAGCGTTTCTCTAAAGAAGAAAAAATTATTTACAATGCGCAGATGAGCAATAGGCTTACTAAAAAATACTGTCCATTAGAAAAAGAGGCAAAAGAACTGATGAGTCTTGCCCTCAATGAACTGGGATTGTCGGTAAGAGCCTATGATAAAATCTTAAAAGTCTCCCGCACCATAGCAGATTTAGAGGGAGTAAAAGATATTCAGGAAAAACATATCTCAGAAGCGATTCAATATAGGAGTTTAGATAGAAAGTTTTTATAAAAACTGTAGTTATTCGTTTACTACCTGGATAGCAATACTGGAGGAGGAAGAAACTCCGGACCTATCGGTTACAGTAAGTGTTGCGGTATATTCCCTTGTTCCGTAAGTAGCGCTCCAATAGGTATTAGTTGGATTAGGCTTATTAGATTTATCCCCATCTCCAAAATCCCATTGATAAGAGATTATGCGTCCGTTAAGAGATTTAGATTTAGAACCAGAAAAGCTTACCTTCAAAGGAGACGGCCCACTTAACGGCTTAGCTGTAATCATTGCAATCGGATTAACTAAAATATCCCTTGATGGATCTTTAATTGGTTCTTTAACCCTTGCTTCTCCAGACACATCTATTTTAGAACTTACTGTTTTTGACAACTCCTCTTTGAAGCCTATTGATTGGGGTTGAATTATTTTTTTAGGAGTCTGCAGCAGGTCCGGTGCGCTTTGAAGATACGACTCTTTTGCTAAATCTTCTTTTATATACGAGGCTAATTCTTCCTTTAGGTCCTTTATACGCGTCCGTTCAGCTTCATACCTTTGATCCTCAAGCTTATCAACCATCTCCTTATATTGCGGATTATGATCATATTTATAATCTGAAATTATAATAAAGGGGACTCTTAATATACCAAACAAAAACTTAATAAAGATAACCGGCGGCTCAATAAAATCCTGCTTAAAACGGTTATCTATAAAACCCATTTTTTTATAATAATACTCTACACTTTTTCTTCGTCTTTCAAAGCGCTCCCTAGCGAGTTCTTTGCCGGGAAATGACCCTTCAGCTCCTACGGTGTATTCCGGAATTAACTTTTTATACCTTGTGAAAACAAAACCGTTCTTCTCCTCTTTAATATTATAAGTAGCACACCCACATAGAAAAAAACATAGGAAAACTGCATATTTTAAATAACCCTTACCCAAATTACCCATCCTTCCAATTATGAATATAGAGATACGGATATAATACTACTTCTAAAAAAGATGTCAATTTCTAAATTATTAAAGGGAGTAAGATTCAATAAACTACATTCGAGAACTTAATGTCCTTAAAACAAGGGGAATGGGTTTTAAACAGGTATTTTTTAATTTTAACCCTAAACGGTATTTACCAGGTTCTGTACCATTTGACCATAAAACCTCAGCAGTAAGAGGTATAACTTCACCGTTGTCAGGGATCGTAAGGGAGAGATTTAAAAAGGTCTTTACGGGTACATCTTCTGTAACAACTAACCCTAACCCTTCAGCGCTTATATCTTTAGTTACAGCGTTAGCAAATTGTTGAATACCCATTTTAGCATACTTTAAGGGAATAGAAATAAGGAAGCGGATAGACTTTCTCTTTTCTAAAAATCCTTCACTTGGCATAGGCTATTACTAAGGCCTCCTATGATTAGTATGCCACAAAATAACTCAGGATCAAGACTCTTTATGCTTTTTAAGGAAGCGCTTTCTTTTTAACCTTATAGCCTAAAATTTTTCTTAAGAGTTTTTTTCAGCCATATCCCCAACAACGGGAAGCTTAAAAAACTCTCCCTGGTATGCTTTAACCATTAATATAACCCAAAGGGCTACGCCTATAATATTTAATATGACTGCCAGCGGCCAAAGCATAAATAGTATAAAACGAAATACTACAGATACAATAAACAACGCGCCAAATACAAGAGTAGACTGCAAGGCATGAAAACGCACAAATCTGTTATCTTTTTCTAAAATATAGAATATAATCCCAGTTACAACGCCAAATAGATAACTTAATAGCGCCGCTATATTTGCTTCTATGCCTAATGAGGTATTACCTAAATCCTTCCCTTGCATCTTCTGCCTCCTTTTTTTAAGGTTTCATCAATGATAGAGCTTCTGAGCGGGTCTTCTCGTTCTCTTTAAATACCCCCCTTACCGCAGAAGTAACAGTCGTAACTCCTGGATTCTTAACACCGCGCATAGACATACAAAGATGCTCTGCTTTAATAACCACCATAACCCCTAAGGGCTTTAATTTTGACATAATGATATCCGCTATCTGTGTGGTTAACCTCTCTTGAACCTGTGGCCTGCGAGAAAGAATATCAACTACCCGCGCTAATTTACTTAGACCAGTAACCCTCCCGTTTTTAGGGATATAGGCGATATTCGCCTTCCCAATAAAAGGAAGTAAATGATGTTCGCAAACGCTATAAAGGGGTATATCTTTAAGCAAAACAATTTCACTATGCTTCTGCTCAAGAATAACCTCAAGCTCTTTTTCCGGATCCTTCTTTAACCCGGAAAAAATCTCTTCATACATCTTTGCTACCCTCTTGGGGGTATCTAAAAGATCTTTTCTCCTTGGATTTTCCCCTATCGCTTTTAATATTTCACGCACTGCGTTTTCTATTATATTTTTATCCATCTTTAAGAACCTACTTTCCTATACAAAACCTCTTAAAAATTTCACCCAACGCCCCTTCTGAGATACCCTTTCCTAAAATATCCTCTAAATAAGAAACCGCCTCTTTAATATCATAAGCTAAAAACTCTTCCGGAGTTTTATTATCTAATGAAATCAAGACTTCTTCAATGTTTTTTTGCGCTTTTTTTAAAAGCTCTGCGTGCCTAAAGTTGGCAACCAAAACGTGCTCCTGCTGGCCAACTCTCCCCTTAAATACTAAATCCGCAATCTCTTCTTCAAGTAGATTTATATTCTCTGCCTTTTTGGCTGAAATCTCAAGCACCCGGCTAAATGACTTTTTAATTCTTTCTCTATTAATCTTTTGCTTAATATCAATTTTATTTATAACTGCAATTACTCTTCGCTTTTTAAGTTTATACATCAATCTTAAGTCATCTTTATTTAAGGCCTTACTGCCATCAAATAATAGAATCGCTATATCGGCAGTATCAATATAACTATAAGTACGCTTAACTGCCTTATGCTCAATCAAGCCTTTTGGCCTTAAAATTCCAGCAGTATCAGCAATCTTAACCGGTATCCCTTTTATATCTATTATATCTTCAATAATATCCCTAGTAGTCCCGGAATAAGAAGTAACTAAAGCGCGCTCCTGCTTTAAGAGAATATTTAACAAGGAGGATTTTCCTACATTGGGCTTACCACAAATAGCTATCTTCACCCCCTCACGGATAACCCTTCCCTTAGAAAACCCAGTAACTAAATTACGTAAACTAACCAATGCCCCCTTAACCTTATCTTTAATTTTACTTCTTTTTACACCTTTTAAATCTTCTCCCGGAAAATCAATGCCTGCCTCAATAGTTGCCAAAATTTCAAGCAATATCCCTCTAATCTTATTTACCTCTTTAGATAATCCCCCTCTTAACTGCGCCGTACTCATCTTTAAAGCCGAATCAGTCTTAGCGCGCACAATATCAATAACTGCCTCAGCCTGAACTAAATCAATCCTTCCGTTTAGAAATGCGCGCTTAGTAAATTCTCCGGGAGAGGCTAACCGTGCCCCGTGCTTTAAGGTTAACTGCAAAACATCCTGCAAAACCGCTATCCCCCCGTGGCAGTTAATCTCAACAATATCTTCTCTTGTATAAGACCTAGGCGCAAGCATCAAGGTTAAAATCGCTTCATCTACAACCCTCCCTCCCTCAACTACGGTGCCATAATGAAGGGTATGCGTTTTAAAGTTAGAGGGTTTTTTACCGGAAGAGGAGATAAAAATCTTATCGGCAATGCCTAATGCATCCTTACCGCTTAAGCGCACTATCCCTATCCCGCCTTCTCCTACCGGAGTAGAGATAGCCGCAATTGTATCAGTTATACCTGTTAATACCATATTTAAACTCCCCGGTAACAAATAAAGAACCTGTTACCAAAATTAAATCATTCTTGCCGGCAAGTCTCCTGCTTAATCTTCTTGCCTGGCTAACAGAAGAAGATTTATAGACTTCCTTACCCTTAAAGTATCCGGTAAGAAGGTCAGGTTCCACACCTCTTAAATTACTAGCCTTAGTCAAAACAACTTTATCTGCCAAGCTATAAAGATTCGAACATACTCCTCTTATATCTTTATCCGCTGAAATACCCAATACCAAAATTAATTTTCTGTAACGAAACTCCTCTTTTATTGTGCGTTTTATCGCTTCAGCAGAGGCGGCATTCTGAGCTCCGTCTAAAACAATATACGGCCTGCGCCCAACCACCTCGCATCGGGCAGGCCAAATAGCTTTATAAACCCCTCTTTTTATACAATTATCTTTTATATCTATCCGCAATAAGGATAAGGCTTTAATCGCTTTTAATGCTGTATTTGCGTTAACTAATTGATGCCTCCCGCGTAATTTTAACCTTAATTTACGGCACTTCTTTAACTTAATTAATCTTACCCCCTTCTTCTTACATCTTAAACCTATTACTCTCTTAACCTCTTTTTTTTGCAGTGCGCTAATTACTGCTAACTCCCCTCCCTTAATAATAGCCACCTTTTCTTTAGCAATAGCCCCAAGGGTCTTGCCGAGTTTATCCATATGTTCATAACTAATCGGGGTAACCACGCAAATAAGCGCATTAACAACATTAGTAGCATCAAACCTCCCACCTAACCCGGCTTCTAATACGGCAAAATCAACCTTGGCCTCCTTAAAATATTTTATCGCCAAGGCAGTACAAACTTCAAAAAAAGTCAAACCCCCGTATAAACTAATACGGTTGTATAATTCTATCGCAGGCTTCATCTTTTTAACTAAATCCCTTAATTTATTCTTAGAAATCATGCCTTCAAACTCATTGCTTCTTTTACCCGGTAGTACGCGTATCCTCTCCCTGAGATCAATTAAATGAGGCGAAGTATAAAGTCCAACTTTATAACCTGCCTCTTTTAATATATAGGCGATAAAAATAGAGGTTGACCCTTTCCCTTTTGAACCAACTATATGAATAAACCTTATCTTGTCTTGAGGATTGCCTATAAAACTTAAAAAACCCTTTAAGCGCTTTATCCCAAAAGATTTTTTATAACAGTACTTCGGCAAACCTTCGTAATTAATAAGTGACTTTAAGTATTTGACTGTATCTAGGTAGGTCATTTGAAGCACTTTCTAAATTAATGCTTAAAGTGCCTTATCCCGGTTATAACCATAGCAATATTACATTTATTGCAAACCTTAATTATCTCTTTATCAGCTATTGAGCCACCAGGTTGAATTATTGCTTTTACCCCTGCCCTATGCGCTAAAAGTATAGCATCCGGCTTAGGGAAAAAAGCATCTGAAGCCAAACAAGATCTTTTGGCTAACTCTCCAGATTTTTTCTTGGCAATCATCACAGAATCCACCCGCGACATCTGCCCTGCGCCAATCCCAACTGTCTTCAAACCCTTAGTAAGAATAATGGCATTAGATTTAACATGCTTAGCAACCCTCCAACCGAATATCAGGCTCTTCATCTGGCTCTTAGTCGGCTTAGCCTTAGTAACTACCTTAAGGTTATTCAAATTCAAAGTATTAGTATCCTTTTCCTGTAATAATAAACCTGAACTTACGCGCTTAAAATCCATCTCCTTTGTAATATTCAGGTTATTTATTTTTAAAATACGCATATTCTTCTTATTTTTAAATAAATCAAGCACACCTCTACTAAAGCCCGGAGCAACAATACACTCTAAAAAACCGCTGTTGGCTATTGCCTGGCCGGTCTTTAAGTCCATAGTCCTGTTTAAAACTACAATCCCACCGAAAGCGGATAATTTATCGCACTCAAAGGCATTAAGGTATGCTTTCTTTAGGGTATTATCCTCTGCTACCCCACAAGGGTTATTGTGCTTAACTATTACTGCCGCAGGCTTAACCTTAAATTCTTTAATTAACTCTACGGCTGCGTTGATATCCAAGATATTGTTAAAAGAAAGCTCTTTACCCTGTAATTGTTTCATAGCGGTTAAGCCTTTTTTTTTGCCGACCTCAGCATAAAAAGCTCCCCTCTGATGTGGGTTTTCTCCGTAGCGTAAGTGCTGTATTTTTTTAAAACCTAGGCTTAAATCTTCGGGAAAAAAGGCATCTTTACCCCGGGGAGAATGACAAGTATTAAGGTATGCGTAAACCGCACGATCATAAGAAGTAGTGCGCTTAAAAACTTCTATCGCAAGGCTTAAGGCTAACTCTTTAGGAATAAGCCCTTTGTTTTTATCTAAAGCCTTTATTAGTTGGGGATAGCGCAAAGGATTGCAAACGGTTACGACAAAGCGATGATTTTTTGCAGCGGAGCGCAGCATAGCAGGCCCACCAATATCAATATTTTCTATAGCCTCTTCTATTTTTACATTCGGCTTCTTAATAACTTCTTCAAAAGGATAAAGATTAACCACCACCATATCTATCATCTTTATCCTGTTTCTCACTACTGCTTGTCTATGCCTTACATTATCACGAAGGGCTAATAAAGCTCCGTGTATCTTAGGGTGCAAGGTCTTTATGCGCCCATCAAGCATCTCAGGAAATCCCGTATATTCTGAAACCTCCTTAATCGCAATATTATTCCTACGGAGAAACTTGGCCGTGCCTCCGGTAGAAAGCATCTCTACACCTAGGCTTTCAAGCTTTCTTGCTAATCCTAAAATCCCCCTCTTATCCCATACGCTTATCAAAGCGCGCCTTACCTTAATCATCCTCTATGAACCTCCTTAAAACTATCTATTAAACCTAAAGTTTACCAAATCGCAATCCTGCATAACATAATCTTTTTGTTCCAACCTCATCCTACCTGCCTGTTTTACCCCAACCTCTCCATTATACTTCACAAAATCACTAAAACTAATTATTTCTGCGCGAATAAATCCCTTCTGTATATCAGAGTGTATCTGACCAGATGCTTCATAAGCTGTTATCCCTTTTTTTATCAACCAAGCCCGAGTCTCTTTTTCCCCAGTAGTAAAAAAACTGATAAATCCGCTATTTTGAAAAACCTTAAAAATAACTCCGTCCAAATCATCCAACTCTTCCTCTTCTACAAAAACAACCGGCTTTAAGGTAACCAAACCATAACCAGGAAAAATCTTTTTTTCTTCTTCGCTTAAGGATAAAGAAGAGAGCAGTTCCTCCCTTTCTAAGGTATCTTTAAATTTAAAAAACATCTCCCTCTCAAAAGAATCTGCTGCTTTCTCTAAGCGCTTCTCTACAAAATCAAGATCAAAGAGAATTAAATCCACTCGGTTTTTTTTAAGCGAGATAAGTACATCGGAATCTAAGACCCTTTCATCTTTTACTAACTCTATTTGAATATAAGTTTTTTTCTTAGACTTAGTAATCCTATCAATCTGATCTAAGCGTACGTCTTTAATATTATGTTTTCCTATCGGGATACCGGATAGATTAAATAAGCATACCTTCATAAATACTACTCTTCTTGTTTTTTGTCGGATTGATAGTGCGCAATGATTGGAGCAGAGACCTTATGAGGAACTTCTTCATAGTGAGAGAAGTGCATTATGTGAAAACCTCTACCGGCAGTAATAGAACGTAAATCATTGGCATATTTAAACATCTCAGAAAGCGGGACTTGAGCCTTAACTACCTGTTCCTTGCCCTCTACTTCCATCCCCATGATCCTTCCCCGACGGGAGTTTATATCTCCTGAGATAGCTCCTAAAAATTCTTCCGGTATAGATACCTCTACATCCATTATCGGCTCAAGCAAAACAGGTCCTGCTTCTATTACAGCCTTTCTTAGGGCCATTGCCCCAGCTATCTGAAATGCCATATCAGACGAATCTACCTCATGATATGAGCCATCTACAAGGGTAACTCGGATATCTTCTATAGGACAACCTGCCACAACCCCTTCTAAGGCAGCTTGGCGCACCCCCTTTTCTACGGAGGGTATAAAGTTTCTCGGGATAGCTCCCCCAAATATCTTATCCACAAACTCTAAACCTGTGCCTCTTGGTAAAGGGGAAATTTCAATCCAACAATCTCCGTATTGGCCACGGCCTCCTGACTGCCTTTTAAACTTACCTTGAACTTTTACGCTCTTGGTAATAGTCTCCTTGTAAGAAACTTTAGGTGTACCTAATTCTACGGATACGTTAAACCTTTTTTTTAACCTGCCAACCACCACCGATAGATGTAAATCTCCTAAGCCTGAAATAATCAGCTCCTTTGTCTGCGGGTCATGCGTAACCTTAAAAGCAAGGTCTTCTGCCGCAAGTTTGTGTAAAGCATCGGAAATCTTCTCTTCGTCTTCGCGTGATTTTGGCTTTACCGAAGCAGACATTGCCGCTTCAGGGAAAACAATAGACTCAAATAAAAACTTATCATTCTCCTGACAGAGCGTATCAGAGGCTTGGGTATTCTTTAATTTAGCAAGCGCGATAATATCCCCACAAGAAGCGTCATCTACATTTCGCTGCTCTTTACCCTGTAAAATGTGAATTTGCCCAATTCTTTCTTTTATCTGCCTGCTTGAGTTATAAAAACTTGAGTTTGAAGTAATGGTGCCGGAGAATATACGTACAAGGCTTAGTTGACCTACATAGGGGTCAGATATATTCTTAAAGACAAAAGCTGAAAAAGGCGCATCATCACTTAACTCCAAAGCCTTCTTCTCTGTACCCCCTGAATAATTGCTTACTAAAAGAGAAACTCTTTGGGTAGGGTTGGGCAGATACTGAATTATTCCGTCTAATAAATCTTTAATCCCTTTGTCTAATAAGGCAGAGCCAAAGATTACCGGAAAAAGCTTGCGTTTAACAACCGCTTTAGATAAACCGCTACGAATCTCCTCGGAAGTAAGGCGTAAAACAGAGAGATACTTCTCTAATAAGGTATCGTCGCTTTCTGCAATCGCTTCCATTAAAATAGGATCTTCTAATGACTCTATAACTATGCAATTTTTAGAAAAGCTTGACTTTAGTTCTGCAAGGACGGAATTTACGCTTGCACCTTCCTTATCCATCTTGTTGATAAAAAATACGCAAGGTAAGTCTGATTCTTCCAACAACTGCCAAGCTTTTTCTGTGCCAACTTGTATGCTGCTTAAAGCATCTATAACAATAATACCACTATCTACCCCTCTTAAACCGCTGATAACCTCTCCAAAGAAATCCGCGTAACCTGGAGCGTCTATTATTTGGATGCGCTTCTCCTGATAATCACAAAAGAGGAGGCTTAAGTTTATAGAATTGGCTCTTTCTATCTCGTCAAAACTATAATCGCTTACTGTTGTCCCGTCTTCTATTCTGCCTTTTCTGGTTGTAGCTTGACAGTAATAAAGCAGACTCTCTGCAAGCGTTGTTTTCCCGGACTGGGCATGCCCTAAGAGGATAAGGTTGCGTTTCTTATCGGCATCCATAGTCTTAAACTCCTGCTATAGATTTATAAAAGGCAAATAAAACTACTCTAGGTAAGTATATATCTTCCCTTTGTAATTACGTAAAACGTATTTCCCTTTAGCCTGAGAAAGAATATAGTTAGGCCCTACCGGGATCTTCCCTCCTCCGCCGGGACCATCGATTACATAGGTAGGCACAGCATAGCCTGAGGTGTGCCCGCGGAGCTTCTCCATAATATTAATCCCCACGGAAACAGGGGTTCTAAAATGCTGTGTTCCCTTTACTGGATCGCACTGGTATATATAATAAGGGCGGACCCTTATTTTAAGTAATTCATGGACTAATTTCTTCATGATATAGGGCCGATCATTAATACCTTTAAGAAGTACCGTCTGTGAGCCTAAAGGTATCCCCGATTCAGAAAGCATGCTACAGGCAATCTCACAACGCTTAGTAATCTCTTTAGGGTGATTAAAATGCACGCTTATCCAGATAGGCGAATATTTCTTTAACATATTAACCAAATTCTCGGTAATACGCTGCGGCAGAGTTACAGGAATGCGCGTACCAAGTCTTAAAATTTCAACATGAGAAATGGCTCTAACTTTTTGAATTAAACTCTCTAAAGCTTCATCTTCTAAAATTAAAGGGTCTCCTCCTGAGATAAGCACATCCCTTATTTTACGGTTACTTTTAATATAGTCTATAGCCGCATTAAACCTATCTGCATTTCCTAAGCCTTTTTCTTCATGGTCACCAACCAACCTTCTACGAGTGCAGTGCCGGCAATACATTGCGCAATGTTCGGTTGCCAACAATAAAACCCTATCCGGATAACGGTGCACTAAGTACGGAGCAGGAGAATCTCTATCCTCTGCACAAGGATCAGTCATTTCATGAGGAGATACAACAAGCTCCTGAGATACAGGGACTGCCTGACGGCGTATAGGGCAATTAGCATCATCCGGGTCTAAAAGCGTACCCCAATAAGGCGTTATCGCCATAGAAAGCCTTCCTTTGGCTTTATCAATACCTCTCTCCTCCTCTGGCGTAAGTTTAATAATCTGCGATAATACATCCTTGGTGCAAATCCTATTCTTTATCTGCCAATGCCAATCCTCCCAATCTAAGGGATTAACATCTTTATAAATAAGTATCTGCTGGTAATCACGCGCCCTTCGGGTTGTTCTTGGAGGAGAGACTACTTCTTGCTTAACTTTTTGATTCTCTGCTATCTGAATATTGCTCAATTTAACCCTTTCCTTTCTGAGGCACTTAATAATATCGCCTCAATAAGATCCTCGTATTTCATACCGGCAGCATAAGCCATAATAGGAAAATTTGATTCCTTTGGATCTAATCCCGGCAAGGGATTAATCTCTAAAACATAAGGGGTATTGTTCTTATCCAACCTTATATCAGTGCGTGAAATATCAAGGCAACCAACGGCCTTATGGGTTTTAAGAGCTACCTCCTTAACCTTCTCTTCTACCTCTTTATCTAAACGGGCAGGACAATAAAAAGAAGGGGTAAGTCCTAAGTTTTTATCTCCTTGGTATTCCTTCATCCTCCAAGAATAAAAATACTCCCCGCTTAAATTACATTCAGAAAAATCTATCTCTAATATCGGTAAAGCCTGTATCTTACCGTTCTCTAAAATACCAACTGTAAGCTCTTTACCCTCTATAAACTCTTCTACCAAGGCATCCTGGTGATAATTTGCTATTATCTCTCTGACTCTACTTATAAGATCTTCTTTATTACAGACTACACTTGACCTACTTATGCCTTTTGCAGAACCTTCACAGTTTGGCTTGACAATAAGAGGAAATACCAATGAGGAGTTAAGACTTTCGTAACCTTTGGAAAATACCTGAAAGTTAGGGGTTGGGATACCCTCTGCTTGAAGTATCTTCTTTGTCAACGCTTTATTTAAAGCCAAAGCCAAAGAAAAAGCCCCTGAACCGGTGTAAGGTATATTCAAATAATCTAATATTGCAGGAACTTCGGACTCGCGAAATTTACCGCGCACGCCTTCAGCAATATTAAAAACCATATCAACTTTATTTTTACTAAAATAGGAGAATAATTTGGGACTCTCAACATCAACCTCCTCTACGCTATGGCCTTTTATTTTAAGCGCAGAGACTATTGAGCTGATCGTTTCTATAGAATCGTGTTCGGAGAAATAATCCGGGGGCTTAGTGTCGTCTTCCTTCTTTAAATTATAGGTAAGGGCTATCTTCACTTAATTTAAATTATTCCTTATAAGCGCATAATTTAAAATCTTTCCGATTATATCTTCATAGGTAATACCTACTGCTTCGGCAACTAACTTGAAGGCGTCATCTGTAGAAAGAGACGGCAAAGGGTTTATCTCTAAAACATAAGGGTTACCGTTTTGGTCCACGCGGAAATCAACCCTACCAAAATCACGGCATTCAACCGCACGGTAAGTCTTTAATGCTAGATCATTAATACGGTCCTTTAGTTCTGTAGAGATCTTGGCAGGGCAAATATACTCTAAATTATCAGAGGTAATACGCGCAAAGGTATAAAATTTATCATTGAGATTGAGCTTCCCGTCTATTTTAATCTGCACAACAGGCATCACCTCAGGAGAATCATTTCCAATAATAGCTACGGTAAGCTCCTGTCCGGAAATAAACTCTTCTACTAATGCCGGCTGCTTATAGGCATTAACAATATAATCAACCTGCTGAATTAATTCATCCTTATTTGTCACTCGAGAACTATCAGTTAATCCCTTAGAAGAACCTTCAAAGCGAGGCTTTACGATCAAGGGGAATTTATAGTGGTTGGCAAACTCTAACTGCTCGCTTGCACTAACTTCAAAAAATTTAGGGGTAGGAATCTTATCGGCAATAAATATCTTTTTTGCCATAACCTTATCCAACGTCAATCCTAAAGTTAATGCATCCGCTCCGACAAAAGGGATACCGTACATCTCGAGAATAGACGGCACCTGCGATTCCCTGTTTCTCCCGGATAACCCTTCAGAAATATTAAAAACTATATCTACATTTAAAGAACCAATTCTCTCTAAAAGGTTACCGACGTTGCCGATCTTCTCTACCTTAAAACCATTACTCTCTATCGCTTTTGCTATAACATCTATTGTAGAAGGATGGTCAAATTCAGCATTAGCGTCTTCCGGATCGCCATCTTTAAATTGATAATCTGTCTTTAAATCGTAAGTTAATCCTACTCTCTTCATCTCGATTTTACAAAAAAGGCTCTTTTTTACTTTCAAGAGCCATAAAGGATACTGCCTAACTCTTCAATTTAAGTTTTACCCCCTTAAAAAATCTCCTAAATATTGTATTCTTATTATTTTTTATCACAATATATTGTTTTTGTCAAGGAGTTTTTAACTTTGGGCCTTTTTCATTTTATAAGTTCCCCGACGGAAACGGCTATTTACTAAACTCAACCCTCCCCCAACTTACTAAATTATTTTTTAGTATTATTACTACGCCTAAAACACCTTTTATTTTACGCGCAAAATCAAGCGCGCTTTGCAAATCCTGCTTAAAATTAATACGATTACAGGTAGCGGTAGCCACGGCATCGGCTAAACTCGTGCTCTTTGATAATATCACAACGCTATCTGCTTGCCCAAAACTTAAAGAGTGCCCTATCGTCCCGGAAGAGGTACATATTCCAATAGGGGTGTCTTTGGGTTTTATCTTAAGACAAAGATTATTCCAAATTTTAGAACGCCCGGAGTAAATCCCTATTAAACGCGCCTTACGGGATTTTAAAAAAATATCCCCACCGTTTTCAATTATAACATCCTTGTACCCTTTTTTTAATAATTCAAACCCTAAAAATTCGCATATAGCTCCCGAAACTGTAGCCATAGGACCCACATTGGCTTTTTTGGATTCATTTGACATCTTCTTTATAATAAGTGGGGCATTTAACTCAACTGATAAAGGACGTAGTGCAGTCAAAAAACGGTAGTCTTTCTGGATATACCTTTCTATGTCCCAACGATAAGAGCGGATTCTTTCTTCCGCAGATTTTTTCTCCAAGGGTTTATTTGTAGTAATTCTAATATCCGTCTCATTAGCAATTATCTGCGTTATATAAAGTCCTTTATCTTTTACCCAATCCCTATAGAATCTACGCTGGTATTTACTGACTTTCATAATTAATTTAATATAACCCCTGACTCAATAAGGTCGTTTTCTAACTTCTTCACATCCTTAAAAACAAAACTATACGGGATAAGAAGAAGCGCCTCTTGAATTAACTCTTCCCGGTCATCAGTATAAAATACCTCTTGCGGGTTAACACCTAAAAATTCAAGCGCCCTATCATAAATCTTAAGATCCGGTTTTACTAACCCCATATCGCAAGAAGCAAGAACCGCATGAAATATATCAAATACAGGAAATTTTCTTTTAAGGTAACCGAGATGTAAAATATTTATATTTGAGAGTATGGCTATTTTATACTTACTCCTCAAATTATTTGCTATGCTGAAAACAGCTCTATTTTTAGCGCTTAAAAAGAAAACCTCATTCCATATCGGGACAAATGCCTCATATGAAATATCCAACTTTAATAACGACTTAATATGCAAAAAAAAATCTCCCGGAGAAATTTTTCCTTCTTCAAAGACCTTGGTTATTTTGGAGCTAATAAGCAACTTTGGTATATCCTTAATGTTTATACTGGAAAAGTGCTTAATCCTTTTTGCTGCTATGCTATAATCAAAATCAACTAAAACATTTCCTAAATCAAAGATAACCGCCTTTATCATAACTAAAACCTTTAATTATTCTTTCCGTCTGATTTTTTAAATAAATCTAAAAACCTATCCTCGTACTCCTTATATACGTTCCACTTATCCAGCTCTAATTTTAATTCCGCCGCCCTTGATATATCGAACTTTGCTGCAGAGAAAAGCTCTTCAATTTTTTTCTTTATAGACAAGGGAAGTTTGGTAAGCTGACTTAAAGAGTGTTTTATCTTCTCTATATCGTCATCTCCTATCGGTCCAGAAGATTGTCCGCCAAGTTTAAGGTAATCTAAAAGCTTATTAATCTCTACTTCCATGTTCCTTGATTGTTCTAATAGGCCCGAAAGGTCAATACTAAGGTTAGCTACCTTAGAAAGTGCTGTCAATACAGCCCCAGAAGCCTTGGGATTATCTATCTGTATCGTATAAAGCGGTATCTCGCCTAAAAGACAAAATCCGTCCATTCCCTCCCGGGCGGCTATCCCTAAAAACAAACCGTTCATCCCACTTATCGCTCCTGCAGAAAGCGCATTTAAACCCATCTTCCTAAACTTATTCCCTATCATAGACGAAGTAGCTGCAAACCATACCCCTGGCTCTTGCGTATGGTCAATACCTAAAGGCATAGATGCAAAACTAACCACGGTTTTAGCTTTAAATTCTTTAGCGACCTGAATTATCCTGCGAGAATATTCATCTGCCCGGGATAAATCCGGTTGGGCATTACTGATAAAAATAATAAAATCATTTTTTCCGTTTTTATTTTTATAGTAATAAAACTTACTATGCGGAAGTTCCGGGACCTTCAGCAAACCTTGATCCACCATACTGTTTGTAAGATAAAAGAAATCCTCAGGGGGAATTGAGGCAAACTCTTCTGCCCTTAACTTTTCTATTAAATACGCCGCTGCCTTGAAAGCTACCTCCCCCATCCCTGGCCAGGCTACGATAAAATAAGGATTCTTCAAACGCGGCCTCTTGATAAATCTTACTCCATTCATATTATACCTCTAAAATTTATATGTTTTTAAAAAATACTCTACTGCTCTTGCACCCTTATAAAGATTTGCTATCTTAACATACTCATCTGCAGTATGCGCACAGGATGAAACCCCAAAACCCGTAGCAACCGCCGGGATCCCTTCCTCTTTAAAAAATGTTATTACCGTTGCCCCCTCAGAGCCTTTAACCTTTGGCTTAATTTTAAAATGCAAAAAGGTTTTTTTCAAATGGTTTACCAAAGGATGCTCTTCCGAAATAACATATGGATTTTGTACACCTATAATTTCTATTTTAAAAGAACGCGCATATTTTTTCAATAATTCTTTTAATCTAAAAAGTAGACGTTTATGGCACATCCCGGGAAGAAAACGGAAGTCAAGCTCAAATTCACACCAATCAGCAACTACGTTGACCTTATCCCCTCCTCTTATAGTACCAGTATTAACCGTAGGAGGCTTTAAATAGCTACTCTTTTTGAAATTAATGTTTAATTTTTTTATATCTGCGATTACCCGAGCCGAAGCTTCTATGGCATTAACCCCTAAATCAGGATATGCCCCATGCGCCTTTTTACCTTTAATTTTAACCCTAAGATGCATTAACCCTTTTTGCGCAACTATGATTTCAAAATCATCAGCATCTAAAACTAATGCTTCGTCGGCTCTTAAGACACCTTTTTTAAGGAGTGGCTTTAACCCTAAGGTAGAACCTGACTCCTCGTCTGCCGTAGCAGCAAAAATAAGATTATACGGCAAAACTTTACCCTCTTCAACTATACTCTTTATAGCAGCCATAAGAGACGCTAAATTACATTTACAGTCCGTAGCCCCTAATCCATAAATTTTACCTTTAACTATTTTTGCAGAAAAAGGGTCTAAGCTCCAGTTGCCCCCCGAAGGCACAGTATCTAAATGAGGAGAAACGACGAGGTTCTTTTTCCCCCTACCTCTCAAAAGCGCTATTACATTTGAACGCTTAGGCCTAAACTCATAAATCTTTACCTTAAGGCCTAGATTTTTAAGATAACTACCTACATACAACGCTATTCTGCTCTCATCCCCAGGAGGATTCTGCGAATCAATACGGATTAATTTCTGCGTAAGCTTTATTAAATTATGAAAATTTATCATTGCATTTAAGGGGGCAGGCCTGACACTTTGGGCTCTTCTTTAAACAAAATTCCTTGCCTAATCTTACTAAAAGTGCGTGGTATTCATTAAACAACTTTACGTCTTTTTTTAAGTGCTTCATAAAAATATTTTGTATCGCATAATAATCAAAATTCTTCCTGATAATCTTATGCCTAAAGAATATTCTCTTAGTATAGGCATCAATTACAAAGATAGGCTTATTAAAGGCATAGAGAAGTATAGAATCTGCTGTCTCAGGACCGATGCCATTTACGCCAAGCAATTCTTCCCGTAACTTCCCTAAGCTGACCAAAGACATTTTCTTTATGCTGCCATTGTAAGAGCGAAGAAAAAAACTTAAAAAATTCCTTAAGCGTTTGGCTTTTAGATTATAATACCCTGCGCTTTTAATTAATCCGGCTAACTTTTTTTCCGGTAGGCTATAAAGCCTTTTAGGCAAGATAGGCCCATTTGCCTTAATTTTACCTATCGCCTTTTCTACATTCTGCCAGTTTGTATTTTGGGTTAATATCGCCCCGATGATTATCTCAAAACTATTTGAAGCCGGCCACCAGTTTTGAGCCCCAAAATAAGAATAAAGCCTGCGGTAAATTAATTCTAATCTATCCTTCAATCCTTAAACTCTAACGGGTTGTAATTATAATACGCAAAGATAGTATAAGCAGTTCCGGCAAGAGAACCGGTAGATTTTCCTTTAGGAGTAAACCATCCGTGCCCTGTATCAACAAAATCTTGCGTTGCATAAGGCAAGCAGCTCTCCCCCTGCCCCGTAGGAGAGGGACTTGAGATAACCATATTCCCCAAAGAAAAAAGATATTCATCCGCTTTTAATTTATACCCCCTTGCTTTTGCAGACATCCCCTTTTTTAGATAAAAGTCTTCCATAATCTTAAAAGCAACCACCATCTGAGCTGTCCATTCGGAAGAAACCACCCCCCCACGGGCAATATGCCTTTCAGGGACAAAATCAAAACCCTTAATCTTAATACTCTTTCCTTCAGGGCGAATATACTCTACCTCTACCGAACAATTATCCTCGGCAAATTCCATAATCCTATCCGGATTCATCCCTAACTTTTCAAGTTTAGAGGGCCCAACAGCTGCAATTGACCAAGCATAGGTATCCGTAGCTATAGTAGAATCGCCCTTGCCGCGCTTAATAGACTGACCTGACCTATCATAGGAGTTATCTACTAACCATTTTAAAACCATATTCGCAGACTCCATATACTTTTTATTGCCAGTAACGATATAAAGCATGTTAAAAAAAGCATAGGCATCGAGATTATGCTCTGTAGCAAACCATTCTACAGAAGGCCCTCCGCGGATTCCGCCTTCTTTATCTTGGTTTTGTAATTGAATTATCCTTTGGGCTATATTTTCGGCTATTTTTAAATATTTTTTATCCAAAGTCTTATAAGTATATTGCAAAATAGCTATACCCAACCATATATTAGGCCCGCTATACACTATATATTCAACTGGTTCTCCATCTTCAAAGTAATACCCATTAAAGAATAATCCGTCTTTTGTCTGGGCGCGCTTAAGAAAAAAATCAAATATTTTATGCGCATTAAGAAAATCTGAATAATGCACATACACCTGCGCGGCTAAAGACTGGTCATATATTAACGCCCAACCCCTAACATCCCTATCTCCTTCAAAACTCATCACTAACCCTGTGCGAGGGTTCTGGTGCGCCTTAATCCATTGATACATCTTATCTGCATTCGCCTTTTCTAAATTAACCCTCTTTTTGTCTAAACGCGCAAGCTCTTCCGTAGCCATATCCTCTCTTTTACCGGCTAAAGATAACTGCTCTTTTAAGACATTTCTCTCTTCAGTAAGGTCAAAAATAAGCTTATTCAGGTCTTCCACTTTTTGGGTGTACTCTTTGGGGATAGACTTAACCTGCTCTTCAAGTCTTGACCTTTGTGCAGATGCCTTTGCAATACGTAACTCCAGCTCTTGCATTCTTACAGCAAACTCTTCCTTTTCCCTACTTATCTTGGCTATATCGCTTTTTATCAATCCTGATTCTTCTATAACTTTAGATAATTGAAAAATTAAAGCCTTATTTCCCTGCGTAAGCTTAATATTAATTAGGCTATTAGCCACGACAAATAAAGATAAAAAAACCACTACCCCTGAAACCAAGGGGATTAAAGCCTTTCTAGCCCAAGCATAACGCATAATTATTCTGTTATGGGCAGGATTAATATCCTCATAACTAATACCGATAAGGCATTTATCCGGCAAACCAAGAGACTTTTTTACCCAAGTTATCCTCCCCCGGGCACTTATGGGCCTTTTAAAAGAAGGAACCTCTATTCTTAAAGATATGCGTGCCTGACGATTTTCAACAACCTCAATTAAAGATGCTTCAAGGTTATTAATGCTAAGACAAATACCTCCTTGGCTTAAATTACTGGTGAAGCCCTGCAGCCAGCCTGATAAAAACTTACTACCATCTAAGCTCTCTAAACGTATCTGAACCGGCAAGACCGTGTCCAAACGTAAATACCTACGCTGCTCTTCATTTAAATATTTCTCTTTTGCCATATCAATCCAGCTTCTCTAAAATAACCCTTTGTTTTAGAGACAAAGCCAATCCTTCAACTGCTTTTTTGAAATTAGCATATTCGCTATTGGACACTCTCTCTTTTTTATCAAAACTAATCTGCTTAAACAAAATTTTATTACCTTGAGAAGAATACTCCTGAGTAAAAGTAAACCATGGGGTATCACAAAATACCTTATCCGGCATATATTTTATCATAAGGCCATCTGGCAAAGCAACTTCTAAATAAAATTCTTTTCTACTAAAAAAACCTAAATCAACCGGATATCTACGGCTCTCCTTAGCTACTAAAGAGGTATCTATAAATGATAATTGCGGCATAATTTTAAACTTTCCGGCATGAATAAAATATTCTGGCCCAGAGAAACTATACCTTAAAATAACCGGTACGCCTAAAGTTCCTAAGTTTTCAATACTATAACCCTCTAACTTACCTCCTATTGAGAGGTCTTGAATAACGCTCTTTAGCGTATCCTTTATTAACTCAGGCTGTGCATAAAGTAGCCAATACCTCTGCCTTTGGTCGTAGACGCCTTTTGTCAGGTTTATCTTTTCTCCATAAATAGATTCATCATTATTTACCTTAATCATTATCTTCTGTTGAATCAAATTAGAGTCCGGCGGCTGCAGAGGAGAATCTTCAATAAGATATCCTTCCTCTTGAAAAACCATAACCTTCCGGCCTTGATCATCAAAAGGGATATCTCCAAAAGAACAAGTTTCAACAGTAGGGTCAAGAAATATCACCCGCCCTTTAAGATATAAAGCAACAATGCAGTGATTAAAAATTCCTGACGGGAAATCCCCCTGCATATCATAATACCCTTTAGTAGAGATAAGCGCCGGGAATGCGCTTAATCCTGCCTCCCTTAACATGGTTACTAAAAGTACCGACTGGTCTTTACAATCGCCGTACTTATTCTTAAAAATATCCGCTGCGGCATGCGGTTCATAACCTGCTTGGCCGTATTCTACCGCTACATAACGTATATCTTTAGCGCAAAAGTTATATATGGCCTTTGCCCTCTCTTCATCCGAACGCGCCTTTCTTATGAGCTGTCGCACTTTATTCTTTATATGGATATCGGGTTTTATCTTATCCTCAACTAACCCCTGCCACCATTCATAGACACTACGCCAGTCTGCAAAGGTAGAGATTAATATTGTCGGATTGATCTCAGGTTCCGGAGACATACTTGGCTCAGGTATAATCTGAGGGACATTATCTATCTTCCAAAGATAACAGAGCTTTTTACCCTCTTCTTGACGCAACGGGTTTGTCGCAAAACCAAAGTCGTTATACTCCATATTAATAAACTTAATCCTTACATCCTTATCCTTAGGAAAGATTAGCCTAAACTCAGAAGCAATAACCGGCTCATACCCTTTCAAAGGATAACTTAAAAAAAAGTCTTTTTTATTTACTAACTGGCTGCGCTTAATTCTTACTTTATATTCTAAAACAGAACCAATAGCCACTTCCGGAAAAGAGATAATAAATACTCGGGCGTTACTGTATAAAGGAAAGTTCATATATTTAGACACATCGCGTATATGTTTTGAGCCTACATAAACAATGCTCCCATCGGGCTTTATGGTCCTAGCAAAAATAAGTTCTACTTTTTCAAATGTTGAATCATACTCAACCAAAGACTCCGCAAATCCCTCCTTGCCCCTCTCATTTAATATTTTAATCAAATAATGAATATTAGATTCTAAAGCACCGTCCTCTATTACCTCAACGCTCTCTTTTGCCAAAAGTATAAGCGCTCCTGCCTGCGGATAGGCACTGCTGTCAGCAGAACTAGTAATAATTTTAGCGACTTCGGGGTCCTCGGTCTTAATATTAGCCGTGGTTTTTTCTTTTTCAATATCATCTATACGTCTTGCAGCTAAATCCTTAAATTTGCCCCCTTTTATTTTCCTATAAGCCTTAAGCGCTTGGCCAAAGAGGTTCAGGCGTTCACAGGTTAAGGCTAAATAATAATAAGTTTCGTTATCTTTAATATCTATCCTATTAAATACCTCTAATGCATCGGCAAAATTATTCATATGATAAAAAGCCAGAGCTAAATACTTCTTTGCATGTTGATGCGTGGATTCTTTAAGATTATCTACGGATAATTCGTATTCACCACGATCAAAATAAAGCCTCCCCAACTCAAAATAAAGCCCTGAAGAATCATTAGATTTTCTTATCTTTTGCTTATAAGAAGCTACGGCTTTATTGTAATATTCTTCTGATAACCGGTATAATTCTTGCGGGGTATTTTTACCAAAAGAAGCCCCGATAGAAATAATAAAAATTAAGATGGATAAAAATAAAGCCTTAAACCCTCTTTTCAATAACGCCATAATAATATTTACTCCCTTAGTTTAAGCCTCAAAGATTGTAAGCTCAATCTTTCTTGCATCCTTAAACATATCTTCTTACTGAATAAGAAGACAATAAACTCTGCGGATGGTAAGATAGTTTTACTCTCCTTAGATTATCCAAACCTGAATCATCCATAATATTAATAAAAGTATACGGCTTTAACTGAGAACAAAACTCCGCAAAGATAAACTGAGCTAATCCTTTACAGGATAAATCTGTTATTTCATATAGAATGCAAAAGGTTTTTTCATTTAGCTTAAAACCAAAGGTAAACGCCTTAACCTTACCCTTTACCCTAACTAAAATGCCCTCAAAACCTAATAGGGAATATTGATTAAAAGCCTCTCTTAAAACAACTCTGCTATCATCAAGCATCCGGCAATAAAAACTATCCTTACTAAGCGCCTTACGTTGCCTAGCCCAAAGAGAATAAAGCTTTAGGCATTCTCTACTCTCTTTTGGCAATAACGGCTGGCATGTATATTTAAAATTTTTAATAAAGTAATTGCGGTTTGCGCGCTTAGATTTGAATTTATTTCCCTTTAACGTTTCTAAATCCCGGCGGATAAAAATATAGTCGCGTGATTGTAAAATACAGTCATAACCTAGGGCGCGGTAAAACGGAAGGTTTTTTTTCTCTACGTTCTCTATATGCGCAAAGTTTGGGTTTTTATTTAATTTTGTCAAAATTTCAAAAACAGAACGAATGGTGTCAGAATTATTTTTTTTAGATAAAGGAGGCAAGTATAAAAAAGTCCCTATCTTATCTTTGAAAAAAATACAAAGACTATCGTTTATAATAGACCAACTTATTGAAAATAACTTCCTCCAGATATATATATTAGCGAAGGAATACGCACAGAGCTGGTGCTCTTCTAATAACAGATATTTATCAAAAATCTGCTTATCGTAAGAGGATATTTTATTCAGGAACATCTATTGATTCTAATTCCATAAGGTTAAGGAGATCTTCATAGGCTGCAAGAATCTGCGGGTTCTCTTTAAGTATCTTAAGCTGTTTAGCAGTATTTAAGTATTTAGCCAGATAGCTTGTGTATTCTTTAAACTCCTCGGTGTTTATCTTCTCCCTAGCATACGGGCAATTTAAGTCTATTGTAAGCAAAACCTTTTTGTTGCGTATGCTTAAAAGAAAAGGATATAATCTGCACTCGAAGGGACGGATATCATAAATCCGACATTTATTGCTCTTGACCTCTAAAAAGGGACACAGAAATCCTTCTGATTCTAAGTCAGGGACTAACCTTAACCTACTACCTAAGCACAAAGATGCCGATGGAATTCCCTCTTTATCTACTAAACTTAAAACCTCTTCATCTAAAAGGCAAGGAGACCATGCTGAGTATTCGTCTTTAAACCTACAACAGCCATGGCACTTTAGGCAAGCTTCCTTTGAGACAAATTGCTTTATCATCTAACTACACTCCCTAACTTAAGCGGTCTCTCAGGACTTATAATAACTATCCCCGATTCATCAGAGCCGGCCAAAATCATCCCTTGACTTTCTACTCCCCTTATTAACACCGGATCAAGGTTATTTACTAAAATAACATACTTTCCTAACAAATCTTCTTTATTATAATAATTTTTTATTCCTGCAACTACCTGTTTTATCTTATCCCCGGTGTCTAAAGTTAAGACTAAAAGCTTATCGGCATTAGGGTGGTCAGAAACATCCTTTATTCTAACAACCTTTAACTCTAATTTTCTAAAATCTTCTATGGAAGCCATAAACCCTCCTTAGCTTTTATACATCTATTCTTTAATCTATATCTTACTACTAAATATTGCTTTTGCAAGTACCCTTGAATTACAATCCATTAGATGTTATACTTTAGCTGACCTTAGGAGAATTACTAGTATTTCGGGCAAAAAGTGAGGTATGATATACCTCAACCTAAAGGGGCGAGTGCCCCAAAGTATCCTAAGGATAAAAAAATTCGCCCCTTTTGAATAACAAAACGCCGTAAGTTAGCTTACGGCGTTTTTATATTTTGGCGGGCCCGACGAGATTTGAACTCGCGATCTTCAGATCGACAATCTGACATGTTAAACCAGACTACACCACGGGCCCTTAAAACAATTTAATTATACGTTCTTTTACTAACGGCGTCAAGGATTTTAAGCATAAAAGTGGTTGCAAAATATCATTAAAATGCTAAAATATTTTTTAGAAAGGAGGGAAAATGAAAAAAATAGGTCTAATAGTAATTGTTTTGTCTTTTGCGGTATTATTAGTAGGATGCGCAACACCATACCCTATGGGCGGCTTATATACAGAAATAAAGGCTCCTGTAGCTGCTGCCGGAGGAATGTCTTACAGTAGAGTTGGCGTATCAAAAGCTACTTCTATTCTTGGAATGGTTGCAACCGGCGATGCCAGCATCAAGGCTGCTGCTGCCAATGGCGGGATTAAGACAATAAAATACGTTGACTATGAAGCCAAAAATATCCTTGGCCTTTACGGAGAATACACTACAACTGTATACGGTGACTAATTAAAAACTGTTCATAAAAAAAGCAGGCGTCTTGATAACGCCTGCTTTTTTTATTTATGGTGGGCGATAGAGGACTTGAACCCCTGGCCTTCTGAATGTAAGTCAGACGCTCTAACCAACTGAGCTAATCGCCCTTTATATACAACTATTTTAACTTAAAATAAAAACTATTTCAATAAAAGGATTTAATCTATCTGGTGTGCAGTTAAAAAAACAGATTTGCCTAAGGCATCAAAGAAATCCTGATAAGGCTGGGGCAAATTAATAGCCTTTATCCCATACTGCGCATTTGCTCTAACTAAAAGCCTGCTCTTATCTTTTTCTCTTACAATAACCGTCATCTTTAAAACTTGGTTGTTAACAAACTTAGTAGCAGTAATAATCCCTAATTCATAATCTGCCTTGGTAAGAACAAAATCAAGATCCTGCAAGGTAGCCATGGTGCTACGCATCATCTTCTCCTTGTCAGCTGTCTCAAACATCCTTGTCTGCATACTGCGTAACCTGAGCTGATCTTCGCTTAAATCAAGTATATGCTCTTGCGGAGCAATAGCGCAACCGGATACGAAAAATATCATAAACATAAAAGCTAAAAAGGTCATCTCTTTGCATTTCATATTTTATCCGCCTCCAAAAAAATAGACTTTGATAATTTATTAAAAAAACCTTCGTATACCTTAGGGTCCTTTAATGTCTCTAATCTTGAGACCTGATTCATACGATTATAAACTACCCTCTGAAAATTAACCCTGACAAAGACCTTACTTCTTTCAAGGTTAAGCCTAGTAACACAAGATACGAGGATCGTTTGAACAGCGTCTATCTGAGCCATGGCATTTGACGAAGAGCCACTAGAAGACCCTAGCATATCTATAAAAGTTGCCATGACAACCTGCCCCGGAACAGTAGCATCCCTCTCTTTTGAGCCAACGATTAACCCGAGTCTTTTCTCAACCTCAGTTAAGGTAAAACCCATATCCTGTAAAACAGCGGCTGTAGCAGAGAGAACCTTAAGCTCATCTTTTATATCAAACTGCCGCGTCTCTATCTGGCGTAGCTGTAAAGTCGGCTCTAAAACCTTAAAAGCCTTAGGAGGAGGAGTAGTTATACACCCCGCCGTAGCGAAAAACAAAAAAGAGGCTAAAATAAATACATGCCTTTTAATCATAGGGATTAAAACTTAGAAGAGTGGTAACTAAAGTCGCGCACCTTGGCTTCCTTATCAAACTTTATTACAATAGTCAATGTCCTCTGCGTAGAAGATGAAGCGCCTGAAGAGCCGACTCCTCCAAAGAGCACTAAGGACGCTCCTGCCTCACTACTTGAGTAACTTACCTCTCTTGCGACCTTATCATAGACCCAGACCTCTCTACGTTCCTCATCAGTAGTAACAATATTGGGGGAACCTAAAACCTCTGCTACTTGCGCAGAAGACATGCCAACCTTAATTTCTCTTTGAACTTTACCCACGGTAATCTTATCTGTGCTATCATCCTGAGTTAACTGACGATGTTTAGCAGCAGAAGCACACCCTGCAACAAGAAAAGCTCCTAATAAAATAGAAAATAACTTTTTCATTCCCATCCCCCTTTTTAAAAAAATAACTTATCCTACAAGCTTTCCTAATAGCCCTAAAGAAAAGGCCATAACAAATAGTGCAACTGTTTCAATAATACCTAAGACTACAAGGTAATTGCCAAAACCCTTCCCTGTTTCGCCCATAGCATCTGCGGCACAAGCCCCTGCCTTGCCCTGCATAAACGCTGAAAACCCCATTGCCAATCCGCAAAAGATTCCTACATCCCAAGCATAAATACCTTTGCTAATTACATCCGTCATCTTATTCATCAGTATCATCCCATAGATAGTTTGGGTTAACGGTGCTCCTACAAAAACAAGTAACATAAAAGAAGCGGGCTTATTTTGAACAAATGACCTCTTCCAAGCCCCAACTACTGCCATACCTGCCACGCCTGCACCAAGGCCTGAACCAAGAGCAGCTAACCCCAAAGAAGCTGCAGCACCTAAATCTTTAAGTTGTAAAATTAATCCTGTCTCCATAAGAACTCCTTTTTTAATGTTATTTTTCCGTAAACGGCTTATAGTTAAACCCACTCCATTTTATATCTAAATGGCTACAAAACTCAAGCACATTTAACCTTACGCCATGAACAAGGATAGAGAGCGGCCCCAGCACAATATTTAAGGCATGCCCTACAAAAAGTATCAAAGAAGTAAGAATCCCCGAAGCTAAGCTATTAAATCCTATACCTATAGCCATATTATTAAAGGCATCGGCAACAGCTAAGGTTGCTAAACCTACGGCAAAAAGCCGAATATAAGAAATAACATCCGTAAAGTTATTCATTATATTTAATAACAAAGCCCCTAAGCCTCCTCCAAAGGACTTTAAAATATTTTTCTGAGGGTTACTAAAAAATACGACTAAAATAACCCCCGGGATAAGTAAGGTAGGGTAAAAGCCCGGTAAAGAAGCCCCTAGGACGAGTGTCCGGGCGACAAAGAATACTGTCCAAAGTATCAAACTCCAGCCTATGTCCGATAAAAATGCTAATGCCGGAAACTTTATAATTGCCCGCCAGCAATGCGCTATGCTTAAATGCAAAGCTCCGAGAAAAAAACAAAATGACTGCATGTTCCTGTCATTGCGTAAAGCAGGCAACACCGGTTTAACCCACAAAAGGAGCCACTCCTGCCCAAAGAAAGTAGCGGTTAAAACCCCCCAGGCAATTGCGCATCCACTTAAAAGGTATAAAAGAATAAATATTGATTTATCTTTAAGCTTGCCTTTAAATCTCTTTTGGGCTAATAAAGTAATCAAAAGATAAATTCCTCCATACCCGGCATCCCCGATTAAAATTCCGAAGAATATTGAAAAGAATATTAAAAACCAAAGACTGATATCCAGCTCCCTATAGCCCGGGACAATCTCAATCATCTTAAAGACCGGTTCAATTATACTTACCCACTTAGGGTTGCGCACTAAAGTCGGGACATTATCCTCTTCTGACGGATCAGTTATTAGAAACCCCCACCCCTCTTCTTTAGATGCCTTCTTTAAAATATCTACCGTATCAAAAGGAATATAGCCTTTTATATATGAGATACCGCCTTCTTGGGGCATCCCTAAAAGCGCCTCAAAAAACTCAGATTCTTTTATAAAATCCTTTAAAGCTCTCCTAAAGGCATTAAGATACACAGTATATTTTAAAAACTCCTCCCTAACCTTTTCTATCACCCTATTATTCTCCAACAGCCTTACCTGCATCTTACTTAATGAATCTTTAGGATATTCTATATTTTTAAAGGGAATTTCTATTCCTATTCGGGCCAACACAAGGCAATTATTAAGCTTTCCCTGCCTTGATAATTTTTCTAAATAAACTCCTTTGGGCAAGGCTTTAATCTGTTCGTCGGATAACTTATAGAGCCGGGCAATTATTCCTTTATCCTTTAACCTCTCAATCTCCTTAGGCTCAAAATCCCCCCACTCTCTGACACTCTCAATCTTTAAGGTAAGATTCAAAGAATACTCTTTAAGTTGAAGATAACGTTTATGTAAATCAATTACATGGCGCGCTAAAGAGACTAAGTTCTCTTTAGGCTCTTTTAAAAAAGAATCTATCCCTTTATTGCCTTCTGGCTCCAGCAAAGATACCGCCTGTTTTAATAAGGCTATCTGGCTACTTAAAAGATCAAGCCTCTCTCCCTTAGGAAGAGTTAAATGTTCAATATGTAAAAGCCCTAACTTCCTTATCCTCTCAAGAAAACAGTTAGTATCTTTTTCTTGGGTTATTAAAACTACTCTCTTCATCTTAACAATCATGCAGCTATCTCCTCTAAAGATAATGCTTCTATCTTACGCTTTGCAATCTTACTACGGCCCACGGCATTAGAGAGCTGATCTCCGATATATATTTTAATTAAGCGAATATTCTCCTCTGCCTCTGGGATTTTAACTTTTTCAAAAAGATTAACTCTTTGTGTAGCAATATCTAATTCTCTGCGTAAAATAAAAAGCCCTTTCTTAATATACTCTATCTCTATACGCAAAGATACTATGCTTTTTAAAGACTCAATCCCTAAATCATACCATAGAGGAGCCTCATATAAATCATAATCCATAGGCGCAAATAATACCTCTACAAAAACAGGGATATCTATCCCGGCTATATTTATCACTTTAGATTTAATCTCTTGGGGAGTAAAAAATGGTTTGATATTGGCATCTTTGTCGCTAAGCAACCCTATCCATAGAATAACCTCTTTAACCTTGTTATCAAGGGCAAAGGATTTCTCCTCCAACATAGAAACCTGACGGAGAATTTCAAGTTGTAGCTGCTGCTTTTTAAGTTGTAAGGTAGGAAGGTAGCGTAAGTATTGTTTTAATGCATCGCGTTGGCGCTTTAATTCTCCCTTTGTAAATTTTATCTTAGGCATACCTATCAGCGTCCTTTAAGACTCTTTATTTAGACCAATACTCTTCAATTACAGAACGCCTTATCCCAGTCTCTTCAGGAGCAAAAACCTTAGCCAGTATCTTCCATCCTAAATCTAATCCTTGCTCCAACGGGATATTCACCTTTAAAGACATAAGCTCCTTTTCAAATAGTACTCCGTATTTAAGGAGCTTCTCATCCCAAGGGCTCATTTTAAACCCCATTGACTGCTTCTCTAGCGTAGAGCGGTAATCTGCAAAAAGTTGTATCATAGTATCCATCAATATCCTATGGTCGGGACGAGTCTTGCCATTTACCTGTTGTTTTAAGCGGGAAAGGGAGCCAAAAGGCTCAATAACTCCTCCCTTAAGATAAAACTGGCCTTCAGTAATATAGCCGGTGTTATCCGGAACAGGATGAGTCACGTCATCCCCGGGCATAGTAGTAACAGCAAGGATTGTAATTGACCCTGCACCTTCAAAATCAACTGCCTTTTCATAACGTAAGGCTAACTGGCTATAAAGATCCCCGGGATAGCCCCGATTAGAGGGAACCTGCTCCATAGTTATAGCCACCTCTTTTAAGGCATCGCAAAAATTAGTCATATCCGAAAGTAAGACTAAGACACGCTTTCCTTTTAAGGCAAAATCTTCGGCTACAGCTAAGCTTATATCCGGGACTAATAAGCATTCAACTACGGGATTAGCCGCGGTATGAATAAAAAAAACTGAACGGAAGATAGCATCATTCTCCCTAAGGGCTTGGCGAAAAAATAAATAGTCATCATACTTAAGCCCCATCCCTCCTAAAATTATAATATCAACTTCTGCCTGAATAGCTATGCGCGCTAAAAGCTCATTATACGGCTCACCGGCAATAGAAAAAATAGGAAGCTTCTGTGATTCCACTAAAGAATTAAATATATCTATCATCGGTACACCAGTACGAATCATCTTTTCCGGAATAATCCTTTTTACCGGATTTACCGACGGACCAGCTATATCTATAAGGTTTTTAGATAATGCCGGGCCATTATCAAGGGGTGTCCCGCTTCCATTAAATATACGACCTAAAAGCTCTTCTCCGCTTGCAATGCGCATAGGATGATTTAAAAACCGCACTTTATCTTTAGTGGATACCCCTTTACTACCGGCAAAAACCTGTAAAGAAACCTTTTTTCCGTCTAATCTTATCACTTGAGCCAAAGATACCCCATGGCGAGTTGTAACCTCGGCAATATCCATATAACCTATTGCATCTGCTTCCACCGTAATAACATCTCCGGAGATCTGTATAATATTGGTATAAATCCTATTCACTTATTACCCCCTCAACAGATGCTTGATTCTCTTTAAATAATGCCCTTATCTCTGCTTCTGTTTTTCTAAATTCTTCGGAGTCAAAATCAGTGCTATTCCAACCTTTAAACAACTGTTTAAGCTTCTGGAAAAATTGCAGGGCAATATTTTTATCTTGAAAACTAAACTCTCCCTCTAAGATATTACGGATAAAACTAAAGAGATACTCTTGCCTCTTTTGTATAGTAGCTTCGTCAACAGGATCAAAGGCGTTCTGCTGAAGATAGACCGCATCAAAAAACTCCGCCTTAAGATAGGTAATGTAATCTAAAAGAGACGTCCCCTCCTCTCCTATAACCTTCATCATCTGAAAAATATTATTCCCCTTTATCAAAAGAGAGTGCACTGTATCCCGCTCTTTTCCATCAATAAAACTATCATACTTGCTCCAACTTATCAAAGGATCTATCGCTGGATACTTTCTTGAGTCTGAGCGCTCTCGGGATAACCCGTGGAAAGCTCCGACTACTTTCAAGGTCGCCTGTGTTACCGGTTCTTCAAAATTACCCCCGGCAGGGCTTACTGTTCCTCCAATAGTAACAGAGCCAAAACCTTGGTCATAAAGCCTTACTATCCCTGCCCGCTCATAAAATGAAGCTACACGGGATTCAAGATACGAAGGAAAAGCCTCTTCCCCAGGTATCTCTTCAAGCCTACCGGACATCTCGCGCATCGCCTGTGCCCAACGAGAAGTTGAATCCGCTAGAAGCAATACATTAAGTCCCATCTGCCGGTAATATTCAGCTATGGTAACTGCGGTATATACGCTGGATTCTCTTGCGGCAACAGGCATAGAGCTTGTATTACAGATAATTACCGTCCTATCGCTTAATGGCTTATTAGTCCTAGGATCAGTAATATTAGGGAAGGTTTTTAGAATCTCCACCACTTCTCCTGCGCGCTCTCCACAAGCAGCAATCACCACAATATCCACCTGAGCATGCCGACTGATTAGTTGTTGTAAAACTGTTTTACCTGCGCCAAAAGGACCAGGGATACAATACGTCCCCCCTAATGCCACGGGAAAGAGTGAATCTATAAGGCGTATCTTAGTTACTAATGGTTGGGAAGGTTTTATCTTCTCAAGATACGCATTAATAGGCATTTTTATCGGCCAAGCCTGCTTTAAAAAGATATCGCGTATTTTGCCCTTTTCATCTTTTAATTGGGCTATGGGTTGCTCTACAGAGTAATCACCCTCCCGTACAATATCAACCACTTCCCAAGAACCATTTAAGTCAAAAGGAACCATACAGTAATGGCGAAATATCTTCTCTGGCACAAAACCTATTCTTTGTCCGGCAATCAACTTTATTTTAGGTTCAACTAAAGGCGTAAAATGCCACTTTTCTTGCCTAGACAAAGCGTCTAAATAAACTCCTCTTTGTAAAAAGAACCCACATTCTTTGGCCAAGGCAGGCAGAGGATTTTGCAGGCCGTCAAATATCTGGCCAAGCAGTCCAGGCCCTAATTCAACAGAGATAAGCTCCTCAACAAACTCTACCTTATCATTGATCTTTAACCCTGCAGTATTCTCATAAACCTGCATTTGAGCTAATTGTCCGCGCACACTTATAACCTCGGCCTTAAACTTTCTATCGGCATAGAGGATATAGGCAGTTTCGTTTTGTATAACCTCTCCCTCAACAAAAGCGCTTACCATGTTCCCGTTTATTTTAAGGATATAGCCTCTCCTTACCTTACTCATTCAAACTCCTAATTTAAAGCTTCCTCTAAAAGTCTATCCTTATCCGAAGCATAAACATCGTTCCAACGCAACAAAATCTTAAGCTTCAAAGCATAAATAACCAATAAAATTATATCAAAGTAATGCCCGCAAGATAACCCGTCCAAAAAACGCCAACGTTCTAAATCCAAAAATTTTTCAGCATCTAATATATTACGATTACGGTATGCTAAAAGCGCTGTATGTATCGCCGGAGTAAAAGGGTTATTATCTTCGCGTAAATATTTAAGCGCTTCCTCATTCTTTCTTTTGGCGCGTAACTTTGCCAATTCATTGCGCAAAGAGCGGTTAAACCTTCTCCATCCTTTTAACCCCGGTAAAAGTCCTATATCAATACTACTATCCAAAGAGGCAAGCTCCTTTTTTAACCTCTCTAAATCTTTATCCGATATTGCTCTTGAACAAACGCTTAAAAACTCTTCTAACGAAAAAGGGGGCTTATCCCCAAAGCGTAATTCCGGAAGGCTAGAAATTAAATATATATAATAAGACGTCATATTATTCTAAATCCAATATATCTAAGAGCTCCTTATTAAAATAACTGCTTAAATATTCTGATAAGGCTTGTTCTGAAAAATCAAAGTACGACCTTCCGGAATCAAAACTGATAGTAAAGCCCTTAGAGAGAGCTTCGCTAGATTTTATGGTTATGCCTTTCTTTACCTCTTCTGAAAGGCAGCTTAGCAAAGATTCTTTTATCTTTAGCAAATCATTTTCGCTAAAGGTCAACTCAATTCCCTCTCTTCCTGTATTTTCTTTAATAATCAGGTTTATTATTTTAGAGACCTCTTCAATAGACAAGGCCTCAGAGACTTTTTGTGTAATAATATTTTTAAGGATTATATTAATCTGATTACGCAAGGAGATGATAAAATCCCTGCCTGATTGCTTTAGCAAAATATCAGAAGACTCCTTCTTTTTTGATATCTCCTCTTTAGTCTGAATAAGAAGCGCTTCTGCTTTTACTTGGGCATCCTGTAATATTTTTTTGGCTTCTCCTTTAGCCTCTTCTACTATCTTAAGCGCTTCATCGGAGGCCTTTTGAATCCCTTCTTTTTGAATCTTTTCTATTAATGATTTAATCTCTTCCGGCATTTATCTCTCCTAACATTGCTTTTGCGGTTACCTTAGGGTTAGTTGACTCTAAAACCGGCCTGCCAACTACTAAAAAATTACTCCCCGCAGAAATTGCCTCAAGAATAGTCGCAGTCCTCTTCTGGTCATTCTTAAGACTACCCTTTGCCCTTAAACCCGGGGTTACAATAATAAACCCCTCTTTGATATTTTTGCGTAATTCCCCTGCCTCTTTAGCAGAACAGACCACCCCGTCCAAACCAGACTCTACCCCCATCTTTGCTAAAATTAATACATCGTTCATCTTTGCTTCCTTGCTAGTCAACACAGTAACCCCAATTAAAAGCGGTCTTTTTATACGCAGCTTCCTTGCCTCATCCCTTGCGGCAAAGACCGCTGCCCTAAGCATCTCCTCATCGCCAAGGATATGTAAGGTCATCATCTTAACCTTAAGGCGGGTTGCTACACGAACTGCCTTAGCAACGGTATTGGGTATATCAAAAAATTTTAAGTCTAAAAATACCTTAGCGCCTTTTTTATTTATAAAGTCTATAATCTTATGCCCACAAGAGGTAAATAACTGACTTCCGACCTTAAATATCTTAATAGTAGGATAAAGTTTATTAACAAACTGACGCGCTTGAAGAAAATTATCCACATCAAGTGCTAATACTATTTCAGGTTTCATAGATTAAGCTTCCGGTAAGGTTTTGAATATTTTTTATCTTCTTATCTTCTAGGTATCTTTTTAACCCATCTATTATCTCAACGCTTGTCTTAGGATTAATAAAATTAGCTGTCCCCACACTTATAGCGGTAGCCCCAGCGATAAAAAATTCTAATGCGCTTCGCGTATCTATTATACCACCCATTCCGATAATTGGAATTTTAATCTTATTATAGATATCCCACACCATCTTAATAGCTACCGGTCTTGTCGCCGGACCGCTTAAACCTCCGAAGATTTGAGCAAGCTTTGGCCTCATCGTAAAAGTATCAATACTCATACCTGAAAGTGTATTAATTAAAGAGACTGCGTCACTTCCGGCTTCCTTAGCAGCTTTAGCAATATCGCTAATAGAAGTAACGTTGGGGGATAATTTCGTAATCAAGGTTTTGGTTGTCATTCTACGCACAGAACGGACAACTTGATACGTAGCTTCTTTATCCTGTGCAATTAAATCACTCTTACTTGCTATATTAGGGCAAGATATATTAAGTTCTAAGGCATCAATGAAGCGTATCTTATTTAACCTCTCTACAATTTCTATAAATTCACAAGGGTCTTTCTCTGCAGCAATACTCATAATAATAGGCGTTTTTAGCTTCTTTAAAAAGGGCAACTTCTCTTTTAAAAACGCGCTTAACCCAGGGTTTTCTAAGCCAATAGAATTAAGCATTCCACAGGGAGTTTCACAGGTACGAACAGGGGGATTGCCTTGACGGGGTTTTAAGGTTATAGTCTTTGTTACAATAGCCCCTAATCTCCTTAGATTAATAAAATCTTTAAACTCTTTAGCATAACCAAAGGTTCCGGAGGCAACCATCACCGGATTTTTTAATTTAAGCTTACCTATATTAACTGCAAGATTAATACTCATATCTTCACCATGCTAAATCCGAAGCATCAAATACCGGGCCTTCTTTACAAACCCTCTCTAGGCCTTTTTTTGTCTTTACCACGCATCCTAAACAGGCTCCTATACCACAACCCATATGCTCCTCTAATGAAAACTGCGCAGGTAAAGCATTCATAGTTACAATCTTAAAGACCTCTTTAAGCATCGGCTTAGGGCCACAAGCATATATAAATATTCTTTCTTTTTCTCTTATCTTAATATCAAGGGTCTCTCGTAATAAAGCTGTTATCTTCCCCTTCAATCCACAAGACCCATCATCTGTAGATATTTTAACTTCGCACCCTAGATCCTTAAACTCTTTTTTACACAAAAGGCTCTCTTTGTTCTTTGAACCAATCAAAACAATCTTATTTTTTGTTGTCGCTTTTCTCGCTAAGAGGAATAACGGCGCAATACCCACCCCCCCTCCAACAAAAATCAATGAGTGTTTAGAAGAGCCGGGCAGAGAAAATCCATTGCCTAACGGCCCGATAACATCTAAATACTCACCGCTTCTTTTTTGAGAAAGCGCCTTAGTCCCTTCTCCGACAATATCATAAATAATCTCTAAGGCCTCTCCATCAATATTGTGTATGCTAAAAGGACGGCGCAAAAGAGGCACTAACCCGCTAGTTGTCTTAATATTTATAAACTGCCCCGGCTTAGCGCTTCTAGTAATATCCGGAGCGCACATAACACAGCGCCAATAACTCTTTGTTAAAAGTTTATTAGAGATAATCTTTGACTTTATCTGCTTCACTATCCTTATCTTTGGCACTTAGGACAAAAATAAGTGCCCCTCCCTCCTAATACGCTTCTTTTGATTAAACTTTTACATATAAAACAAGGCTTGCCTTCTCTGCCGTAGACTTTGTGGTATTTTTTATATTCTCCTCTTGCGCCTGAAAGGCGAAGATAATTATCAATAGATGAACCACCATGTTTAATAGCCGCATCCAATACGCTACGCATAGCATTATAAATCCTCTCTTTGTCTTTATTGGATAGATTGTTTGCCCTTTGCATAGGGTTAATCTTAGCGGCAAACAAAATCTCTGCTGCATATAGATTGCCTATGCCAGAAATAAACTTTTGATCCATAAGCAAAGGCTTAATTTTCGTTTTTTTACCCGCTAACATATCTTGAAATTTTGAGAGCGTTAAATCCTTTGGCTCAGGCCCTAAACCCTGTATAAACTTTAACTCCCTCCAATCATCCATAAGCCTGATCTCCGCAAAGAGCCGCTGGTCATTAAAGGCAAGGCTATCTCCCCCTGAAAAATCAAAGGATACTTTTCGCTCTTTACTTTTTGAACCCGGATAGATTAACTGCCCGGTCATCTTTAAATGAACGACCAAGGCCTTAGCATTGGAGAGCTCAAATATCAGAGCCTTACCCCTACGCAATATTCGGTTTATACGGGTTCCGGATAAGGTTGTTTGAAACTTAGATACAGAAGGACTACGTATAACCTTGGGATTATAAACAGATACCTTGGAGATTTTTTTGCCTATTACGACCTTTTCTAACTCTCTCTTTATAGTCTCAACTTCCGGCAACTCAGGCACAAGAGCCTCTCTTTCGTCTTTTTCCCCTATGGTATGCCTGCAAAGGCTTAATCTCTAAATCATTTTTTAATAAGACCTCTATCCCGTTGACTGTCGCCTGCGCAGCAGAGATGCTAGTAGTATAGGGAACATTGTATAATATAACGTGTGAACGAATCTTAATCTCGTCCTGACGAGGTATGCGCCCTGAAGGGGTATTTATCAGAAGCTGTATCTTTCCGTCTTTCATCAAATCTAATATATTCGGCCTACCTTCGGCTATTTTCGGCAAAATCTTTGCCTTAATCCCGCTTTTACGTAAAACATTAGCAGTGCCTGAACTTGCGTAAATATTAAATCCTAATTCCGCTATCTTTTTAGCGATAAAGATTACCTGCCTCTTATCTTTATCGCGTACGGAGATAAAGACATTGCCTTTCTTAGGAAGTTTTTGACCTGCGGCAAGCTGGCTTTTAATATACGCGCGGCCAAAATCCTTATCAATCCCCATGACCTCTCCGGTTGATTTCATCTCCGGGCCTAAAATAACATCCACCCCCGGGAAACGATTAAAAGGGAAAACCGACTCTTTAATTGATATATGTTTAGGTATAACCTCTTTGGTAAAACCTAAATCCTTTAGCTTTCTCCCTAGCAATACCTTTGTCGCTAACTTAGCTAAAGGAACCCCTATGGCCTTTGAAACAAAAGGAATCGTCCTGGAGGCCCTTGGGTTAACCTCTAATACATAAGCCTTATCATCTTTTACCGCATACTGGATATTCATCAAACCTACTATCTTTAACTCTTTCGCCATCTCATATGTAGCATGTCTAATCTTATTCGAGCTTGCTTCAGAGAGCGTATATGTCGGGAGAGATATCGCTGCATCCCCAGAGTGAACCCCAGCGTATTCAATATGCTCCATAATCCCCCCAATAACAAAAGTCTCTCCGTCTCCAATTAAATCCACATCTACCTCAATAGCATCCTCTAAAAATTTATCAATTAAAACTGGATGATCCCCGGATACCTCTGCTGCATCTTTAATAAACTTCTCCAAGGCCTCGTCATCATAGGCGATCTCCATCGCCCTGCCCCCTAAAACATACGACGGCCTGACTAGAACCGGATAACCTATCTCTTTGGCTACTTTCTTTGCCTCATCAAAGTTAAAAGCAGTTCCATTTTCAGGTTGCAAAAGAGCGAGTTTTTGCAGCATATCTTTAAACCTCTTACGGTCTTCTGCAATATCAATACTCTCTGCGGAAGTCCCTAGGATATTAACCCCTACCTTACGTAACGGGAGAGCAAGATTTAAAGGTGTCTGGCCGCCAAACTGCAGGACAACCCCCATTGGTTTCTCTAAATCTATAATATTCATTATATCTTCAAATGTAAGTGGTTCAAAATAAAGACGATCGGAGGTATCATAGTCCGTTGAAACCGTCTCGGGGTTGCAATTAACCATAATGCTATCTATACCTTCATCTTTTAAGGCATACGCTGCATGGCAACAACAATAATCAAACTCAATCCCCTGTCCAATACGGTTAGGCCCTCCGCCTAAAATTACTACTTTTTTATTCTTACTTGGCCTTGACTCATCAAAAACCTCATAAGTAGAATAAAAATATGGCTGTTTAGCCGCAAACCCTCCAGCGCATGTATCCACCAACTTATAGACCACTTTTATATTATACTTCTTGCGCAAATCACGTATCTTCTCCTCTTTGGAATTCAATATAAATGCCAACTGACGATCAGAAAAGCCGTTTTCTTTAGCCTTTCTAAGAAGCCCTAAAGGAACCTTGATATCTTCTTCGGGTTTATGATTTTTATACCCCGCCAATTCCTCTTCTATCTTGACTAACTCCTGCAGGTTATCAATAAACCAACGGTCAATATTAGAGAGGGAACTTATCTCCTGAGGAGATATTCCGGCTTTAAGCGCGTAGCGGATATAAAATACCCTTTCGTCATTAGGGATCATAAGCTTATTGTGTATAAGCTTAATTAACCCATTCCCTGCTTTCTTTAATTCCGCATCAGTAATTTTATCTTGTCCGTCCGAGCCAAAACCAAAACGGGATATCTCCATAGAGCGGATGCCTTTTTGAAATGCCTCTTTAAAATTCCTTCCAATGGACATCGCCTCTCCCACAGCCTTCATTGAAGTATTCAAGAGGCGCTGGGCGTAGGGGAATTTTTCAAAGGTAAAACGGCACATCTTAAAAACGCAATAATCCAGCGTAGGCTCAAAAAACGCAGAAGTCTTGCCTGTAATCTGGTTTGTCACTTCAGGCAACGTATAACCAACAGCAAGTTTCGTAGCAACACGCGCAATAGGAAATCCGGTCGCCTTAGAGGCTAAGGCAGAAGAACGCGAAAGCCTTGGATTAACCTCAATAACTACAATTCTGCCATCCTTAGGATTTTGGCCAAACTGTATATTCGCACCCCCCCCGGTTATCCCAATGCGGCGGATAATCCTCTTAGAAAGATTAACAAAGTTTTTGTATTCTTCTGCGGTTAATGTCTGGGCCGGGGCAACAACAATGCTATCTCCCGTATGCACCCCCATAGGATCAAAGTTCTCCATAGAGGTAACGATGATTACATTATCAGCACAATCACGTAATATTTCAAATTCAATCTCCTTCCATCCTAAAACAGACTCCTCGATCAAAACCTGACGGACCGGACTTGACTCTAAACTCTTTGATAAGGATCTTTTTAGCTCTTCATGATTATAAGCGACAGACCCACCACTGCCCCCTAATGTATAGGCAGGCCTTAATATAAGAGGAAACCCTATGGCGCGACCCACTCTCATCCCTTCAGCCAATGAAGTAACTATGCTACTTTTAGGAAGGCCAACCCCTATCCCCTGCATCGCTCTTTTAAAAATCCCCCTATCCTCAGCGCAAGATATGGAACTTATTGAAGCTCCGATAGACTCAACCCCGTATTTCTTTAAAACCCCTTTTTTCATAAGAAAGAAGGCTAGGTTAAGCCCTGTCTGTCCTCCTAGTGTTGGCAAAATAGCATCTGGACGTTCTTTAGCAATAACCTTAGTTAACATCTCAACAGTCAGAGGTTCAATATAAGTAACATCCGCCATGCCCGGATCAGTCATTATTGTCGCTGGGTTAGAATTTATAAGTATAGTAAAATAACCCTCCTCTTTTAAGGCCTTGCACGCCTGAGAGCCTGAGTAATCAAACTCACAAGCTTGGCCAATGACAATGGGCCCGGAACCAATTATTAGAATCTTTTTAATATCTCTTCTACGGGGCACAGGCTAACTTCCTTTCAAGATACCCTTAAACCTTAGGATATCCGCATTAACTTCATTACATCCCGGCGAATAAGGAATATATTGTACTGCTATTATTTTTAACCGTCTACTTTCAAATCTTTCTACTGTCCTATCATTTAGATTATACCCGGTAATCTTTACCCCTCGCACCTTAAGTAAAGAAATAGGGTCTATGGCATAAGTATGGTTTTGAATAGTAATCTCTCCCTTAGAAGAAGCGGGGTTTTGCACCGGATAATTCATCCCCCTATGCCCTATTTTCAACCTATGAAGCTTAGCTGCCAAACCTAAAGCCAAAACTAAACTCCCAGAAGATATTCCTAAAATAGGCATCCTTCCTAGTAAAGGTTTGATATTTTCAGCAACCTTCTCCAATTCAATAATATTCTCAGGGCCTCCGGCAATAACTAAGCCCTTGGGTTTTAACTTTATTACCTCTGAAACAGTAGTATTATACGGTAAGAGGATTATTGAAAACCCTAAACGCTCAATCTGCCTTATAATACTCCTTGTCGCCCCCAAATCTAATATTACTATCTTCTTGCCCCTTGACTTGTCTAACCTTTTTAACTTATTCACTGAGACCTCTTTAAGCATATCTAAAAAAGGGCTTTGACGGAATGCGCGAATCTTCTCAACAAGATTCTTGGTATCAAAAGATTCTGTAGAAATTACCCCATATAAAGGCCCTCTTTGCCTTAAGTGTATCGCAAGCATGCGCGTATCAAGAGAATGTAATACAAATAATTTATTTTTCTGCGCAAAACTCTTCAAGCTCTCTTTAGCCTGCCAGTTTGAATATACCTGAGATTCCTCTTTAACAACAAGCCCGGCAACCCTAACTTTATCAGACTCGCTAAACTTAGGCGCACAACCATAATTACCTATAATAGGATAAGTTAAAACTAATATTTTCCCCAAGTTTGCAGGATCAGTTATCATCTCCTGATATCCGACAACTCCGGTATTTACAATAATCTCCCCAACCCTCTCTATCCTTATCCCGTTAGATTCGCCTATAAAGCTCTTTCCGTCCTCAAGAACCAAAATAGCCTGCATTACTCATCCTCCAAAACTACTTTAGATAGAATATCTTTGACTATCTTCACTACCTTATCAATCTCATCTACCCGGATAACTCCAGATATATTCCAATACTTAAACCCTATTACCGGAATATTAAACTGCAGACAATAGGCTATCTCTGATAAAGTTCCTGCCCTTCCCGGAAAAGCAACAACAACATCTGCACTCTTAACTACTAAAACATTTCTTGCTAATCCCATACCACTAGGAATAACAATATCTACATACTTATTTGCAGCAGATTTATTATAACCCGGAATAATACCTATTGTAACCCCGCCTCCTTGCCTAAAGCCCTTACAAGCATGGTTCATTACCCCACTAAGCCCTCCACATACAAGATAATCTCCCACTTTAGCAAGTTTAACACCTAATTTATAGGCTAAATCCTCCACTTTATTACTACATATATGACCGCCTATCACCCCTATAATTTTTTTCATTATATCTTTCTGTTTATAACCTCAACATAGGCATATTACAGTATATACTAATTGCGCCTGGACAGAATCGAACTGTCACATTTAGCTCCGGAGGCTAACGCCCTATCCATTAGGCTACAGGCGCATTAATAAGCTGCCTGCTATCTAAAAATAAAACTAGAACTCCCTCTTAAAACAGCCTTAACTGCTCTTCCCCTCTTGTCTCTTTATCTTCAAATATAGAAATCTTTCCGTATTCTCCATCAAAACCAGCCTTTATATCTACCTTACCTTCCCGAACTCTTAAAATACCTTCGGCTATTCTTACAGCTGTCCCTTTTAACAACTCTTCCTTTGGCACCCGCGTTAATATCTCAAATTCCGTGCCAAATTTAGCAATCATGCTACGGTAATCACGCCCCACGGCAACACTCGCCTTACCAATACCTTTAGCATCAGCAATTATCTCATCTAAAGGAATTAAATTTATAAACGGTATGGCGTCAACGGGCTTAAAACCATCCGGCCTATCCGCTAAAGACTCTACCCTATTTAAAACTCCTACGGTAACCTGCTTCCCACATTTAGGACATTTACCACTATATTTTTTAGTCTCCTGCGGAGACCACCTTATCCCACAAAGCCTATGTCCGTCAAAATGATACTTTCCTTCTTCCGGGAAAAACTCTATCGTATAAAGAAACTTATCCTTATCCTTTGTTTTTAGCACTTGCCGAATCTCATTATAATCGAGCGCGCAATTAAAAACATTCGCCTCCCTTCCTATCTTCTGCGGAGAATGAGAATCGCTATTTGAAATCAGAGTAAATTTATCTAAAGCGCTTAGTCTCCAATTCATCGCCGGATCCGAAGAAAGTCCTGTTTCAAGCGCAAATATCTTTGGGGTTTGTTTCTCAAAACAATCTTCTATCCTATCAAATCCAGACATAGAGCCAAATAAAGAAAACCAGGGAGTCCAGATGTGCCCGGGGATAATCATACAATTCTCATCTATATCAAAAACAATACGAGCAAGTTCTGCGGCATCAAGCCCTAAAATCGGTCTTCCATCCGAGGATAAATTGCCAATTCTACCTAAAATATCATTTATCTGGTCTACAATCTTAAATGAAGGGGCAAATATTAAGTTGTGTATCCTATAAGTCTTGCCTTTCTTTGAGTAGATACTGCTGACTTCCGCAGTTAATATAAAACTTACTCCATTGTATGCATAAAGCCCATTACCACAATCCTCTAAGTTCGCCTTAAGCTCCTCAAGCCATAAATGATGGGTAAAATCTCCTGTTCCCATAAGGGCTATGCCTTTAAACTTTGCCCATTCTGCTAAATTCTTAATATCCATATTTCGGCTCGTAGCCCGGGAATACTTTGAGTGAATATGAAAGTCGGCTATGAATTCCACTTATGCACCTTACCTAAACAAATAGTATATTCTACGCAACCTTTAAGTGAGCCGCCTATAAACGGAGAATTCTTAGATTTAGACAAAAAATACTCTTTAGTAATCCTGCGTTCTTTAATAGGGTCAATTATGGCGATGTCCGCATCAGCGCCCACAGAAAGACTCCCTTTATTTATACCCAAGATGCGTGCAGGATTTAATGACATTCTTTTAACTAAATCAGCCCATCCTAAAATACCCTTACCTACTAACTCTGTTACGGCGGCTAAGAACGCAGTCTCTAAACCAATCACTCCGAATTCTGCACGCTCAAACTCTATATCTTTTTCATTTTCAGTATGAGGCGCATGGTCTGAGGCAATCACGTCAATTATCCCGGAAGATATAGCGTCCTTAAGCGCCTGAGAATCTGCCGCGCTTCTTAATGGCGGATTCATTTTAAAATTAGTATCATAAGTTAATACCGCTTCCTCTGTCAGACTAAAATAATGAGGACAGGTCTCTGCCGTAACTCTTATGCCTTCTTGCTTTGCCTTAAATACCGCATCAACCGATTCAAGGCAACTTAGATGCGCTATATGAACCTTTGCCTTTGCCTCTTTAGCTAATTCAATATCCCGCAAGACCCTTTTATACTCGGATTCTTTGGATATACCCCTTAGGCCTAACCGGGTAGAGGTAAAACCCAAATTAACCACCCCGGCACAAGAAGCAGACTTATCTTCAGAGTGACAAATAACAAGTACCCCTTCTTTAACTGCTTCTTTGAAAGCCGCGAGCATAAGACTATCCGAATCAACGGATGCTCCATCATCAGAAATTGCAATAGCACCTTCTCTTTTCAGGGCTTCTATATCTACAAGGTTTTTACCTGCCCTCTCTTTTGTGATTGTTCCACAAATAAAAACATTTGCCTGAGCGTCTGCGCTTATTCTATCTTTTAAAATCTTAATATTATCAACGGAGTCCATAGCAGGAGTAGTATTAGGCATGGCTAAGACACTAGTTACACCTCCAGCAAGCGCGGCTATTGTGCCCGAGTAAATGGTCTCTTTATCCTCCCTGCCTGGCTCTCTTAAATGCACGTGCATATCTACCAAACCGGGAATTACTATCTTCCCGCTCGCCTCAATTATTTCAACTGCCACATCCTTAATGCTAGATGAAACCTTAATAATCTTACTATCCTCGATTAAAAGATCGAGAACGCTATCTATATTATTGTACGGGTCAACAACTCTACCGCCTCTAATCAATATCGCCATTTTTTATTCTTTCGTTAGCCTGCGAGACTAAATACAAAACTGCCATGCGCACGGCTATCCCATTAATAACCTGTTCTAAAATCACAGAGTTTTCTCCATCCGCAACTTGGCTTGATATCTCTATCCCGCGGTTAATCGGCCCGGGGTGCATAACAACTATTCCCCTTTTTGCCCTCTTTATCCTCTCTTCGGTAATCCCAAAATTCTTAAAGTATTCTAACTGCTCAGGAAAAGCTGCTCCTCCATCCCTCTCAAACTGCATCCGTAAAACATTAACAGCATCAGCATCTTTTAAAGCCTCCTCTATATTGTCGGTAACTTCAACACCAAACCCTTCAACACCTGCAGGGACAAGCATTTTCGGAGCACAAAAAGTAACCTTAGCCCCCAACTTAACTAAACCCCATGCATTTGAACGGGCTACACGAGAATGGGCAATATCTCCTACTATAGTTACTTTTAACCCCTGCAACCTCCCTAGCGTTTCCTTTAAGGTAAAAATATCCAATAAGGCTTGCGTAGGATGCTCATGCCAACCATCCCCAGCATTTACTACACTTATATTAAGATGCCGGGCAAGTATAGCCGCTGCCCCGGATGCATTGTGACGTACAACAACAATATCCGCCTTAAGGGCTTCAATATTACGCCCGGTATCAATTAAGGTCTCCCCTTTTTTAACACTTGAGGTCTCGGTAGCTATATTAATCACATCTGCCGATAACCTCTTTGCCGCTACCTCAAATGATACGCGGGTACGCGTAGATGGCTCATAAAATAAGTTAACTACGGTCTTGCCGCGCAAAGCAGGAACTTTTTTTATCTCTCGGGTAGAAACCTCTTTAAAAGATTCAGCAGTAGATAAAATGAGCTCAATCTCTTCTTTACTTAAATATTCCAGCCCTAATAAATCTTTTTTAACCCAACTCATTCTTCTAAAATTACAACTTCTTCTTCCCCATCCGCTTCCAATAACCGAACCTGGATTGTTTCATGCTTTGCAGTAGGGATATTCTTACCTACATAATCGGCCCTTATAGGCAACTCCCGATGACCGCGGTCAATTAGAACTGCTAACTGTATTGACTCAGGTCTGCCAAAATCAGTTAAGGCGTCTAATGCTGCACGTATAGTCCTACCGGTATATAAGACATCATCAACAAGGACGAGTAATTTATTGTTAATATCAAAACCTATCTCTGTCTTGCGCACAATAGGCTGCCCAGAGGCTAGCGCAAGATCATCGCGATAAAGGGTAATATCTAAGACCCCAAATAATACATCGCCTCCTTCAATTTTTTTAATCTGCTCTGCCAAGCGCCTAGCTAAAAAAACTCCGCGATTCCTTATCCCTATAAGGCATAGATTCTGCGTCCCTTTATTCTTCTCAACTATCTCATGGGCAATGCGCATTAAAGCACGGCTTATAGCCTCTTTGTCTAATATCCTAGCCTTCTCTTTCATCTTTCAAAATAAAAAAAATACCCTAGGCCTTTATGCCTAGGGTATCTAATATGCAGGTTATAAACTCCATTACTCTCTCCGCCTTGCCTGCCTCTCCGGGCAAGCCTTAAAGGTCTTTTTAATTTAAGGTAAGTATACCACGATCAAATCCTTTGTCAAGGCTAAAAATTAAAATGTCCAAATAATAATGCCCTTATAAGACAACTACAAATTCACCGCGAGGCTTTTCTTTAAGAAACTTCGTTAAAATCTCTTGCGGCACACCACGGATAACTTCTTCAAATCTTTTAGTCAACTCCCGCGCTACGACTATATTTCTCTGAGGAGATGCTTCTGTAAGGGCTTTTAATGTAAATAGAATCCTATGGGAAGACTCATAAAAAACTACCGTAGAGCGTACTTTAACCAAGTCTTTTAATTTATTTTCCCGGGCAATTTTTTTATTCGGCAAAAACCCCGCAAAATAAAATTCATGAGTCGGCTTTCCAGATAATACAAGGGCATTAATAAAAGCGCTAGCACCCGGTATAAACGTAAAGGAAATATTGTTTTTTACAGCTAAATTGATTAAATTATACCCCGGGTCAAGTATTCCTGGAGTCCCTGCGTCAGAGACAAGCGCAACATCCTTACCTCTCTTAAGAAAAGAGATTAAATACTCTCCCTTAATAACCCTATTATGCTGAAAAAAACTAGTAGTAGGTTTATCAATATTATATTCTCTGAGCAAAATTTTTGTATGGCGGGTATCTTCACATGCAATAAGGTCAACTGATTTTAAAACCTCTATTGCTCGAAGGGTAATGTCTTTTAAGTTTCCTATCGGCGTTGCTACTATATACAACATATTAGGTTATTCAACAGTAACCGCTTTAGTAAGGTTACGTGGTTGGTCAACATTATAACCTCTTTTGGCTGCGATATGATAAGCTAATAGTTGCAAGGGTATTACTACTAAAAGGGGAGAGAAGAATTCATTGATTCTTGGTAGAACAATTCTCTCGCAAGTTAACCTTTCTACTAAGCTATCTCCTTTACTAACGACAGCAATAATCTTCCCCTTGCGCAAGCGAATCTCCCGAATACTAGAAACCATCTTCTCGTAGACTTTTGATTGCGGGGCAATACAAACTGCTACACAATGTTCATCTATCAAAGCAACCGGTCCATGCTTTAACTCTCCGCCTGCATATCCTTCTGCCGGTATATAAGAAACCTCCTTCAATTTTAATGCCCCTTCCAAAGCAGAGGGATAATTAATATTGCGCCCTAAATAAAGAAAAACCCCAAAGTTAGAATACCTACGGGCAATAGTAGCTATCTTCTTTTGATCTTTTAAAATATCTTCTATGCATTTGGGCGCCTTGCACAACTCTTTTGTCAACTTTTTAACCTTGCCAGATGGTATAATTTTTCTTACCTTCGCTAAATACAAGGCGAAAAGATACAACGCAGCAAGCTGGGTAGTATAAGTCTTTGTGGCGGCTATGCCTACTTCAAGTCCAGCATTCGTATGGATAGTTCCGTCGGAATTAAGGGTTAACGCAGAACCTAACACATTACAAATAGTAAGCACCCTTGCACCTCTTAGCCTTGCCAAACGTACTCCGGATAAAGTATCCGCGGTCTCCCCTGACTGGCTTATTGCAATAACCAAAGTATTAGGACCGATCAACGGATCACGATAATGAAATTCGCTTGAGACCTCTACATTCACAGGAATGCGGCATAAAGATTCTATAATATACTTGCCTACTAACCCAGCATGATAGGATGTCCCACAGGCTATAATAAAAATGTCTTTTACTCTACCTAAGACTTCTTTTGGAATTTCTCCTTCTTGAAATTCTATCTTTTGGGTTTTTTTATTTATCCTGCTACTTAAAAAATTTTCTAAGGTTTTTGACTGCTCATTAATCTCTTTTAACATAAAATGAGCAAAGTCATTTTCTTGGGCCTGCGGTATATTCTTGTGGATACGATTATTTTTTTTACCTACCTGGCGGGTTGCATAATCCATAACTTTTGAGTGCTTCATATAAATACCTCTCTCTTTAAGGGTTGCGCTAGTCCGTTTATATTCCCGTATTTTCCTTGAACACCGAAGGTGCTTTAGGACTTTATAAAGCAATTCCGCTTTTGTTATACCCGCGGCACCTAAGCGTTTTAACCCTATCAGAAAAAGGTATTCTGTGTTGGATTTACACTTGTATACTTAACTATTCCGCACATAAAAATAAAGTGACCCTGACGGGATTTGAACCCGTGCCGAGAGCTTGAAAAGCTCTTGTCCTAGACCAGGCTAGACGACAGGGTCTAGAATCTATTCCTCTTCTGCTATAACCGGGGCAATGCAAGAAACCCGATCTTTATCCTGTAGTTTAATTAATTTCACGCCCTGGGCAGAGCGTCCGGTCTCCCTAATATCTTTAACCGCACAACGCAAAAATATGCCATTTTGAGTAATGACCATCAACTCGTCTTCATCGCTAACGGTCTTCAAATTTACCGCTTCGCCGTTTTTATCCGTAACCTTAATATTAATTATCCCCTTACCTCCACGAGAAGTCAACCTATATTCATCTACTGTGGTACGCTTTGCAAACCCCAAAGAGGTAACCGTTAGTATCGCCGCATCTTTTTGTGGGAGAACTAAATCTATCACTTCATCTTTTTTTGCTAAAGATACTGCCCTTACCCCCCTGGCAGTACGCCCCATATCCCTAACTTTAGTTTCGGAAAAACGTATTGCCTTGCCTTGACGGGTGCCTATTAAAAGCTCTTGCTTTCCGTCCGTCATCTCTACGCTTATTAACTCATCTCCTTTATCTAGAGTAATACCTATAATCCCTCCTTTACGCGGGTTACCATAAGCATCAAGTTTAGTCTTTTTAATTAAACCTAATTTAGTAACCATTACTAAATATTGGTCAGCAGAAAACTCTTTAACAGGAACAGTAGAGCTTATCTTAGAGCCCTGCTCCATCTGCACTAAATTAATAATAGCCTTGCCCTTAGAAGTACGGCTTGCCTGCGGAATCTCATAAACCTTAAGCCAATGAACTTGCCCCTTATCCGTAAAAATCAAGAGGTAGTCCTTGGTAGATGCGACAAAGAGGTGCTCTATAAAATCCTCATCTTTAACCTCTGCACCGGTTACCCCTCGCCCCCCCCGTTTCTGCCTACGGTAAGAGCTTACAGGAAGCCTTTTTATATAGCCGCTATGGCTAATAGTAACTACAACATCTTCTTCTGCTATCAAATCCTCTATTTCCAGCTCCTCCACTTCGCCAACTATATCAGTCCTACGTGCATCCCCATATCTCTCTTTAAGGTCTTTCAACTCATTTTTAATAATACCCTCTATTTTTCTCTCGGAGGCCAATATAGCCCTGCATAGCTCTATCTTCTTTAGTAGTTCGGCATATTCAGCCTCAATCTTATCCTGCTCAAGAGCGGTTAAACGCTGTAACTGCATCTCTAATATTGCCTGCGCTTGCGCCTCTGAAAGGTCAAACTCTTTCATTAAATTAACCCGCGCTACATCCACGCTTTTAGATGTCTTAATCACCTTGATAATTCGGTCAATAAATTTAAGGGCTATCTTTAGCCCTTCTAAAATATGCGCCCTCTTCAAGGCCTTGTCCAGCTCAAATTGTGTCCTACGACGAATAATAACCTTGCGGTGCTCTATATAACAATCCAATACTTGACGCAGATTTAAAACCTTTGGTCTATTCTCTACAAGCGCAAGAGTAATAATACCAAAGGTGGTCTCCAGCTGTGTATGTTTAAAAAGCTGGTTGAGGATAATCTGCGGCTCAGTATCCCTCTTAAGCTCAACTACTATACGCATGCCATCCTTATCAGATTCATCACGTATATCAGAGATACCTTCTACCTTTTTCTCATCTACAAGCCCGGCGATAGCCTCAATTAATGATGATTTTTGCACCTGATACGGAATCTCTGTTATAATAATCAAATCTTTTCCGTTTTTTTGATGCTCAATAGTTGCCCGAGCGCGCACAGTAAGTTTACCCCGACCAGTTGTATAAGCCTCTTTAATCCCGCCTTTACCGCATATAACCCCTCCCGTAGGAAAATCCGGCCCTTTTATATAACGCATCAAGTCCTTAATCTCTGCTAAAGGATTGTCCAAAAGGTAAATAATCGCATCTGCTACTTCATTTAAATTATGCGGCGGGATATTTGTAGCCATGCCTACAGCAATACCGCTTGATCCATTTACGAGTAGATTCGGCAGAGCTGCGGGCAAAAGTAAAGGCTCTTTTAATGAAGCATCAAAATTAGGCCCAAAATTTACTGTATCTTTATCTATATCCCCCAGAATAACATCGGCTATGGAGGCAAGACGCGCCTCAGTATAACGCATGGCTGCAGCCGCATCTCCATCCACAGAACCAAAGTTACCTTGTCCATCTACCAAGGGATAGCGTAAAGAAAAATCCTGCGCTAACCTCACCAAAGCATCGTAAACCGCTACATCCCCATGCGGATGATATTTTCCCAAAACCTCTCCAACGATACGCGCACATTTTTTATACGGCTTCGAATGCCCTAGGCTTAATTCCTGCATAGCATAGAGTATTCTTCTATGCACTGGCTTTAAACCATCACGTATATCAGGTAGAGCACGCCCAACAATTACGCTCATCGCATAATTTAAATAAGCGTCTTTAACTTCCTCTTCAATACAAACGGGAACTACTTTTCCATTACGAGCATACATTGGTCTCTACAGCCTCTTTTATTTTTTTATACATAACAACCATTGCTACGACAATAAACGGCGTTACTATAGAATTAATAATAATATTATTAACGGCGCCGACAACCATACTCACTTCCGTCATGTAATTATGCCTGTTAAAAATATCATTCCACACAACATAAGGAATAGACGTAAGCAGTATAGTAGCCGCAATTAAAGCATACTCTCCAACAACCGGTGTAACATAATTCTTTATAAGAACGGCACTACGCCTTAATGACTTAATAGGCCCTAAATCCTCTGCTATACAAACTACCCCTGCAAGTGCCCAACGAATCCCAAAATAAACAAAGGAAGAAATTACTATAATAACTGGGATAATCTGCACAGCAAATACAGATAAGATACTACCTCTACCAAGCATAGCATACAAAACCACTACAACCGCAAATCCAACAAAAACTATACTGCTGAAAAACAAAACAATTAATAAATTTAACGCTATATACCGCACCAAGTACTTTTTTATCCCTAATAAAATACTCTCTACGATATTTACTCCCTCTCCCTGCGCCACTTTACAAGTAGCAAATATTAATGGGACCGAAACCAATGAGCTTAATATCATTAAAATTAGATTTAATATTTTAGACTGATCCCCTACTACTACTAAAGACAATAAGGTAAACAAAAGATATGGCACAAATAAAGCGAGATATATACCGCTTAGCTTCTTGAAATCTTTAAGGTACAACCCCCAAGCTTCTTTAAAAATCAAAACCGGATAAATCGCTTTTTTCACACAATTCGCCATACCCTTCCCCTTGTTAAATATCTAAATTTTTGACCTGATGCGCAAAACTTTCAATAAATTCACGCCGAGGGGCTACTTGATCCCCCATTAAAACCGTAAACATCTTATCTGTTTCTACAGCATCCTCTAAGGTTACTTGCAGCATAGTGCGCTTATCAGGATCCATAGTAGTCTCCCAAAGTTGCTGAGGGTTCATCTCTCCTAACCCTTTATAGCGCTGAATATGCATCCCTTTCGACGCTATCTCTTTCACATAAAAAAGCACCTCTTTTAGACTATAAAGGTCTTTTTGGCTTTTATCGTTTTTTATACGATAAATCGGCTTCTCTTTTCGAGCCGCACCCTTATCCTTGGCAAAAGATGTTGCATCATAAGAAACATTATAATTGTAAGCCATTATATCTACGCCCATCTTTTCAATTTTACCCACTATCGCATCTATCTCTGCGGATTCAAATAATTCTATAATATTAGATTCGATAGAATCTTCACTCTTTTCAGTTAAAGAAGCTAATTCTTTATCATTATAGAGAAAAAGGTCTTTATTCCCCACTTTTATCTTATAAATAGGTAATTTTTTGGTCTTAGGATGCCGATTTCTTAAATATTGAGCTATTTCCACTCCCTTTTTATTTAAATTGATCCCTATTTCATCTAATTCTGATAAGAGCTCTAAAAGTTCTTTAAATTGATTATTTGTAAATTCTTTTTTGTCTTTTAAAGAAATCAAGCTATATCCATCCCTCCCTAGATCTAGTAACATTTTATCCATCTCTTGTTCAGTTTGAATATACTCTTCGCGTTGTCCTCTTTTAATTTTATACAAGGGAGGTTGGGCTATATATACAAATCCGCCTTCAATTAATTTCGGCATCTGACGATACAATAGAGTTAAAAGTAGAGTGCGAATATGCGAACCATCCACATCTGCGTCAGCCATTAAAACTATTTTATGGTAACGCAATTTCTCTATATCAAACTCTTCGCCTATCCCGGTACCTAACGCCGTAATGATTGTACGAATCTCTTCATTAGAGAGAATCTTGTCTAAACGGGATTTCTCTACATTTAATATCTTCCCCTTGATAGGGAGTATAGCCTGAAATCTTCTGTCTCTACCCTGCTTTGCGCTTCCTCCAGCTGAATCACCCTCTACTATATATAATTCACATAATGCTGCGTCACGCTCAGAGCAATCTGCTAATTTACCCGGCAACCCAGCTCCTTCTAAAGCACCTTTTCTACGGGTTAGTTCCCTGGCCTTACGCGCTGCCTCCCGCGCACGTGAGGCTACAATAACCTTATTGACTATTTTATTGGCAGTTGTGGGGTTCTCTTCAAAATAACTACTTAATGCATTAAGGCTCTCAGAGGCAACTAACCCCTCTACTTCGGAATTACCGAGCTTAGTCTTAGTCTGTCCTTCAAACTGCGGATTGGGTACCTTAACGCTTATTACTGCAATAAGCCCTTCGCGTACATCATCACCACTTATAGACAAATCACCCTTAAGAAAATTTTTAGATTTAGCGTATTGGTTTATGGCGCGGGTCAAAGCAGATTTAAACCCCGAGAGGTGCGTCCCCCCTTCTACTGTATTAATGTTATTGGCGAAGGAGAAAAGAGTTTCAGCATAACTATCATTATACTGTAACGCTACCTCTACACTAATCTCATCTTGTAATTTTTGAAAATAGACTACCTTACTATGTAAAGGATTTTTATTTTTACTTAAATACTCAACAAAGGAGATAATTCCCCCGGCAAACTCAAAAACCGCCTCTTTATCAAAGCGCTCATCTTCTAATTGAATCTTCAGGCCTTTATTTAAAAATGCCAATTCTCTTAAACGCTGGGAGAGGACATCATAAGAATACTCTGTTTTAGAGAATATCGTCTTATCCGGTTTAAAAGTAATCTTCGTCCCTGTTTTAGCACTTTTGCCGATAACAGTTAGTCGCGATACAGTCTTGCCGCGCTCATAGCGCTGATGATAAATTTTACCGTCGCGCTTAACCTCAACCTCAAGCCAATCAGAAAGAGCGTTCACACAACTTACCCCCACCCCATGCAACCCACCAGAAACTTTATAAGAATGATGATCAAATTTTCCACCTGCATGTAAAGTAGTCAAAGCGACCTCTACCGCCGGCTTCTTTTCGGTTTTATGTTGGTCTACGGGTATACCGCGGCCGTTATCAATAACGGTAATGCTATTATCACCCCTTATAATCACATGGATTACATCACAATGCCCCGCCATCGCCTCATCTATACTATTATCAACAACCTCATAAACTAAATGATGTAATCCCCTCACAGAGGTATCCCCTATATACATTGCGGGCCTTCTACGAACAGCTTCTATTCCCTCTAACACCTGGATACTTGTGGCATCATATGTTTTAAGGGTAGACTGCCTGGGGGTATCAACTACTAGAGCCTTTACCTGTTGTGTATTTTTTACTTTACTCATTGCACATCTCCTACAACAAAATGTAAGGAATGCACCTCAGGGGCGCATTTTTGAATCTTTTGCAATAAAACCTCTTTGCGTAATAAAAAGTTGTGTTTCCATGCAGAGGAATCTACTTTAATACCTAAAACTCCGCGACGAAAATAATAAAATTTTATATGCCCCAACTCTTTTCTTGTCAAGGATTTTTTAAGCCACTCCTCAGGGGTAAAACAATCAGACCTTGAAACACGTGCCGAAATCTGTCCAACAACACACCTGATAACATTTTTGATTTGTTCCATAAACTAACCTAACCGCATCGGTAAGACTATATAAGTATAACCATTATTGCGTATAACTCCAGGCTTTTCTGTATCAGTAAGCTCTAAATCCACAAATTCAACATTTAGGTTTTTTAAAACATCTACTAAATAAAAAGGATTAAACCCCACCACCAATTCTTTTCCTGTATAAACTATAGACATCTCCTCTCTAGATTCTCCAATATCAGGAGTAGATTTTGAGAGAACCAACTTGTTTTTAAAAACCTCCAGCTTTACCGCTTGATAATCAGGAGTAGAAAGAAGTGCGGCTCGTTTAACCGCTAAGAGAAACTCCCCCCTATTAAGGCGTAACTTATTACTTGTAGATAAGGGTATAACTTGCTTATAGTCAGGAAATTCCCCTTCAATAAGCCGTGATACAATAGATATAAAACCTAACTCAAACAGCGCTTGATTAAGACCCAAAACCAAAGATACGTTTCCTTCCTCTTTAAGATTACGACCTAACTCTTGCACTGTTTTTTGTGGAACAATAATACTAGCTTCAACATTGGAGGGTGTATTAAGTTTTTTTTCTACCACTGCAAGCCTCTTGCCATCTGTAGCTACCACAGTAAGGGTATTTTTGTGAAACCTAAAAAGTACTCCGTTTAAAATATAGCGGTGCTCGTCTGTAGATGCCGCAAAAGAGGTAACTTGCAACATCTCCCTTAAATCCTTCTGCTCTAAACTAATCACCTCTTTATCTTTAAACTCGGGTAATTTAGGAAACTCCTCGCGAGCTAACCCCATTACCCTAAACTGACAAGATGAAGCCTCGATATTCATCTGGTTGTTTTTTTTAGCCATTAACTGAATTTTACCCTCAGGCAGCTCTTTAACAATATCACTAAACCTTTTAGCGGGAATAGTAATAGCTCCTACCTCGCGCACATCAACAGGAATTACACAAGTTATACCTATATCTAAATCTGTTGCTGTTAACCGTAATTGCTCATTCTGGGCTTCTAATAAAACGTTGGAAAGTATTGGTAGACTAGTTTTAGTAACAATAACATTTTGTACAGCTTGCAACCCAGATAATAAAACACTTTTGTTAACACTAAGCCTCATTTTATCTCCTTTACTATTAATATTAATATATTAAATAAAAATAGTCGTAATAGTAGTGGTAAGTTTTTTTGTTGAAAACTACTTAACATAATATTATATTAAAAGTTAGAATAAAAAATATATTGGATAACCTTAGGATTTATTGTTTAATAACGCTTATAATTCGGGTTATCTTGTCGTTTAAAAGATAATCTGTGTTAATGCTCTCTTTAATTTTGTTGTATGCGTGCAATACTGTGGTGTGGTCTTTACCTCCAAAACACCCTCCTATTTCGGGCAAAGATAAATCCGTTAGTTCTCTACTTAAATACATAGCTACCTGTCGTGGTAAGACTATGGTTTTATTTCTCCTACGGGTTTTCATGTCTCCCATAGAGATACCAAACTCTTCTGCAGTGCAACGCATTATAAAATCTACAGTAATAAGTTTTTTGGGTTCTCTTATGAGGTCTTTTAAAACCTCTTTTGTCAAACTTACGGTAATAGGCTCCTCTTCCATTAAAGAATAGGCCATTGTTCGGACAAGGGCACCTTCTAATTCGCGGATATTTGTTTTGATTAGTTGAGCTATAAAGAAAATAACATCATCAGGGACCACTACAGGTTCTCGTTCAACCTTCTTTTTTAAAATAGCTACTCTTGTTTCTAAGTCCGGCGGTTGTATGTCGGTTGTTAAACCCCAACCAAAACGGGAAATCAGTCGTTCTTGTAAATCGGCGATCTCTTTGGGAGGGCGGTCTGATGAAAGGATGATTTGTTTGTGAGCATCATATAACGCATTAAAAGTATGAAAAAATTCCTCTTGAGTGGAATCTTTGCCCCCAAAAAAATGGACGTCATCAATAACAAGGATATCAACGCTCCTATATTTTTGTCTGAAATTAGCAGTAGCGTGGCGTTGTATTGCGTTGATTAGTTCGTTGGTAAATTGTTCCGAGGGTAGATAAGCTATTTTTAAGTTATTTTTTACGCCCTCTTTAATTTTATGGCATATAGCTTGTATAAGATGCGTTTTTCCCAACCCAACCCCCCCGTATACAAAAAGCGGATTATAGGTTTTTGCCGGAGCTTCTGCTACGGCGACGGAATAGGCATGTGCGTGGCGGTTGGATGAACCGACGACAAAATTATCAAAAGTATATCTATTATTCAACCCTATACCGTACTGCTTTTCCTTTTCTTGTATGGTTATAGTGGAATGAGTTGGGGTTAATTTAGTAGGCTGTTGTGGCGCTACCCCTATTTCAATATTAACAATATCAGGATAAGATTTTTTAACGGCATTTTCAATAATCGGCCCATAGTTTTTTTGCACCCATTCTTTAAAGAAACTATCCGGAGCCTCTAAAATTAAAGAATTAGGGGCTCCTGATTTAATTTGTAATGGCACTATCCAAGTCTCAAAAGCAGTATTCTCTATTGTTTGTTGAAGCTCTTGACAAGCGTGATTCCAAATTAACGTTAAGTCTTGTGAGTTCATTCTATTAACAGTTTATCCACATCTTGTATAAATCTGTGGAGAAATTCTTGTTTATTATTATAAGAGCCCTTTCCTCTAAAATCATAAAAATTGGTGAAAAGTACAATCCATATCAGAATATTTTAGATAGTGTGCAATAATTATAACAGAAATTAAAGTAGTTGCAAGCGAAAAAGTTAAACGTCAGTTATTATACGCTTTTTTCTCCTTGCGTCAATATAAATTAGATATAAGCTGCATTGTTTTATGCTTTGGCGTTCTTTAAATTCTTCGATCGTATTATAGTAGCGTAAGAGAAAGACCGTAGGGATGATAATACCGACGGAGTTGTTAATATCCAGTGGGAATTAGAATTCTTTTATATTAATATATAAATTACCCATTGACGGAGTGCGCTTTTGTGCTATAATTAGCAACCATCATAATCAATTTTAATTGAGAGGAATAAGAAGATGAAAAAGAATTTGAAAACTCCGACTAATATCGTTGGCAAAAGAAAGCAGGGCTTTCGAAAAAAGATGTCAACCCGCAAGGGACGTAAACTCTTAGCCCGGCGCAGGAAAAAAGGCAGAAAGCGGCTTTGTTTCTAATGTTGCAAAAGTTTGCTGTTAGGATTATAGATTGCTATCAAAAGTATATAAGGCTTATTTTACCCCCTACCTGTCGTTTTATTCCAAGCTGCTCCGAATATACAAAAGAGGCAATTCAAAGATATGGGGTATTAAGGGGCTCCTTAAAAGGAGTTAAGAGGATATTTTCATGTCATCCATTTTCAGTTAAAGGGGTATATGATCCGTTAGATTAATAAGATGGAAAAGCGTTTAGTTATAGCGATTGGATTGTCATTATTAGTGCTATTAACTTGGTCTGTTTTAATACCAAAGTCGCAACCTGTTGTAATGCAAAGAGTTAATAAGTTATCGGCGGATGCGTCTGCGCCCCTCTCTGTAAATAATATTGACTTGCCGCAGGTTATTGCAAGAGAAGATAAGCCTCTAGTTTATGAACAGGAGAACCTAAAGGCTATTTTTAATGAGTCGCAAGCAACTTTGCAAAAAGTAATATTTACTCATTATAATGATGATGAACTCTCTCTTAAATATGGGTTTTTGCTTGGAGATACCTCTTTGGTTTTTAAAAAAGGAGAGGTTACAGATAATAGTGTTAGTTTTTATGCTACAACCCCTACTCACAAGATAATTAAGAGATTTATTTTTCATAAGTTTAATTATACCATTATATTAGAAATAATAATTAAAAATAATTCTACTACCTCTCTCTCTATGGCTATTCCGATTTCATTAGGAATATTAGATTTTTCTCATAATAATCCACAGGTTCGATATCAAGATTTAACTGTAGGCTTGCAAGAAAAGGTCTTTCATGTAAATGGGAGAAAGGACGCACAATTTTTAGATATCAAATTTTTTGGATTACGAGATCAATATTTTGCAGCAATAATTGAACCTAACTTTGAACAAGCTAATGCTTTTATTAAAAAATTGAATAATCAAGAATCTGAAGTAGGAATTAATGTCCAAACTATTAATATTCCTCCTAATCAACAGATTGGACATTTATATAAAATTTATCTTGGTCCACAAGATTTAACTATTATTAATAAAGTTAATCCTCTTTGGGGGAATATAATTCATTTTGGAAAATTTGATTTTATTTCACAAGTTTTATTACAAATTCTTAATTTTTTATATAAAATTTTACACAATTGGGGTTTGGCTATAATCTTTCTGAGTTTATTAGTATATATGACATTATATCCATTATCTTTAAAGCAAATGCGTTCTATGAAAGAGATGCAAACCTTACAACCTAAGATAGAAATATTACGACAAACTTATAAAGATAATCCACAAAAACTCAATAAAGAGATTATGGATCTTTATAAAGAACATAATGTAAATCCTTTAGGTGGTTGTTTACCTCTTTTATTGCAAATGCCAATATTTTTTGCGCTTTATAATGCATTAATACGTTCAATCGCTTTAAAAGGTGCACGTTTTCTTTGGATTCAAGATTTATCAAAACCAGACAATTTATGGACCTTTCCTCATTCTTGGCCTAAGTTACCAATAATTGGTAATGAATTAAATATTTTGCCTATTGTAATGGCTATAGGTATGTTTTTTCAGCAGAAAATTTCATCTACCTCCTCCACCAGTATAGCTACTGAACAACAAAGAGTAATGCTAATTATCATGCCAATAATGTTTTGTTTAATTTTTTATCGTATGCCTTCTGGTTTAGTCCTCTATTGGTTTGTTAATAGCACATTAATGCTCTTTTTTCAATTACGTTTAAATAAGGCAAAAGCATGACTAATAGATTTATAGAAGTAGAGGGGAAGACAGTAAGCGCAGCTATAAAAGAAGCCTTACATAAACTGCAGTTACCTCGTAAACAAGTTAAGATAGAAGTTTTATCTGAAGAAGCAAAAGGGCTTTTTGGTATGGCAGGAGCTAAATTAGCAAGGATACGTGCTATTGTTATAAAAGAGGCAAAAAAGGCTTGACAATATCTCTGTATATAAGATAATATTTATATTCAATTTGGTATGTTCCGCGTGGAACAGTTTGTAACTATATGAATATCAATGAGTAAAGTAATCACAATCTGTAATCAAAAGGGTGGAGTAGGTAAAACTACATCTGCAATTAATATTTCCACATATTTAGCTGCGCATGAAAAAAAGGTTATGCTTATTGACTTGGACCCCCAAGCAAATGCTACAAGTGGTATTGGTTTAAACAAGCATAATATTACAAAGAGTACATATCATGTATTATTGGAAGAATTAGATATTAAGGATATTCTGCATGCCGTTAATATACCTAATCTTATTATTGCTCCTTCTAATTTAGACTTAACCGGGGCAGAGGTAGAGCTTGTTGGCTCTTTAGGTAGAGAATATCGGCTTAAAAGAGCCCTAGATAAGATAAAAGCAGAATACGACTTTATTATTATTGATTCTCCACCTTCATTAGGCTTGTTGACAATAAATGGGCTATGTGCAGCTGATTCAGTATTAATTCCAGTGCAATGTGAGTATTATGCCTTAGAGGGATTAACACAGCTTAACAATACTATTCGACTTGTAAGAGATAATATTAACCCAAATTTAGCTATAGAAGGAGTCTTGTTGACTATGGCAGACTTTAGAACGAATTTAACTAAAGAGGTTATTCAAGAGGCGCGTAATCATTTTCAAGATAAAGTTTACCGCACAGTAATACCACGAAATATACGCTTGACTGAAGCCCCTAGTTTTGGCAAGCCAATTTTGCTTTATGATAAAGATTCTTTAGGCGCGCATAAATACGCAGAATTGTGCCGTGAGATTCTAGGGTTGCCTTTAGACCCCGAAATTATTAAAAAAGAAGGAGAGCTGTAATGGAAAGAAAAGCATTAGGAAAAGGAATAGAAGCATTAATTCCGGGGAAAGAGCGTATCAAGAAAAACGAAATTATTTATGCTCAAGCTACACAGATACGTCCTAACCCTTTTCAGCCTAGGGAAGAATTTGATATTGATGCCATTGAAGAGTTAGCCCAATCTATAAAAGAGAAAGGAATAATTCAGCCGCTTTTGGTTAGACAGAAGGGTGATTATTATGAATTAATTGCAGGAGAGAGAAGGTTGCGTGCATGTAACTCATTGGGCATCAATGAGATACCAATAATAATAAAAGATGTAAATGATCAAGACTCTTTAGAGTATGCGTTGATTGAGAATATCCAAAGGCAGGGGTTAAACCCTATCGAAGAGGCACATGCTTACCAACACCTCATTGATAAGTTTCAGGTAACGCAAGAAAAGATAAGTGAAAGCTTAGGAAAGGCCCGTACAACCATAGTAAATACATTAAGGCTTTTAAAGCTTCCTCATGAAATTCAAGAGGAGTTAAAAAAAGGCCGTCTTTCTTTTGCCCATGGGCGGACGCTATTAGAGGTGGAGGGAGAGAATCGTCAGCGTGTCCTTGCGCAAGAAGTAATATCTCGAGGTTTATCCGTTAGGGAGTTAGAAAATTTAATCAAGGCAAGTAGGCCGCAGGTAAAAAAGGCTAAAGGTATCCGCACGCTCCGGGAGCCTTATGTTGCTCTTTTAGAAGAGGAGTTACAGAGGTGTCTATCCACGAAGGTAAGGATTAATAAAAGGAAGAAGCGTGGGAATATAAATATTGAATTTTACTCTCAGGAAGATCTTGAGAGGATTGTAGAGATAATAAAGGGAGGCAGAAAGGAATGAACCAGGCTGTGCTTATTCTTATAAAACCTGATGGGCTTAAAAAATCTTTGACTGGCAATATTTTAACCCGCCTTTCCGAGGCCAAATTAGAGATAGTAGCTGCTAAGATGGTTAGAGTCTCTAAGCAGCTTGCGGAGGATCACTACTTTCATCTTAAGGATAAGCAATTTTTTAACGACCTTATTAAATATTTGCAAGGGGACTTGCATAACCGCAAGAAGGTTATGGCTTTAGTATATTGGGGGGAGGGAGCAATTACAAAATGCCGGGGACTTGCTGGGTCAACTAATCCGGAAGAGGCAGACCCTACATCTATACGAGGTTCTTACGGCCGAATTACCACAACCGGAGTTTATGAAAATGTAATACACGTCTCTTCCAATGAATTAGAGGCAGAGAGGGAAATTAAATTATGGTTTCAACCTGATGAGATCATTGTAAAGCTTTATCCTGCTAAAGAAGCCATAGAGAAAGAAGTCAAGGTAAATATTTGGGCTTAAGAAGAAAGAAAAACGGATGATTAAAAGCATGACCGGTTTTGGGGGCTTTGAGCTAAGTCTAAAAGGCCGTGGAAAGATAACCATAGAGTTAAGAAGCACAAACCATAAATTTTTAGAGATATCTTTGCACCTTCCGGAGGGATCTCTTGCGTTGGAAGAGAAAATTAAAAAGATTATTGAGGGTAAGATTAAAAGAGGCAGGGTTACGTGTGTAGTAAATGTCTTCGGGAGAAATCCAGGCAGTGTGGAGATTAATACCCTTTTGTTAAAGAGGTATATTGATAAGATAAATAAGGCAAAAAAAGAGCTAGGGATTAAAGACTCAATTAGTCTTGATTCTTTAATCCGCCTACCGGGAATATTGGCCTTAGAAGAAAAGAGCTTATCTGTGGTAGGGATTTGGCCGGCTTTAAAAGTTGCCTTAATGGCGGCGCTTAACAATTTATCTAAGTCGCGTAAGAAAGAAGGTATTGCCCTGCAAGGTTATTTAAAGGGGCAGGCAGAAGAGTTAAAAAAGAGGTTAACTTTAATTAAAAGTATATTAAGAGTCTCTCTAAGAGAGAGGCTTAAAAGGTTTGCTACCGATGAGGAGAGGGGGGCTTTTCTAAAAGATACGGATACTACAGAGGAGATAGATAGACTGAGTTTTCATATTCGTAATTTGCAAAGTAAGATAAAAGTTAATACTTCGGTAGGCAAGGAGATTGATTTTATTGCACAGGAACTACAGAGGGAAGCAAATACCTTGGCTGCGAAGACTTTTGATAAGGCAGTTTCTGCGCAAGTCCTTAAGGTAAAAAGCATAATTGAAAAAATTCGTGAGCAGGCACAGAATATAGAATGATTTTTATACTTTCTGGACCGTCTGGCTCGGGGAAGACAACTCTGCGTAATCTTTTACTTAAAGACCCGGGGCTTAAAAAAAAACTAGTTAAATCTGTATCAATAACTACCCGCATGAAACGGTTACGGGAAGTAGAGGGGAGGGATTATTTTTTCGTAGATAAGGAGACATTTAACCTACTTAAGAAAAAGCGGAAAATACTTGAGTGGACAAAATATTTAGGGTATTATTACGGGACGAAAAAAGATATAGTAGAGGCTGCTTTAAGGGCTAAAAAAGGTATTCTCCTCTGTTTGGATTTTAAGGGTACCCAAAGGATAAAAAGGCTTTACTCAAAAGAAACAGTTTCTATCTTTGTTCTTCCTCCTTCGATAAAAGAGTTACACAAGAGGATATATGGGCGCTCATGCAAAACAGGGGAAAAAGAGCTGTTATGCCGCATCAAAATTGCTAAGAAAGAGTTATTGAATGCCGCGTATTACGACTATACTCTACGGAATAGAAATTTAGATCAGGCGCTTAAGAGGCTGAAGACGATTATCCTAAACAAGTTAAAATAAAAGGGGTGTGTTTTATGGGTTATATCGAGAGAGAGAAATTATTATCAAAGAGTGAAGGTTCTATTTATAAACTGGTTAACCTTGTTGCAAAAAGGGCGTTAGAAATTACAGAAGGTCAGCCTAAGCTTATAGAGACTAATCCTGCAGTTAAGCCGTCAACTATAGCCTTGTATGAGGTTGAAGATGGTAAAGTTCAGGCTAAAAAATTAAATAAAAATATTAATCGGTGAAAAATAGAGAGATTGTCTTAGGGGTTACTGCTAGTATTGCCATTTATAAGGCATGTGCATTAGTTCGGGCTTTAAAGAAAGAAGGTTTTTCTGTAACCGTTATACAGACAAAGGAATCTAAAGAGTTTGTTAGTCCGTTAGTTTTTCAAAGCCTCTCCGGTAGGAAGGTTTATCAAGGATTATTTGAGGTTTTTCAAGAGGAAGATGTAGCACATATCTCATTAGCTAAAAGGGCAAGTATAATTTTAATAGCCCCTGCTACCGCAAATATTATTGCTAAGATTGCTCACGGAATATGCGATGATATGTTAACCTGCGTTGTTGCGGCAACAAAGGCCCCTGTTTTAATTGCACCAGCGATGAATGAGAATATGTATGTGAACAAAATTACACAGAGTAACATTGAAAAGCTTAAAAAGTTTGGGTTTAGATTCGTCGCTCCTAAAAAAGGAGCATTGGCTTGTGGTTTATCAGGCATTGGGTGTTTAGCGGATGAGGAAGATATTTTAAAGGTTGTAAAAGGCTTATTGAAAAGATAATTTGTAGTCGGCGTGGTAGCCAAGTGGTAAGGCAACGGTCTGCAAAACCGTTATTCACCGGTTCGAATCCGGTCCACGCCTTAAATCAGGTAAGTTTTTATATTTAGGGCAAGTGGTGGAAAGGCATACACGACAGACTTAAAATCTGTTGGCCGCAAGGTCGTAAGGGTTCGACTCCCTTCTTGCCCATATATTATAGAGGATCTTTGCCCTTTATTCGGTAATCTACTATATAGGCAGAGGTCAGATTGTAAGTGAGGGTGGGTTAGTTTTTGATTAGGCAGAAAGATAATTAAGGGCTCATAGCTCAGTTGGTTAGAGCGTTGCGTTGACATCGCAAAGGTCAGAGGTTCGAGTCCTCTTGGGCCCACTATAAATATGGATATAGAAACCTTAAGGCACTCTTGTTCGCACATTTTAGCTTCCGCGGTAAAAGAACTGTGGCCGGATGTTAAATTAGGCATTGGCCCTGCGGTTGAAGATGGGTTTTATTATGATTTTGATAAAAAAGAACCCTTTACCGAAGAAGATCTATTAGTTATAGATAAAAAGATGCGGGAGATAATTTCACGAAACGAGCCTTTTCAAAGAGAAGAGCTGAAGCGTCAAGACGCCCTTAAGTTATTTCAAGAACGTAAAGAAGATTATAAGGTAGAATTGATAAATGCTATTACCGATGAGGTAGTCTCTCTTTATAGAACAGGAGAAAGTTTTGTAGATTTATGCCGCGGCCCACACATTCATTCAACCGGTGAAATTAAAGCATTTAAGCTTTTATCTTTAGCCGGGGCATATTGGCATGGAATAGAGACAAACCCTATGCTGCAGAGGGTTTACGGGACAGCTTTTTTTACTCAGCAAGAGTTAGAAGATTATTTAAGAAACCTTGATGAGGCGAAATTACGCGACCATCGTAAGATAGCCCCGGCGCTAGAGCTCTTTGATATTTTTCATGAAGAAGCCGGAGCAGGGTTAGTATTCTATTACCCTAAAGGAGCTATCCTGCGTAAGATAATTGAAGACTATGAAAAAGAGGAGCATATAAAGCGTGGATATCAAATGGTTGTTACCCCACATATAATGCATTCTAATTTATGGAGGACCAGTGGGCACTACGATTATTATAAAGATAATATGTACGTCTTTGAGGCAGATAATGCTGAATATGTATTAAAGCCGATGAATTGCCCGGGGCATATCTTAATTTATAAATCTAAAACGAGAAGCTACAAAGAACTTCCTATAAGGCTCTTTGAATTAGGGACCGTTTATCGGCATGAAAAGGCAGGCGTCTTGCATGGTTTATTGCGTGTGCGAGGGTTTACTCAGGATGATGCACATATATTTTGTCTTCCACAGCAACTATGCGAAGAGATAAAAGGCGTGATAGATTTTGTGTTTGATACTATGAAGGCATTTGGTTTTAAGGAATGGACAATAGAACTAAGCACCCAGCCTAAAGACTATATCGGTTCTGATGAAGATTGGGGTATGGCAACTAGTGCTCTTAAGGGGGCATTGGAAGACAAGGGCTTACAATATAATATTAATCACGGGGAGGGGGCTTTTTATGGGCCAAAGATCGATATAAAACTTAAGGATGCTTTAAAGAGGCAATGGCAATGCGCTACAATACAATGTGATTTTGCCTTGCCTAAAAGATTCGGGCTTTCATATATTGATAAAGAAGGTAAGGAGTCATTGCCTATAATGGTGCATAGGGCCTTACTTGGGAGCATTGAGCGTTTTATCGGAGCGTTGGTAGAGCACTACAACGGGGATTTTCCTCTTTGGCTTGCCCCAGTACAGGTTTTAATAATACCTATAAGAGAAAGGGTTTTTGAATATAGTAACAGAATAGAAAGAGTCCTAAGGGATGAGGGATTTAGGGTAGAGATAGACATGCGCAATGAGACTTTGGATAAGAAGATACGCAATTCTGAGATGGAGAAGATACCTTACGTTTTAGTTATAGGCGATAGGGAAGAGAGTTCAGGGTTGGTTGCGGTAAGAAGAAAAGGGAAAGGCGATTTAGGCATGCTTAGCCTGCAAGATTTTATAAAAAAGGTAAAAGGCGAAATTAAGGAAAAGGGCGCTTTGAGATAAGGTGCTCTAAATTAAAAAAAGAAAGGTAAGGTGGTTGAGATAAAAAAGTTTATCCGCGTTAATGAAAGGATTCGCGTCCCCCATGTAAGACTTATTGGCCCGGATTCAAAACAATTAGGCATAGTATCTATACAAAAGGCATTAGAGTTAGCTGGTCAATATGAGTTAGATTTGGTTGAGGTTGCGCCTACGGCTAATCCTCCGGTATGTAGGATTATTGATTTTAGCAAATTTAAATATGATATAGAGAAAAAGGAGCGAGAAGCTAAAAAGCATCAAAAACAGGGACGGTTGAAACAGATTCGCCTAAAACCTAATATTGACGACCATGATTATTCAACAAAACTTAAACAGGCAGCATCTTTTTTAAAGAAGAAGGACAAAGTAAAGGTCAGTCTTTTTTTCCGCGGCAGACAAATGGAGCATTTAGATTTAGGGAAGAAAGTCTTAGACCGCTTTATTGAGGATTTATCAACAGCAGGGCAATTAGAGAAAGCGCCGGCATTAGAAGGCAGGGTAATGCATTTTGTAGTGGCACCTAAATAAGGAAGGTAGAGATGGGAAAATTAAAGACTAAAAGAGGGGTAGCAAAAAGGTTTAAGTTAACTAAGAAAGGGAAGATTAAATATTCTCCCGGGGGCAAGAGCCATCTTGCTTCAAGTAAAACAGCTAAGAGGATAAGGTCGTTAAAGAAGAAGCGCACATTGAATAATAAGAAGGAAGTTAAGTATCTTAAAAGGATGCTTCCGTATGGTTAAATAAAGGAAGGGAGTATTATGGCAAAGGTTAAACATAGTGTTGCTACGCGTAGGAGGAAGAAGAGGGTCTTAAAGGAGGCGAAAGGGTTTTTTTCTGATAGGAGTAAGCAGTTTCAGCAGGCGCAGAGGGCGCTTATGCATGCTTTAAAATATGCATACCGCGATAGGCGTAATAAGAAGCGAGAAATTCGTGCTCTATGGATTGTACGCATTAATGCCGCTTGCCGTGAATGTGGTATTACCTACAGCGCCTTTATCAATGGTTTAAAGAAATCTAATATCGCATTGGATCGTAAAATCTTAGCGGATTTGGCTGTGCAGGATAGTGCGGCTTTTAAGAAGATAGCCGGTATGATAAAAAAATAAGAGGATTAGATGTATATTATAATAGTCGGTTGTGGCAGAGTCGGGGCAGAACTGGCTAAGATTCTTGTTAACGAAGGGCATGACCTTGTTGTTATTGATAAGGCACAGGATGCCTTCGTGCGCCTCGGCAGTACTTTTAATGGCTTGACTATGACCGGCAGCGGATTTGACCTTAATCTTTTAAGGCAGGTAGGTATTAAAAAGGCAGATGCCTTTTGCGCTCTTACAGACGGGGATAATACCAATTTGATTTCAGCTCAAGTTGCCAAAAAGATTTATAAGGTTCCTAAGGTAATTGCTCGCGTATATGACCCGCAACGCGCGCATATTTATGCTGCATTAGGGCTTGATATAATCAGTGGAACAACGTTATTTGCCTCTATGTTGAGGGATAAGATTATTGAAAGCCGATTCTCCAGTTACCTTATTGAAACTAAGGATTTAGCTGTATTTGAAATAGAAGTAAAAGACGGACTTATAGGTAAAACCCCCGCGGATATTAATATTCCTCAGGAGTTTATGGTTGTTGCTATAAGGAGGCTTACAGGGATTATAATTCCTGATAGCAATACTCTCTTTAAGGCAAAAGATATTCTTATGGCAGTAGTTAGGGTCTGTAGTTTAGAGAAGATAAAAGAGGATCTTAAAATACTTTAAATTTTTTTAAAAGGGCAGGTAATGTATATTTTAATTGTAGGCGCAGGGAAGGTAGGATATTTTTTAGCAAAGAGGCTTATGGCCAATAAGCATACTGTGAGTATAGTTGACAAGAATAAGTCTATCTGCGAAAAGATAGCCAAAGAGACAGGGGCTTTGGTTATCAATGGTGATGGATGTGAACCTAAAATATTAGAAGAGGCAGGAATTACGCGTGCTGATGTGTTGGCTGCGGTTACTGGTGATGATGAAGATAACCTTATTCTTTGCCAACTGGCTAAAGAGAGGTTTAATGTGGGACGAACAGTAGGGCGTGTGAATAACCCGGATAATGAATATACCTTTAGCCAGCTGGGTGTTGATGTTCCGGTGGATGCTACTAGGATAATCTCTCAGATTATAGAAGAGGAGGTCTCTTTCTCTGACCTTGTTACCCTTATGAGCTTTAAGCGTGGCAAGCTTGCTATTGTACGGGTGGATTTACCTGAGGATTCGCCTGTGATTAATAAGGAGGTAAAGGATATTCTTCTCCCTGAGGATTCGGTCTTAGTCTCCATTTTACGTGGGGATGATGTTATCGTCCCTAAAGGAAATACAACACTTTTATCCGGGGATGACGTGGTAGCATTAACAGCTATAGGCAATGAACCGCAGCTTTTAAGTCTCTTAGTAGGAAAACTATGATTAAGAAGAGACAGTTATTAAACGCCATTTTTGGCATAGCTATAGAGATATTTTATTCCCTCTGTATAATTTTTGCCGCACTTTTTGGAGCCTTTCTTATAAATTTTAAAAAATGATCTTAAAGCCAAACATACAAGACATAAAAGCCATAGGTTATTATTTAGGAAAGATAATAATAGGGCTCTCCCTTGTTATGTTAGTGCCTATTATAGTAGGTATATTCTCTAGAGAGATAAGCCCTGTCTTGGATTTTATTATCGGTTTAGAAGTAGGGTTGATTTCCGGGTTTGTGCTTATTTTTTTCTGTCTGACAGAACGCGAGATTAACTGGATGCAAGGGATGGTGGTTGTTTCTTTGGCATGGATAACTGCGATGTTTTTAGGTGCAATCCCTATGTATTTAAGCGGGCATTGGGGGTCTTTCCTTGATGCCTGTTTTGATTCTATGTCTGGATTTGCTACCACAGGGCTTACCTTAGTGCAAAATTTAGACCATATGTCTTTAACGCATAACCTCTGGCGGCACATGACTATGTTTATAGGAGGACAAGGGATTGTGATTATCGCCCTTTCTTTTTTTGTAAAAGGGGCCTCAGGTATTTTTAAGCTCTATGTGGGAGAGGGACGTGAAGAGAGGATTATGCCCAATGTAATTCATAGTGCGCGGTTTATATGGATGGTGAGTTTCGTTTATATGGTTATAGGAACATTAGCGCTTTTTCTAATTGGGGTCTTAGAGGGGATGAAACCATTTAATGCTTTTTTTCACGGGTTGTGTATATTTATGGCTGCTTTTGATACCGGAGGATTTACCCCGCAGTCCCAAAGTATTTTGTATTACCGGTCTTTTGCCTTTGAAATTGTAGTCATTGTATTGATGATTATAGGCGCCCTTAATTTTAAACTCCATTATCATATTTGGACCGGAGACCGAAAAGAGATAGTGAAGAATATAGAATCAGCTACTTTTTTTGTATCCGTCATGGCTATATTCTCTATTGTTGCCATAGGCTTGAAGCGTTCCGGAGCTTATCTTCAAACAGGCCTGATTTTTCGTAATGGTTTTTTTCAATTAATATCCGGGCATTCGGGGAGCGGGTTTCAAACGTTGTATCCGGCTCAGTTGATAGGAGAATGGAATAATTTAAGCTTAGTAGGTTTAATTGTAGCAATGGGCTTAGGAGGGTCTATCTGCTCTACGACTGGAGCAATCAAGATGCTTAGGGTAGGTATAATTTTTAAGGCCTTTATTGAAGATATAAAAAAGATTATGTTACCGGAGAGGGCTATTTTGATAGAGAAGATGCATCATATCAAGGAGGTGTTTCTGCAGGATGCCCAAGTGCGCAGTGCTTTCCTTATTACAGCATCTTATATTATCCTATATTTTTTTGGCGCATGTGTAGGGATGCTTTATGGGCATCCTTTTTTGAGCGCTTTATTTGAATCTACCTCTGCAGCAGGGAACGTAGGGTTGTCATGTGGTATAACCTCTTTGTCTATGCCTGCTCTTTTAAAGATAACATACATCTTGCAGATGTGGGCAGGGCGACTAGAGTTTTTATCTGTATTTACCTTAGCCGGGTTTTTTATAGCTTTGATAAAAGGAAAATAGGATGCGAAAAAAAATTGCTGTTATCTGCGTAATTTCTGCTATATTATTAGTATTTGCAGTAAGATTAAAGCTTGCGCTTGCCTTAGATAGCCCATCAAGCTCTATTTTAATAGAGAAGGCAAAAGAGTATGATGGGAAAGATATAAAATACAAAGGGGAAGTTGTTGGAGAAGTTATGAGGCGCGGTAATTTTGCTTGGGTTAACTTGCACGACGGAGAAAACGCCATAGGTGTATGGGTTCCTGTAGGTTTGGTCAAAAATATTGTTTATACCGGAAGTTATAAAGATAAGGGGGATATTTTTGAGGTTTATGGTGTGTTTAACCGTTCTTGCACTAAGCACGGAGGGGGTTTAGATATACATGCGCAAACCTTTACTAAGGTTTCTTCCGGCAGAAGTGTTGATGAGTATATAGGGGCGGGTAAAAAAAATAAGGCTTTAATATTATTTGGGGTTTTGTTGCTATGGATATTGATAGTATTATTACGCAAGTAGAGATAGAGTCTAAAGGTATAGATTCTTTTCAAGGTTTAGAAGAGTTTCGCCTTAAATATCTAGGAAGGAAGGGTGTTTTATCTCAGCTTACCGCCATTATACCTACATTGCCTTTACAGGAACGTTCTGCTTTTGGGCAAAAAGTTAACAGCCTGAAGAAGAAGGTCTTTGAATTTTTAGAGGAAGCGCAAAAGGATTGGGCATCTTTAACAAGCGATAGAGTTTCTCCTTCTTTTGATTTAGGTATGCCGGGGGTTGTTCAGGATTTAGGGAGTTTGCATCCTTTAACCCAGATTAATGACCAGATATGCGCTATTTTTAACTCTATGGGGTTTTCTACCATAGAAGGCCCTGAAGTAGAGAGTGAGTATAATAACTTTACCGGCTTAAATATCCCTTTGGAGCATCCTTCACGGGAGGCATTTGATACATTTTACTTAAAAGGCTATCCTAAGATGTTGTTGCGTAGTCATACATCCCCGGCACAGGTGCGTGTGATGAGAAAGCATAAGGTCCCGTTGGCAGTAATAGTTCCGGGGAAGGTTTACCGTCCGGATGCGGTAGACGCCTCGCACTCTTTTATGTTTCATCAGATAGAAGGTTTTATGGTTGATAAGGGAGTAAGGTTTTCAGATTTAAAAGGAACGCTTGAATTATTCGCCAAAAGAATATTCCAAGACGATATAAAGATGCGTTTTCGTCCCCACTTCTTTCCTTTTACCGAGCCATCAGCTGAAGTGGATATATCGTGTATTATCTGTAAAGGGAAAGGTTGTTCGGTCTGTGGCAAAAAAGGCTGGCTTGAGATTTTAGGCGCCGGGATGATACATCCGAATGTTTTAAAAGGCGTGGGGATAGATTATAAAAAATATACCGGATTTGCCTTTGGCATGGGCTTAGAAAGAATAGCGATGCTTAAGTATGGAATAAATGATATAAGGGTATTCTTTGAGAACGACCTAAGGTTTTTAAAACAATTTTAAAAGATGAAATTTACTTATAACTGGCTAAAAGATTATACTGATATTAGGATATCTCCGGTAAAACTTGCAGAGAAACTTACTATGGCAGGATTAGAGGTTGTCTCTCTGCAGTCTAGGGAAGGGGATTATATATTTGAGGTAGAGGTTACTTCTAACCGTCCTGATTGGTTAAGCATCGTTGGTATAGCCAGAGAGGTATCCGCAATAACCGGAGCAAGCTTAAAGCCTTTAAAGTTTAAGCAGAATAAAGTCAAGAAAGATTCTGCGGGGATAAAGATAACTATTGAGAACAAAAAAGACTGTCTTCTGTATAGTGCAAGGGTTATTAGTGGGATTAAGGTTGGGCCTTCCGTGGGTTGGTTGAGGAAAAGGCTTGAGCTTATTGGTTGCCGTAGCGTAAATAATGTTGTAGATATAACTAATTATTGTCTCTTTGAATTAGGAGAACCGTTGCACGCATTTGATTTAGATAAGATAAACTCAAATAAGATTTTTGTACGACGCGGCAGAAGAGGAGAGAGACTTATAACCATTGACGGATTAACAAGGGATATTAATGAAGGGTCTTTGGTTATCGCTGATGAAGAGAAGCCTTTAGCATTAGCCGGTATTATGGGAGGGCAGGAGTCCGAAGTCTCTTATTCTACAACCAGTATTTTATTAGAATCAGCGGTTTTTAACCCCGTGGTGATTCGCAGGCAGAGGCAATTACTGGGGATGCAGAGTGAATCTAGTTATAGGTTTGAAAGAGGGGTAGATTTAGCAGGAGTAGTTAAGGCATCTGAGAGGGCGGCTCAGTTGATTATTGAGCTTTGTTCCGGAGAAGATAAAGGATTTTATTCTTTAGGTTTAGCAGAGCCTAAAAAAAGGGTAGTTGTATTTAATCCAACTAATTTAGAGAAGATCTCGGGCCTTAAGATTAAAACTGCGCGTATTAAAAGTATTTTATCCGGGTTAGGGTTTAAGGTTAAGGCAAAAGAAAGAGGGTTATTAGATGTAATTCTTCCTTCATTCAGGCAGGATATCTTTTTGGAAGAGGATTTAATAGAAGAGATTATCCGCATTTATGGCTATGAACATATTCCGGTAACTCTACCTAAGGTTTTGCCTTCTATAATCATTGAAGAAGAAGGGGTCTTAGCATCAAAGATAAAGGATATACTTGTAGGATTAGGATTAAATGAAGCGGTTACATATAGTCTTACCAATATAAAATATTTAAATAGCGTTAATACCTTATCAAGCCCGATAGAGCTGTTAAACCCTTTAAGCCAGGAGCAAGGGGTATTAAGGACAACGCTTATCCCCGGGTTAGTTTGTGCAGTAGCCCATAATTTAAATCAGAAACAGGATTGCATAGTCCTTTTTGAATGTGCTAAAGTATTCTTTGAAAAAGAGGGATCTATCTATCAAGAACTTAGGTTAGGGTTAGCCCTAAGCGGGATAAAAAAGACATTTTTTAATGATCTTGTTGTTAAGGATGAGATGGGGATGCTTAACTTAAAAGGAATCATTGAAACGCTTTTAAGAAGGCTTTACGTAAAGGAGTATGATTTTGTAAGTGATGCGCGTGAATTAAGAGCAGATGTTTATATTAATAATGAAAAAGCTGGATTAATGCAAGTTTTAAGCCAAAAGGCGCTTGGTACCTTTGGTATTAAGGGTAAGGATGTTTTTGTTGCGGAGTTGTTTTTAAACAAAATACCTTTGTCTTCTTCGGCAAAAAAAAGGTATGTTCCGCTCTCTAAATACCCCGGATCCTTTCGGGATATAAGTCTTATTCTAAAAAAAGAGGAATCTATTAAAAATATCCTGCTTGCTATAGAAGAAAAAGGTAGGTCTCTTTTACGAAGCCTAAAGGTATCGGATTACTATAAGGGCAGGCAAATACCGGAAGGTTACCGTGGGTTGACTTTGGAGTTAGTTTATGCTTCCGACGAACGTACCTTAACAGAAGAGGATGTTGCCCCGCTTCATGAGAGTATTTGTCTTTTGTTAAAGAGCCGATTTGATATTCAGATAAGGTAGGGTTGACTTTGCTAAAATATGTGCTATACTTTTTTTAGAAAAAGAGTTCTTTTAAAATCCCTGCTGTGCGCGTTGGAAAATTGATAATTTTTGAACCAACAAAAATATCAAGGGAGCCTGTATTCTACGGCGCTTTTGCACCATAGAGAAGGCACCCACCTAAAAAGATAGGTTCAATTGAATCAGTCTAACGGCACAAAGCGGGGATTTTTTTATGCTATGGATTTATTCCCTAAAGAAAAAACAGAAGAGCTTACAAATCTTCCCTTGGCAGTCCGTATGCGACCGGTTTCTTTAGATGATTTTATTGGCCAAGAGGATATTGTAGGCAAGGGAAAGCTTTTGCGTCGGGCAATAGAGGCTGACCGGTTAAATTCTCTTATCCTATTTGGCCCTCCTGGGGTAGGCAAGACTTCTTTGGCGTGGTGTATAGCAAATATCACAAAAGCCCACTATTCTTCTATTAATGCTACAATTTCTAATGTAGAAGAGTTGCGTAAAATAATATCCTCTGCGAAACAAAAATATACTAATACCGGAAAAAAGACGATACTTTTTATAGATGAAATTCACCGCTTTAATAAAGCACAGCAAGATGCTTTGCTTCCGGATGTCGAGGGCGGGAATCCCATCTTAATTGGGGCAACAGTACATAACCCGTATTTTTCTATTATCCCTCCATTGATCTCCCGCTCCCTTGTTTGCGAGCTTAAAAGCCTTAAAAGCTCAGATATCGCTGCAATTTTATCTCGCGCCTTGAAAGATAAATCTTTAGGGTTTGGTGCATTAAAGGTTAAAATAGATAAAGAAGCGCTTAAGTTTTTAACGCATACATGTGAAGGGGATGCGCGCAGGGCGCTTAATGCCCTTGAGATAGCGGTTCTTACTACCCCGGAAGGAAAAGATGCAAGTATAAATATTAATTTAGAAATTGTCGTAGAATCTATCCAAAAAAAGCCGGTTGTCTATGATAAGAGCGAAGACGGGCATTACGATACTGCTTCTGCCTTTATCAAATCTATGCGCGGAAGCGATCCTGATGCCGCGCTCTACTGGATGGCGAAGATGCTTTATGCCGGAGAAGACCCTAGGTTTATTGCGCGTAGAATTTGTATCTTAGCAGCGGAGGATGTTGGCAATGCTGATCCGTTAGCTTTAGTTTTGGCGAATGCCGCTTTACAGGTATCAGAGTTTGTTGGGATGCCTGAGGCGCGTATACCTTTAGCGCAGGCGGTAATCTATCTTTCTTGTGCCCCTAAATCCAATGCCAGCTATTTAGCTATTGATAAAGCAATGCAGGATATCAAGAGTTATAAAGTTCAGGAGGTTCCAGATTATTTAAAGGATGCTACCTTAGACAAAGAAGATCTTGGTCATGGAAGAGGGTATAAATATGCTCATGATTATAAGGGGCATTATGTAAAACAAAAATATACACGTAAAAGGGTGCGTTACTATGAACCTACAAATATGGGGTATGAGTTAAAGATAAAAGAACGGATGCAGAAGATAAAAAAGATAGATAAATGATGTATGAATAACCTGACTTTAATAGTATTAGTCCCTGCGGTAGGTATGGTTCTCTACGCCTTATATGCGGTTTTCTTTTCGTCTTCTTGCCCAAAAGAAAAGAAGCTGAAGAAAAAAATAAGCGATCTTACCCTGCCTGACTTCCGCGACCAGAAGATATCCCGACTTGAGGAGGAGTTAAAAAAATTAGAAGCAGAACTTGAAAAACAACGTCTTATATATAATACTGAAAAAGCAAGTTTTCAGGAGGCGACAAGTAAATATAATGAGCTAAAAGAAGAGTTAAGCCGCAGGCAGGCGTGGGTTACGGCTTCTGAAGGGATGCTTGATAAGGTAAAAGCAGAAAATTTAGAACTTAAGAACCGGTTTATAGAAAAGGAGAAGGAATCTCAGGAAGAGTTTACCAAAAATGTAAACTTAAAAAAAGAGATAGGCAAGCTTAAAATAAAAATAGGCGAGTTAGAAAAGATTAGCAAGGACAAGGAAGAGCAGATTGAGATACAGAGGCATAGGATAGAAAAAAATGAGCGGGATACAAAAGTTTATTTAAAGACTATAGATGAGTTTAAGAATAAAGAGAAGATAAGCGAATGGATTCCTAAGGTAGAGTTTAACAAACTTAATGAAGAGTACACTGAATTAGAAAAAGAATTAGAGGAGAAAGAGGAACGCCTTAAAGGTTTTGCCGAAGAAATAGTTAGTTTAAGGAAGCAGGTCCGGGAGGGTTCTTCTTTAGATGTGCTTACAAAAGGCGAGGATAAAGACGAACGTAAACTCCTTAAAAAAGAAGATATGATAGAGTCGTCTGTAGATAAAGAAGAGCTAAAGAAGACGGCAGCGAAAAGTAATGATGAAGCCTTTCCTATAGGGACTAAAGAGGGGGATCTTAAGGAAGAAAAAGAGGAGAAAGAAGTTGTAAGCCAATCAGCAGAGATTAAGGATAAGGAAAAATTTATTCCCCAACTAAAATACTCTTTAGATAAAACTCGCAATATAGGGATTATGGCGCATATTGATGCCGGCAAGACCACAACTACGGAACGGATATTATTTTACACCGGGAAATCCCATAAGATAGGAGAGGTACACGAGGGGGCTGCGGCTATGGATTGGATGAAACAGGAGCAGGAGCGGGGGATAACGATTACCTCTGCTGCGACAACTTGTTTTTGGAAAGATTACCGTATTAATGTAATTGATACTCCTGGGCATGTAGATTTTACAGTAGAAGTAGAGCGCTCTTTGCGTATCTTAGACGGAGCTGTGGCTGTTTTTTGCGCAGTAGGAGGCGTTGAGCCACAATCAGAGACAGTATGGCATCAATCAAATAAGTATAACGTCCCTAAGATTGGGTTTGTTAATAAGATGGATAGGGTTGGCGCGGATTTTTATGCGGTTTTAAAGGGGATAGAGGAGGATTTAGGGGGAAATCCTATCCCCATAGAGATACCTTTATTAAAAGAGGAAGGAGATTTTCAGGGGGTAGTAGATTTGTTAGAGATGAAGGCTTATATTTATGAAGATGAGTCTTTAGGCAAAGGATACCGTATTGAAGATATCCCTCAGGATTATTTAGAAAAGGCAAAAGAGTACCGGCACATTATGGTTGAGAAAGCAGCAGCATTTGACGAGGGGTTAATGAAGAAGTATTTAGAGCAGGGGGAATCTGCTATTAGCGTAGAGGAATTATCCTCGGTGATAAGAAAAGGGACAATAAGCAACAAGGTTGTTCCTCTTCTCTGCGGCTCGGCATTTAAAAATAAAGGATTGCAGAAGTTGTTAGATGCAGTAGTAGCGTATCTGCCCTCTCCTTTAGATGTTCCGGCAGTTGAGGGGCATGATTTAAAAGATCCTGATAATATACTTTTGCGTAAACCCGGGATAAAAGAACCTTTTGCCGGGCTTGCTTTTAAGGTTCAGGCAGATCCGCATATGGGGAAATTAGTCTACACCCGCATTTATTCTGGTTGCCTTCAAACAGGTACCTATATTTTAAACTCAACTAAAAATAAAAAGGAGAGAATAGCGCGCATAGTCCAGATGCACGCAAACCAGAGGGAGAATACTGAGAATGCCTTTGCCGGGGATATAGTGGCAGTAGTTGGTTTAGGTAATACAACTACTGGGGACACTCTTTGCGATCCGGACAATCCTCTTTTGTTAGAGGCGATACAATTTCCTACGCCGGTTGTCTCTTTAAGCATTGCCCCAAAGAGCAGGTCAGATCAGGATAAGTTAGGAAAGGGTCTGTCAAGGCTTGCTGAAGAAGACCCGACTTTTATTGTTAATACAGACGATGAGACTAAAGAGGTTATTTTAACCGGGATGGGAGAGTTACATCTTGAAGTTATCGTTGATAGATTAAAAGAAGAGTTTGGGGTAGAGGCAATAGTAGGTCAGCCAAAAGTAGCTTACCGAGAGACGATTACTATAGAATCAGAAGGTGAGGGTAAGTATATTAAACAATCCGGAGGTCGCGGGCAATATGGGCATTGTAATTTAAGGATTGTTCCGGCAAAGCCCGGAGAGGGGTTTGAGTTTATTGATTCTATAAAAGGAGGAGCTATCCCGCGTTCGTTTATTCCTGCGATAGAAAAAGGCGTAATTGAGGCGATGCGAAAAGGGGTGTATGTAGGATACCCGGTTGTAGATATTAAGGTAGAGTTATATGATGGTTCTTTTCACGAAGTAGATTCTTCAGAGCTTGCTTTTAAGATGGCAGGGATCTTTGGATTTAAAGATGCCTTTTTGAAGGCTAAGCCTATTTTATTAGAGCCGTATATGTCTTTGGAAGTATCTACTATAGAAGAATATGCTAATGCCTGTATCGGGTACATTTGTTCCCGACGAGGAAAGATTTTAAATACCGAACCAAAAGGCAAGCAGAAGATAATCTCTGCAGAAGTTCCCTTAGCAGAGATGTTTGGTTATGCTACGGCTTTCCGCTCCCTCTCTTCCGGACGCGCAAATGCCTCTATGGAGTTTTCTAAATACTTACAAGTCCCGCAGGAGATTACCCAAAAACTCATTAAAGAAAAACAAAAAAAAGAATAGGGATACCCAACCTGCTAAAGCTGTCTGTAGAATAACATTACAGATAGCGTCATTAATGGCTTGTTGATACCGTTTGAATATCGAAGACCTCAATAATCCTTCTCTTAAGCGGGGGGCAATTTGCTCTATAGGGCTAAATACAGAATCAAGATTACACTGGTAACCTTCCCCAACGATGGATTAAAGTATTAAGTGCTTGATTCCTGGGTGTATCCTTTTTGAGTATAGTATCTTGTTATTGATAATGTAAAATATCTTTCGCGCTTTTAATATTGTCTTTAGTATAAAAAAGGCATATCCTCTTAGGTTGATAACGTAAATTATTAACCTAATTGAGGCTTTAGGCCTCAGCAAAAGGAGGATACGCCTTATGAGCAGGCCGGTTGATTTTTCTACCAGTAATCTACCAAAGCAATGGCAATATGTAAAGCGTAATTTAAAAGAGATGGGGATATTGAATCAGACAGAAGCAGATAATATAGAGGTTAAAGCACGGTTGATAGTGGAAGCGTTCTTCCAGCGCGGAATATTTACTGAGTTTAGAGAACAGCTAAAAGCGGATGTATATGAGCACGCAGAAGAACGAACCGATATCCGTTCAGGTACTTATCCGCGTATATTTACTACTACCTTTGGCAAGACTAAGCTATTAATTCCAAAGGTCAGGAAGAAAAGCAAAGAATACGTATATAAACTATTTGCCAAATACCAGAGAAGACAAAAGAAGTTTGACGATATGATAGTATTATCGCTGATATTGGGTTTTTCAACCCGCAAGCAGCAAAGGTTTTTCCAGGCCTTTATCGGTGATTCAGTAAGCCATCAGACAGCATCACTTCTATTGCAGAATCTTAGCGATGATCTAAGGCAGTATCAATCCATGCCTATAGAAGATAAGTATAGGTTTATCTTCATTGATGGACTCTGGGTGCATATTAAAGAAGTTGACATCAAAAAGAGGCCAATTCTTTTTGCCTTAGGGATAACCCAAGACGGCAATCAGGAGATTATCGCCTTTAAATTAGCTAAAGGCGAGACAGAAGAGGAATATACAAGTTTTTTAAATGACCTCTACCGCAGAGGTTTAAAAGGCAAATCTTTAGAGCTTATTATCCAGGACGGTTCAGAAGCAATTACTTCTGCGGTAAATATGGTTTATCCGTATACTCCAAGACAACGTTGCTATACGCATAAGTTAAGGAACTTACTGCAGAATATCCGGCATAAAGTTAAACATAGGCCTAAAATGGCAAGAGAGGCAAGCAGAATCTACAAGGCCGCATCCCGGCATGAAGCAATTAGGCGATTTAGGGTGTTTGTCAACAAGTGGCGCTATAAAGAACCTAAAGCAGTTAAATGCTTCCAGGATGAATTTTACCATACGCTTAACTTTTATGATTTTCCAAAGGAAGTGCGTTCTGCCATATCCACCACTAATCATTTAGAGCGCTTCCTTGAAGAAATTAGAAGGCGTATTAAGATACAAGGTTACTTTAAGAACAAACGCAGCCTTAACCTTTGGATATTCGGCCTTATAAAACATATAAACTTAAACCCAATTAAGCAGCCTAAAGGGTATGTCTTAAAGCAAAAGCGCGAAACATTGCTTGCTTAACTTTGTTATTATTTTTCTTGAGAATTATATATATTAATGTTAAAATTCATTTATGATTATAACAGAGAGAAAACCTATTCAGGCTATTATAGATAGCTTAAAAGATTACTCTAAGATTTTTATTCTTGGTTGTGGAGAGTGTGCTACTGCCTGTAAGACCGGGGGAGAAGTAGAGGTAATTAAGATGAAAAAAGACTTAGAGTCTATCGGCAAGATTATTACTGGAAGCTGCATCCCTTCTGCGCCATGCGTGGCGGCAAAATTGAAAAGCGAAATAGCAAAAAATATAAAAGCGCTGCAAGAGGCAGATGCGGTTTTGGTTTTAGCCTGTGGTTTAGGGGTTCAGTCTTTTAGGGATAATGACCGTCTTGGTTTGTCGGTTTTTCCTGCGCTTAATACTACCTTTGGCGCGGTAATGGATTCCAAAGGTAATTTTTATGAGAAGTGCTCTATGTGTGGAGAGTGTGTATTAGATAGGACCGGCGGGATATGTCCAGTAACACTTTGCCCAAAAGGGCTTCTTAATGGCCCTTGTGGAGGGATGAAAAGAGGGAAGTGTGAAGTGGACAATGAGCAGGATTGCGCTTGGGTTTTGATTTATAGAGAATTAGAAAAGACTAAAAGACTCTCTTTTTTAAAGGAATTCCATCCGGCAAAAGATTTTAAGAAGTCAGGCAAGCCGCATAAACTGATATTTGCAAAATAGTAAAATTACAACAAGAGGCATAAATGAATAAACAATTTCCTTATAATGAAAAAGTCATGGATCATTTTGCTAATCCCAGGAACGTCGGGGAGATCCCTGATGCCAGCGGTATTGGAGTCGTAGGAAATCCTGTTTGTGGAGATGTAATGAAGATGTTTTTAAAGATAGAGGGTAATACCATTGTGGATATTAAATTTAAGACCTTTGGTTGTGGCGCAGCCTTAGCTACAAGCTCTATGGTTACAGAGATGGTTAAGGGAAAAACTATAGCTGATGCCTTAAAAATAACTAACAAGGAAGTTGTAGATGCCTTAGGGGGATTGCCATCAGTTAAAATGCATTGTTCAGTTTTAGCTGAGGAGGCATTGCGTTCAGCCTTAAAAGATTATTATCAAAGACAAGGCAAGCCTGTGCCTTTTGATGAAAAAGAGCATTTAGATGAGAGTAAAAAGCATTTGTAGCGCAGAAGTCAGGTTGACAAAAAATAAAATACGTAGTAAAATCCTACTTAAGTTAAAAAAACAGAAGGAGGAAGACCGTAGCAAGAAGAGCTGTTTAATTAAAGAAAAACTTTTTAAAGAACCGATATTTAAGAAAGCAAAGAGAGTAATGTTTTATATCGCCTTTAATGGCGAGGTAGAGACCAAAGAGATGATTAAGGGAGCTAAAAATTTAGGTAAGATTATCGCTGTGCCAGCCTGTATAAAAAATAGAAGATCTTTATTGCCGGTTTTGTTGCAGCCTCATAGCCGGCTAAAAAAGGGTCCTTACGGAATATCCGAGCCGGTTACAAGTCGCTATATTGATTTAAAAGATTTGGATTTAGTTATCGTCCCGGGTTTAGCATTTGATAAAAAAGGTAATCGATTAGGACGCGGCAAAGGTTATTATGACCGTTTCTTAAAGAAGATTACTAATAAAGAGACTCCTTCTATTGGTTTGGCATTTAGCATGCAAATCTTACCAAAAGTTCCCACTACTTCTTCCGATGTTCGTGTAACAAAAGTCCTCTTTGCTTAAAATTAGTTGAAAACCTTGTAATTCTATTCTAAGGAGGAACTGATGTTAAATACCCTGATTATAACTATGCCGGTAGCATTTTTAGCCGTTTTCCTAGGTTATGCATTGAGGAAGCGTGTGGCTGAGAAGAAAGTTCAGGATGCTGAATCGCAGGCAGAGCATATCCTAAAACAAGCTGAAAAAGAAGTCCTTGATAAACGCAGAGAGGTTGAGTTAGAAGCAAAGGATCTTCTTTATCGCATTCGTCAGGATTTTGAACGCGAAAATAAAGATAGGCGTCTTGAGATATCCAACATGGAGAAGCGCCTTACCCAGAAAGAAGAGAACATTGACCGTAGACTTGATCTTTTAGAGAAGAAAGAGAAAGGCCTAGATGCAAAGTATGAAGGGCTTAAGAAGCAGGAGGAGGGGTTAAAATTTAAAGACAACCAGCTATGTTTATTAATAGCAGAGGAGAAGGAGAGGTTGCAGAAGATCTCTTCTCTCTCAGCCGAAGAGGCAAAACAGATTCTTTTAAGCAGGCTTAATGAAGAGCTGAATAGTGAGAAGGCGGCGTTAATTAAAAGAGAAGAGGAGGATCTTCGTGCCGCTTCTAATAAAAAGGCTAGAGAGATAATAAGTCTTGCTATACAGAAATGCGCGGCAGAGCATACAGTTGAATCTACTGTAAGCGTAGTGGCTTTGCCCAACGATGAGATGAAAGGTAGGGTTATCGGTAGGGAGGGGAGGAATATTCGTGCTTTAGAGATGGCTACAGGAGTAGATGTTATTATTGATGATACCCCTGAGGCAGTTACCATTTCTGCCTTTGACACAGTGCGGCGTGAGATAGCCCGTTTAAGTTTAGAGAAGCTTCTCTCCGATGGTAGGATTCATCCTGGGAGGATTGAAGAAATAGTTGAAAAGACAAAAAAAGAGATGGACGAGAAGATACGTGAAGAAGGGGAGCGGGCGGCATTTGAAGCACAGGTTAATGGGTTGCATCCTGAGATAATAAAACTTTTAGGGAGGCTTAAATACCGCACAAGTTATGGACAAAATGCTCTACAGCATTCTAAGGAAGCATCTTTCCTCTTGGCTGCTATGGCTTCAGAGTTGGGGCTTGATTTTAAGCTTGCGCGTAGAATAGGCTTGTTGCATGATATCGGCAAGGCAGTTGATCATCAGGTAGAAGGGACGCACGCAAGGATAGGAGCAGAGTTAGTTAAGAAATATGGGGAATCCGTCGAGGTTGTATCGGCTATTGAATCCCATCATGAAGAAGCACCCATACAGAATATTTTTGGGGTTTTGGCGATAGCCGCAGATGCGATAAGCGCTTCCCGTCCAGGAGCGCGGCGAGAGACGCTAGAGACTTATATTAAAAGGCTTGAAAAGTTAGAGTCCATTGCTAATTTATTTAAAGGAGTTGATAAATCTTTTGCTATTCAGGCCGGTAGAGAGATACGTGTTATTGTCCAGCCAGATAAGATAACCGATAGCGAGGCTACGGTTATGGCAAGGGATATCCGTAAGAAAATAGAAGAAGGCATGGAGTATCCGGGGCAAATTAAAGTTACGGTTATTAGAGAGACAAGAGCAATTGAATACGCAAAATAATATTTTTAATAGAAGGTTAACGAAGCAAGTATCCTTTGGCAGTATAATTTGTTTTTAGAGAAAGGAAATTTATGAAGATACTCTTTATTGGTGATATAGTAGGCAAGCCCGGCAGAGAGGCTGTGAGAATCCTGTTGCCTAAATTAAAGGAGAAATATTCCCTTGATTTTGTGATTGCCAATGCCGAGAACGCTTCAGGGGGGTCAGGTATTACCCAAAAAGTATCCGAAGAGTTATTTGGATATGGAGTAGATGTTTTAACTTCCGGAGACCATATCTGGAAGAAGAAAGAGACATTTGAGTTGGTTAATTATGAAGAGAGGGTATTAAGGCCGTTGAATTATCCTTTAGGAGCTCCTGGGAGCGGTAAGCGTATATTTAAAACAAAAGGGCAAGAGAGGATAGGGGTGATTAATGTTAATGGTAGGGTATTCATGGATGCATTAGAATGCCCGTTTAAAACATCGCAAGCTGCTTATGAAGAGTTGTCCAAGGAGGCCAATATCATAATCGTAGATATTCACGCTGAAGCAACCTCAGAGAAAGTTGCTTTAGGGTGGTATCTTAATGGTAAGGTATCAGCGGTATTAGGCACTCATACCCATATACAGACCGCGGATGAAAAGATACTTTCTTTAGGTACTGGGTATATTACTGATGTGGGCATGTGCGGAGCGTATGATTCGGTTATCGGTAGGAAAGTAGATGATGTCTTAACGCGTTTTCTTACACTAATCCCGGTTAGGTTTGAGGTAGCCGAAGAGAATGTTCAACTGCACGCAGTAGTTTTAGATATAGATAGTAATAGCGGTAAGGCCCGTTCTATTATAAGAATACAGGAAAAACTTTATGTTTAACCTCCGCAGGATATTAATTTTAATTTTGCTTGTTGTTTTTTCTTTTCTTCCCTTAGTATACTCTCAAAATGATACTGTTATAGAGTTATCATTAGATACCTCTTTAAGCACTCTTCCTACTCCGGCTATATTCCGTCCTAATATCGATTTAGGCGGGAGGGGATTTCATAAAGATGATACTTGGCCGCAGAATATGGCTGCCAAAGAGGTTTTAGAGGCTTGGGGTAGGGATATAGGTTTTTCAGGCATTTATCGTATTCAATATAATCTTTGGGAGATTAGTCAGTTGGCTAAAAATAAAGAAGCGCAGGATAAGCTTTTAGCTAACTACGAGGCGACTATTAAGGCTGTATCTGATGCTAAGGGTATAGTTTTGTTGAATCTTTATGGTACTCCTTTGGGGTTAGGAAAGGCATTGGACAAAAAGAGCGCGCCGCTTAATTTAGAGGCTTTTAAAGCCTTGACTAAAGAGGTGGTGAGGTATTTAAGCTGTGAAAAAAAATATAATATATGGTATGAAGTTTGGTCCTCCCCTGATTCAGACGACTTTTTTATTGGCAGTAAGCAGGATTATTTTAATATGTACAAGGCAATTGCAGAGAATGTTAAAGAGTTAAGCGCGCAATTTAAGATTAATATACCTGTTGGCGCCCCAAGCTCAAGCAACTGGTTTCATAATTTAGAGAATAACAATATCCTAACTCCGGAAAAAAGTTTAATCTATGACCTGATAAAGTTTGTTTCTGTAAATTCCCTACCGCTTAATTTTATTACCTGGCATTCCTTCTCCTCTGATCCAAAGATAGAAAAGGAAGTTACTATATATAATAAGAATGCTGTTGAGTTAGTCCGTGATTGGCTCTCTTATTTTAATTTTAAGCGTGATATTCCTTTAATAGTAGATGAATGGAACTTTGATCGCGATGTTAATATTTTGCCTGCTAGAAGAAAAAAATCTTATATTGCAGGAAGTTATATACCTGCGCGGATAAAGAATATGTACGAGGCAGGGTTGGATAATCAAGTTTATTTTTCGCTTGAAGATTTTCAAGACAATCCAGAGAAGGTTACTCGAAATGTTGGGGCGTTTTATATTGATTCATCCTTGTCGCAATATAAAGAAACCCCAAAATCAATATACAATGTTTTTAGGATGATGGGCATGCTTGGCCCAGAAATGTATAAGGTTTCTTCCTTTGATGAGTTTTGTGGGGTCATCGCTACAAAGTCTCTTGATGGGATAGCTTTACTTATCTATAATTATATTGATCCTGATATTGTAAAGAGTTTTCTTGCCCATAGTATTTGTGGGCTCAATAACTCCGAGCGGCGATATTTGCTTCAGATAATAAAAAGTGATCAGTTAGAAAAGTTTATCAGCCATCAAATAGATCTTCGCTTATTGCGTGCGAACGAAAAGGTAAGGTCAATCTTAACAAAGGCACGTAATCTGGAGGACAAGGCAAGAGAGGCAGAAAATACCTCTAAAACTATTAAATTAACAATTAAGAATATTAAGGGTGAATATACCTATAGCCGTTTTACGGTTGATTCTTCCTGTGGTTTAGGGTGTGAATTTAATCCGGTAGAAGAGAAAAATATTTCTGTGCAAGGGGAGTATCAGGAAGAATTAAAAATTAGCCCTTATTCAGTTAATCTTATTATATTTAAAAAGCAGAATAATGCTCCTAAAGAATAAACATATATATACCGTATCGGATATTACTCAGGAGATCAAGGTGATCTTTGAAAATTCCTTTGGTATGGGGGTGTGGGTAGAAGGGGAGGTATCTAATTTTAAGCTGGCTGCCTCTGGGCACTTTTATTTTTCCCTAAAAGATGAAAAAGCTGTTTTAACAGCGGCGATGTTTTTAAATATAAACCGTCAATTAAAATTTAAACCTGAAGATGGACTAAAGGTTATATGTTTTGGTAGGATAGATCTTTATGCTCCGCGTGGGCAGTATCAGCTTATCGTTGAAAGGATGGAGCCCAAAGGAATAGGCGCAAGGCAGTTGGCTTTTGAACAGCTAAAAGCAAAACTTCTTAAAGAAGGGATTTTTGCCTTAGAGCGTAAAAGAACATTGCCTTTGATGCCCTTTAATATCGGGATAGTTACCTCATCTGCAGGCGCTGCCATACGCGATATACTTGAGATACTTAAAAAAGGCGCTCCTGGGGTTGGCATTGTAATCCGTTCGGTGCGTGTTCAGGGGGAAGGTGCAAGTCTTGAAATTGCCCAAGGGATAAAAGAACTTAATGAATTTGGCAGGATAGACCTTATTATTGTAAGCCGTGGGGGAGGAAGTACTGAGGACCTTTGGGCGTTTAATGAAGAGCCGTGCGTGAGGGCAGTATATAATTCTGCGATACCGGTTGTGTCTGCAGTTGGGCATCAGATAAATACAAGCCTCTGTGATTTAGCAGCAGACTTTTTTGTTGAGACCCCTACTGCCGCCGCTAAAATTATAGTAGATAAGAAGATTAAGCTTTTAAACGAGATAAGCGAGTTAAGATATGGCATGGAGTTTTCTTTTCTGGAAAAAATAAATTTCTTTAAAAATGAATTAACTAGGCTAAAACATAGCTTAAAGAGCCCTTTAGATAAGCTGCAGGAGAAAATACAGCTCTTAGATGAATTCGTATCTTCTTTAAATAATAACATACGCCAAATAATAAATATAACTAAAGAGAGGCTAAAGTTATCTATCGGTAGGCTTGATGCTTTAAGCCCTTTAAAAGTATTATCTCGCGGTTATAGTTTAAGCATTACGCATCCGCAAGGAGTTGTTATTAAAGAAGCGGTTAAGATCCAAAAGGGGGATAAGGTAAAGACTATTCTTAACAAGGGTTTTTTTATAAGCAGGGTTGAAGAGGTAAATTAAGGAGAATGAGATGAAAGAGAAAGAGTCGTTCGAAGGCGATTTAAAGAAATTACAGAAAATAGTAGAAGAGCTTTCTTCCGGTAAGCTTACTTTAGGAGAGTCATTAAAAAAATACGAAGAGGGGATTAAGCTTGCGCAGGGCTGCTCTTTGCTTCTTGAGGATGCTCAAAGGAGAGTAGAGTCTTTAATGAAAAAAGATGGCAAGTTTACATTAGAGAAGTTTAAGGAAGAGGAAGATCAATAATGTTCCTTGAAAAGATACGTTCTCCGGGGGATTTAAGGAAGTTAAAGATTGAGGAGTTGGCAGTATTAGCAACTGAGATACGCCAGAGGATGATAGAGGTTGTATCCATAAGCGGAGGACACCTCGCTTCAAGTTTGGGGGCAGTAGAGGTGATTATTGCTTTACACTACTCTTTGGATACTCCCCTTGATAAGATAATTTTTGATGTTGGCCATCAGGCTTACGCGCATAAGATAATTACCGGTAGAGCCTTAGAGTTTTCAACTATAAGGCAATATAAAGGATTAAGTGGATTTCCATCAAGGGTTGAATCTCCAGAATATGATATCTTTACTACCGGGCATTCTTCTAATGCCGTATCTTTAGCACTTGGATTAGCCTGTGGCAGGGATATTCTTCCCGAACAAAAGCATTTTAAAGTAGTAGCCCTTATCGGTGATGGGTCATTAAGTGGAGGCTTATGCTTTGAAGGACTTAACAACTCCGGACACTTAAAGAAAGATATTCTTGTTGTTTTAAATACTAATGAGTTAAGCATCGCTCCTAATGTCGGAGCAATAAGCAATTATCTTAATAAGATAATATCTCTTCCTGTCTATAATCATTTCCGGGATTCTTTAGTAAATTTTTTGTCCTCCCGCGGTAATAGGGGGAAAAGGCTTTTAAGGCTTGCCAATAAATTTGAAGAAGGGCTAAAAGGTTTTTTTATACCCGGGGTTTTATTTGAAGAGCTTGGTTTTAGGTATTTTGGTCCGTTAGATGGGCATAACATTGATCTTCTAGTGCGTTCTTTTAAAAATATCTTAAATATAAAAGGTCCGCGTATAGTGCATGTAGTAACTAAGAAGGGGAAAGGGTATTCTTCTGCAGAGTCTGAGCCAATAAGATTTCATGGCATAGGTCCATTTGATATACAGACAGGCTCTATCCTGCAAAAGCAAAGCGGGCAAAAAAGTTATACTGATATATTTTCGGAAAAATTATTAGAGTTGGCTAAAGAAGATAATAAGATTGTGGCAGTTACAGCTGCTATGCCGGAAGGGACAGGATTAGATAAGTTTCATAAGTCTTTTCCCGAAAGATTTTTTGATGTGGGGATTGCTGAGGGGCATGCAGTGACATTCTCTGCCGGGTTATCAAGGAGCGGGCTAAAGCCAGTAATTGCAATTTATTCTACCTTTTTGCAGAGAGCTTATGACCAGATAATTGAGGACGTAGCTTTACAGGATTTAGCAGTCGTTTTTTGTATTGATCGCGCCGGGATAGTAGGAGAGGATGGAGTTACTCATCAGGGTATATTTGATATAGGTTTTTTAAATACTGTCCCTAATTTAGTAAATATGGCGCCAAAAGATTCTCTTGAGCTTGAAGATATGTTAAAATTTGCGTTGAAGCTTGGTAAACCGGTAACGATAAGATACCCTAGAGGCTACGCGCCTTTAGGAGAAAATAGCCGGAAAAGAGAGATTGAGCTTGGAAAATTTGAAATCCTGCGCCCAGGAGAAGATCTTGCTATTATTGCTTTAGGGAGTATGGTGTCTTTATCTATGGAGGCAGCAGATATTGTTTTAAAGAGCGGTTTATCAACAGAGGTGATAAATGCCCGTTTTATAAACCCTTTAGATATTGAGGCCTTGAGGATATTAAATAAAAGATTTAAATTTATTTTTACTATTGAAGAGGGGATAATAGATACAGGGTTTGGTTCTATGGTAGAAGGAGTTATTGGAAAATCAATAGTTAAAATAGGGCTTCCGCGTAAGTTTATACCTCACGGCAAGAGGGATCTATTGTTGGAGAAATATGGGTTGTCTGCAGTTGGTATCGCAGATAAGGTAGTTAAAACAGTATGCCGAAAATAACTATAAATAAGGATAAATGTAAGGGGTGTTATTTGTGTATTGAGGCGTGCCCTAAGAAATTAATCAATAAGGGCGAGGGTCTCAATATAAATGGCTACCAACCGGTTAAGTTTAGGGATAATGGAGAGTGCATAGGATGCGCTTTATGCGCAATTATCTGTCCAGATTCTTGTATAGAGGTATGGCAAGAAAAAAGTCACACAAAAAAGTATTGATTTCAGGTAATGAGGCTATAGCCAAAGGTGCAATAGATGCCGGTTGTAAGTTTTATGCCGGGTATCCTATAACGCCGCAGAACGAGCTTATTGGTTATATGTCCGAACATATGCCTGATGGTGGGGTTTTTATACAAGCAGAGTCTGAGATTGCCGCGATAAATATGGTTTATGGGGCTTCTGCCGCGGGGGTTGCTGCGATGACCTCTTCTTCAAGCCCAGGTATAAGCTTAAAACAAGAGGGGATATCATACCTTGCCGGTTCAGAGCTTCCTGCGGTAATTGTAAATATTATGCGCGCAGGTCCAGGTCTAGGTAATATCTGGCCAGCACAATCTGATTATTTCCAGGCAACGCGTGGCGGAGGAAATGGAGAATACCGTTGCATAGTCTTAGCGCCTTCTTCTGTGCAAGAGTCATTTGATATTATGAAGATTGCTTTTGGTCTTGCGGATAGATACCGAAGTCCGGTAATTATCCTAGGGGATGGGATGTTAGGCCAGATGATGGAGCCTGTTATTCTCCCTTTAGATTCTAATAGCAATAGGCAAAAACCGATAGATAAGCCGTGGGCGCTTACAGGTTGTAAGGGAAGAAGGCAGAATATTATAAAATCCTTTTATATGCGTGAAGGAGATTTAGAGGAATTTAATCTTAAGCTACAAAAAAAATATGCGCAGATTATCAAAGATGAAGAGCGTTATGAAGAGATAAATGTATCTGATGCTAAGGTTATCTTGGTTGCTTATGGGACAATGGCAAGGATTGCTAAGTCTGTGCTAAAGCATTTAAGAAGAATAGGGATAAAGGCAGGATTAATACGTCCCATAACCCTTTGGCCTTTTCCGGTTGGGGCATTTAATAGGATAAATACAAGAGTAAAGAGTAAGAAACGTTATTTAGTCCTCGAGATGTCCTATGGACAGATGGTTGAAGATGTTAGACTTGCCTTGAAAGGAAAGGCAGAGGTTGATTTTTTAGGCAGGGCAGGAGGAGGGATCTTGTCAGAAGAAGAGATTATCAAAAGGGTAATTAAATTATATGGATAAGATATATACTCATCCTAAATCTTTACGCAATATTCCTACTCACTATTGCCCCGGGTGCGGGCATGGCATAGTGCATAGGATTATCGCTGAGATTATAGATGAGTTAAGAATAAGAGAGAAGGTAATTGCTGTTGCTCCGGTAGGTTGTGCGGTAATTGCTTATGATTATTGGGATTTTGATTGTTCAGAGTCTGCGCATGGTAGGGCTTTAGCAGTTGCTACAGCGATAAAAAGGGTGAGGCCTAAAAATATAGTTTTTACTTATCAAGGAGATGGAGACTTAGCTGCAATAGGAGCTAATGAGACAATACACGCTGCTAACCGCTCGGAAAACCTCACTGCAATTTTTATTAATAACGGAGTCTATGGGATGACCGGAGGTCAGATGGCTCCAACTACCCTGATTAATCAAAAAACAGCGACTACAGTATTAGGCAGGGAAGTAAACGTTCACGGATTTCCTTTAAAGATATCAGAAATGCTTGCTTTGTTACCTGGGGTAAAATATATTGAGAGAGTTTCATTGCACTCTTCGCAGGAGGTTATAAAAGCTAAAAGGGCGGTAAAACAGGCTTTTTTAAATCAGATAGAAGGGGTTGGTTTCTCTATGGTTGAGATACTCTCTCCCTGTCCAACTTATTGGAGGCTATCTGCGGTTGAGGCATTAAAGAGAATTAAAGAAGAGGTAATAAAAGAGTTTCCTTTGGGTAGGATAAAATGACAGAGAAGATAATTATAGCCGGAAGTGGAGGACAAGGTATTATGCTTTTAGGTAAGGTTATGGCAGAGGCGGCTATGGATGGAGGGAAATTTGTTACTTGGCTTCCTGCTTATGGTGCTGAGGTTAGGGGAGGTACTGCGCATTGTATGTTAGTTATCTCGGATAATGAAATCGGCTCTCCTTATGTTGATAAGGCAGATATCTTGATTATTATGAATAATCTTTCTTACGAGAAATTTAGGTTGAGAGTGAATAAAAATGGTAGGGTAATTGTTAATAGTTCTTTGGTTAGCTTGGGAAAAAATAAACAAATAAAGCAAGCTCCGTTTACTGATATTGCGTTAAAATTAGGCAATGTGAAAGTAGCGAATATGGTGGTATTAGGCAGTTATTTAAAGTTTAGTAAAACTCTTCAAGAAAAGAACGTATTAAGGGCGATACGTAAAATGGCTCCCGCAGATAAAAAAGGTCTTATAAAGATAAATGAGAAGGCTTTACAGGCAGGGAGGGCTTTATAGTGGTTAGGGTAAGGTTTGCTCCAAGCCCGACGGGCAATTTACATATAGGCGGCGGACGGACTGCGCTTTTTAATTGGCTTTATGCAAAGGCGAGGGCAGGCAAGTTTATTTTAAGGATAGAAGATACGGATAAATTACGTTCTAAACAGGAGTTCGTAGATGAGATATTAGATAGCTTGCAGTGGCTTGGGTTTAGCTGGGATGAGATATACTATCAGAGTCAGCACCCGGATACCTACAATGATTTTGCCCAAAAACTTCTTAAGTTAGGTAAGGCATATATAGAGAAGTCCCCAGAGAAAAAGGGCGAAGCGATAATATTTAAAGTAACCCCGCAGAAGATAAAGGTTTGTGATTTAATTCGCGGAGAGATTGAATTTGACTCAGAGGTGATAAAAGATCAGGTCTTGATAAAGTCAGACGGAACTCCTACCTATAACTTTGCTTGTGTTGTAGATGATGCGACAACTGATATAACCCATGTAATCCGCGGAGATGACCATATATCTAATACACCTAAACAATTACTCTTGTATCAAGCATTAGGTTTTAAGCCTCCTCTCTTTGCTCACCTTCCGTTGATTTTAGGCATGGAAGGAGGTAGGCTTTCTAAGAGGACAGGGGCGACTGCGATAAGCGATTATCGGACAATGGGGTATTTACCAAAAGCCTTGGTTAATTACCTTCTGCTTTTAAGTTGGGCTCCAGGAGAGAACCGAGAGATTATTGATATAGATGAAGCTGTAAAGTTATTTGATTTATCCTGCGTAAATAAAACCGCAGCTACATTTGATTTAAAAAAATTAGGATGGGTAAATAATCAGTATATTAAAAATGAGAACAGTGTTAAACTCCTTGAACAACTAATCCCTCTATTGAAAGAAAGGGGGTATATTAAAGAAGGTGATTTTGATAGGAATTATCTTCTCTCTTTGATAGAATTATTTAAGCCGAGGCTTGGACTGGTTAATGATTTTTGCGATTGGGCAGATTTCTTCTTTTTAGAAGAGATTAGTATTGAGCCTAAGGCAAAAGAGAAGTATTTAAATAAGGATTTTTCGCATGAATTTTCTCTTTTCTCTGAACGGCTTAAGGCATTAAAGAAAATTGATATTGTTAGTATTGAGGAGAGTTTCCGTAGCCTGGTAGGCGAGTTGGGGATTGAAGCAAGAGTCTTGATACACCCGGTAAGGGTTGCGCTTACCGGAAAGACTATAGGTCCGGGGTTATTTGAGGTGATATATTATTTAGGCATTGATAGAACAATTAAGAGGTTAACAAGGTTTATAAAATAAAAAGGCAGGTACACATGAAAAAAATAACTATCTTTATTTTAATAAACCTGTTTTTTATACCTTATCTTTTTGCGGAGACAATTTTACTTAAAACCGGCCAAAGCATAGAGGGTAATATTACAGAAAGGGCAGACGAGTATATAAAAGTAAGTTTTCAAGGAGTGGATTTAATCTACTACAATGATGAGATTGAGAGTATTTCTAAAAAAGAGGTAAGTTTAATCTCTCCAGGGAAAGGGCTTGGTTTTAAGCCGGCGTATTCTCTTATTGATTTTTCTGCTCTTGCAGAGCACTATCCTGTTGAAGCCGGGAAGGAATTATCCGAAGATAATGCCTATACGGGGGATACTATTGTTAAAAGCCCACTGAGCGTTCCATCCGTTATGCCCTTAGAAGCAAATGACGCCGCCAAACAAGCATTATCGGAGAATTTAGACGCACCTTCTATAACATCTGGGCTTCCTCTTGAATATCAGCAGATAATTAAATCTATCCAGAGTAATCCTGATAATTTATCCACCATGCTTTCTAATTTGCCGAATGAGTATCGTATCGCTATTGAAACAACTATGAAAAATATACCACAAACGCAAGCGCATGGCGTAGATGTAGAAGAGGTTGAAGTAGAAAAAGAGTAATTGTTTTTGCCCTGTCGTCTAATCGGTAGGACTTCAGATTCTGGATCTGACTATCATGGTTCGAGTCCATGCGGGGCAGTTAACTATTTGATAAAAAATAAGGAAGATTTTATGGGATTAGAGACGATATTGCTTTGGGTTGCGGTTTTAATATTCGTAAGCGCTATTTCAAGCAAACTTTCGGATAGGTTTGCCATACCTGCTTTGCTACTTTTTTTAGTTATTGGGATGCTCGTTGGTTCTGAAGGGTTAGGGAAGATTTATTTTGACAATGCGCATCTAGCAAAATCCATTGGGATTGTTGCGCTTATCTTTATTATCTTTTCTGGTGGGCTTGATACTAATTGGAGAGAGACTAAACCCGTTCTTTGGCAGGGGGTAATCCTCTCTACCGCAGGAGTATTGTTGACCGCGCTTATAACAGGTATCTTTGCCGTTTATATCTTTAGATTCTCTCTCTTAGAAGGGCTACTCTTAGGCTCTATAGTCTCCTCTACCGATGCTGCGGCAGTATTTAGTATCTTGCGCTCTAAACGTATAAGCTTAAAACAGCCTTTAAAACCTTTGCTTGAATTTGAATCTGGAAGCAACGATCCGATGGCAGTATTTTTGACCGCAGGTTTTCTTAGTATTATAATTGCAAGGGATGCGAATATTTTTTCTTTGGTCCCTAGGTTTTTTATGGATATGGGGATGGGTGCAGCTATAGGATATCTAATGGCTAAGATTACCGTATTTTCTATCAGTCGGCTTAAGTTGTATTATGAAGGGCTTTATCCTGCAGTGATGATATCTTTAGTCCTTTTAACTTATGTAGTCGCCGTATCTTTAAAAGGCAATGGGATATTAGCTGTCTATGTCGCTGGTTTAATGCTTGGCCGGGCAGAATTCCCGAATAAAAGAATGATTTTAAAATTCCATGATGGTTTAGCTTGGTTGATGCAGATTACGATGTTTGTGACTTTGGGGCTGCTTGTTTTTCCTTCACAAATCTTGCCATTGATAAAACCGGGGCTTTTGTTGGCATCTCTTCTTATGGTAGTTGCCCGGCCCGTAAGCGTATTACTTTGCCTTTTGCCATTTAAGATGAAGATGCGTAAGAAGATTATGGTTGCTTGGGTAGGGCTCAGAGGGTCGGTCCCCATTATTTTAGCGACCTTTCCTTTTATGGCTGGGATTGCACAGGCAGGGGTTATTTTTAATATCGTTTTTTTTATTGTTATCGCTTCAGTTCTTATCCAAGGAACATCGATTCCTATTGTTTCTAAAATGTTAAAGGTAGCTGCTCCGTGGATTGATAAAGCACGTTATCCCATTGAATTTGAAAAAACAAAGAACATTGACGCAGAGTTAACTGATATAATAGTTCCGTATAATTCAATTTCTGTAGGTAAGATGATTCGTGATTTAAAGGTTCCTGAGAAATGCCTTATTATGCTTATCTCAAGAAATGATAGATTTATTATTCCTGCCGGACCTACGGTTATAGAAGGCGGGGATGTTTTGTTGGTACTTGCTAATAAAGATGATCTTGCTGTTTTTCAAAGGACTTTAGCATAAAATGCTAAAAAGAAAAAAGTAAAAATGCGTATTCTCTTAGTTGAAGATGAGATTAAGATGGCAAATTTTATTGCTCGCGGCTTAAAAGAAGAAGATTATGTGGTTGATATAGCCTGCGATGGACAAGAGGCATTATTTCAAGCTGAGATAAATCCGTATGACCTTATTATACTTGATGTTATGCTTCCACTTAAAGATGGTATTTCTGTTTGTCGTGAGCTTAGAAGTAAAGGAATAAATGTGCCTATCCTGATGCTTACCTCTAAAGATAGGGTGAGGGATAAAGTTTTAGGGTTAAATTCGGGAGCCGATGATTATTTAGCAAAGCCTTTTGCTTTTGAAGAGTTGTTAGCTAGGATTAGCGCGTTATTGCGCCGTGAAAATAAAGATAAAACCGGTATTATTAGAGTCGGAGATTTAGAGATGGATAAGCTTAAGCACAAAGTTACTAGGGCAGGAAAAGAAATTAAATTAACCAGTAAGGAATTTGCACTTTTAGAATACCTTATGCTTAACGCTTCTTGTGTTGTTACGAGGACGATGATATCCGAGCATGTATGGCACGAAGATTTTGATAGTTTTACTAATGTAATTGATGTCTACATGAATTTTTTACGCAAAAAGATTGATAAGGGATACAAAAAAAAGTTAATCCATACTATCCATGGTAAGGGTTATCTTTTAAAAGAGTAGCCATGCGTACTAAAACGATAAAATTTAAAGTTTGTCTGTTATATGTATTCATCTTAGGAGTTGTCTTATCAATCTATATCGGAATATTTTTTCTTTTACCTGGGAGGATTTTACAGGGTAATAAACTCCCTTTTATACTATTGCCTATACCTTTAACTTTGTTATTTGGTTATTTTATCGGGTATCTAATAATATCACGGATATTAAAACCGATTAAAATAATGACTGATACGGTAAAGAATATTACCCATGAAGATTTAAGCCTAAGGCTAAAAACTGAAAATGTAGACGAGGAGTTGGGGCGCTTGATTGAGGCTTTTAATGATATGATTCTTCGCCTGAGTGAATCTTTTGAGTATATAACTGATTCAAGTTCATACATTGCCCATGAGCTTAAAACACCGATAGCTATAATTAGGGGGGAATCAGAGTTTGCCTTAAAAAAAGAACGGGAGAAAGAAGAGTATAAAAGGGTTATCAGCGTAAGCTTAGAAGAGACTAAGAGGATGCTTAAAATTATTGAGGATTTGCTTCTTTTAACTAGAATGAACTACCAGCCCGATGTTTTAAAGTTTGAGCCGGTTGATTTAACAGAGTTTATCCGCGTTATCTATGAGCAGGCAAAGGTCTTAGCATTGAAAAAGGATATAGTGGTAAAATTAGCCGTTCCGCAAGAATCCCGTATGGTAAATGCCGATGAACTACATTTAAGGCGACTATTTTTTAACTTAATAGACAATGCGATTAAATTTACTTTTACAGGCGGGAGTATAACGATGCAATTAATATATGAAGGGCAAAAAGCCTTTGTTTCTATAATTGATACGGGAATTGGGATTAAGGAAGAGAATCTACCAAAGCTTTTTGATAAATTTTTCCGTATCGATACAATTATTAAAGATACTTCTCCGAGTAGTGGGTTAGGTTTAAGCATTGCCCAATCAATAGCTCAACTACATAAGGGAGAGATAGCAGTTACCGGTTCCTCTGAGCAGGGAACAAATTTTACTGTTTCCCTTCCTATTTTTTAGCGGGATTTTTATTCATTTATATTTGCTTTAACTTTCTTAAATTATTAATTTTTTTAATTTATTTTTAACTTTTTTTTAATTGAGGTTGTGTTATATTTTTATAGTTTAAAAAAGTAAAATGGATAGTTATAAAAAATACCTTAAGCGCAGGTGGAGGTAGAGGTTAATTTTGTGGTTACACGTTAAATTAAGGAGAGAAAATGACAAGAATCCTTATTGTTGAAGACGAAGAAAGAGTAAGAAAAATGTATAGCGCCATGCTTAAAAATGAAGGGTTTGATGTTATAGAAGCACCCGATGCCATAGAGGCTTCCAATATACTTAATAAAGAGCCGATAGATATAATGCTTTTGGATATCAATATGCCACAGGTTTATGGGAGTGTTTTTTTTGAAGTAGCGCAGAATTTTCATAAAAAAGTTAAAGTTATTGTTGCTAGTGTTTATTCTGTTGATGAGCAGAAGAAGATGATTAAAGGAGCCGAGGATTATTATGATAAGTCGCAAGGACTTGATTTGTTGTTGGAGAAAATCAAAAGGCTTCAGTTTAGCCTTATCCGGCAGACAAGCATACTTGTAATTGATGATGAACCTAGGATTAGAAAGATTTACCGCCACTATTTACAGGAAAACGGCTATCGTATAATTGAGGCTCATAACGGAAACGTTGGGTTGGATATATTAAGAAGGAGTAAAGAGGTAGCTTTAGTAATCCTTGATCTTGCTATGCCGCAGAAAAGCGGGCTTGAAATTTACGAACAGATGAAAAAAGAATTTCCGGGGATAAAAATAATTATTTCTAGCGTATTTAGCCAAGATGACCAGAAGCAGTTATTACCTGGTGCTGATGGGTATTATGATAAATCAGAGAATGCAGCCGGATTAATAGAAAAGATTAAAATCTTGATAGGAACAAATAGCCCTGCTTAATTAAAATTATCGCTGCTGGAGAGTTTTGAGAACAAAGAGGAGAGTAGTTTATGCAATTATATATAACGCAAAGTCTTTATCTTCAAATAGCTATTCCTTTTTTGATTTTTATTCTTCGGGCGGCGGATGTGAGTATGTCAGCGATGAGGATTATCTTTGTTACCCGGGGAGTAAGGTTTTTGGCTGCTGTAGTAGGGTTCTTTGAGATGTTGATTTGGCTTGTAGGGATTACCCAGATAATGCAAAACTTAAATAACCCAGTTAATTATATTGCTTTTGCCTCCGGATTTAGTTTAGGAACCTTTGTGGGTATAACTATAGAAAAAAAGATAGCCATAGGTAACATATCCGTTCAGTTTATTACGGATAAAGACCCTTCTGAATTATTAAGGCATTTTCGCGATAATGGGTATGGTTTGACAACAATAGATGCGCAGGGAGCATTTGGTCCGGTAAAAATAATTTTTATTATAGTCAGGCGTAAATTATTAGAGAAAGCATTATGCGCAATAAAAAAGTTTGACTCAAATGCTTTCTATGCTATTGGAGATGTGCGGGCATCAGCACGTCCGGGGTCTTTTATCTAATTTAAATTATACTAGAGACAGGATTTAAGGAGAAAGAGGAATGAAGGACAAGAAGATTTTTATAACAAAGCAGGATTACGTCCGCCTTAAAGAAGTAATTAAAAATATGATATCCCGCCAAGGAGTTGACCAGCGTTCTCTTGATGAATTGGAAGATAGCTTTTGTAAGAGAGACGAGCAGGAGTTGGTTAAAGAGTTAAGAAGAGCAAAAAACCCTAAAAGCAACGCAGAGTGGGAGCGACTTAAAGAGCTTGAGGCTGAGCTTGAGAGGGCGGTCATAGTAGATATTAATAAAATTCCCAAAGATGTGGTTACTATGAATTCAAAGGTTTGCCTTAAGGATATGGATACAGGCAAAGATGAATCTTATCATTTAGTCTATCCTGAGGATGCGGATATAGAACAAAATAAAATTTCTATTTTAGCCCCTATCGGCACAGCGATAATGGGGTATAAGGTGGGGGATATTATTGAATGGCAAGTACCGGCAGGATTAAGAAGGCTTAAGATTAAAAAGATATTATATCAGCCAGAGGCAGAAAAAGAGTACCATCTTTAAATATGTTTAAATTATGGATAAGAACATTATAAAAAAGGCAGAAAAGTTAATAATCCAAAGAAGGTTTTCTAGCCTTAAAGAAGTTATCCCGCAGCATCCGGAAGATATAGCTTTTCTTATCTCTGGTATTTCTAATCCCTCTTGGAAGATGATTGTCTTCCGGATGATTCCCCCTGAAATAGCCGTAGAGGTTTTTATGGATTTTCCTGTAGAAAAGCAGGAAGAGATGCTTAAGGATTTGACGTCTTCTGAAATCAAGGCTATTTTAAATGAGATGTCGGTTGACGATAGGACTGAGCTATTTGAAGAGATGCCCGCGGAGTTAGTTAAAAAATTTATGAGTTACCTATATTATGAAGAGCGGGAGATAACCCGTCAAATACTTAATTATCCTGAAAACTCCGTAGGAAGGTTGATGACCCCGGATTTTGTCCAGCTTTACGAAGATATGACGGTCGAAGAGGCGTTAGAACACATAAAGCAGATAGGGTTAAAAAAAGAGACAATCTATCATGCCTATGTTTTGACTTCTGCTAAGAAGCTGATAGGGGTAGCGTCGCTTAAAAAGATAGTCTTGGCCCAAAGAGGGACATTGATAAAAGAAATTATGTTCAAAGATGTAAAAAAGATTAATGTATATCAGGACCAAGAAGAAGCGATAAGTATCTTTAAAAAATATGACCTCTTAGCTTTACCGGTTATAGATAGTAATGATAAATTGTTAGGGATAATCACCTTTGATGACTTAATAGATATTATTGATGAGGAGGCTACGGAGGATTTCCAAAGGATTGCTGCAGTTGTCCCTATAGAGAAGCCCTATCTTCGGGATGATTTGCTTAATATACTCTGGAAGAGGAGTTTTTGGCTTGTCTTGTTGGTGGTTTTAGGCTCTGCTTCAGGATTTATTCTTCAGAAATTCCAGTTTGCTATGCAAAGATGCATTGCCTTAAGTTTTTTTCTTCCTATGCTTGTTGATACAGGAGGTAACGCAGGGACCCAGTCTTCAACGATAGTTATCAGGAGTTTAGCGGTAGGAGAGATAAGGGTAGGTGATTTTCTCAAAGTAGTTTTAAGGGAGTCAATGTTGGGGATATTTCTTGGCGCTATTTTAGCCTTGGCGTCTATACTGAGGGTATTCTTTCAGGAGTTTAATTGGAGTTTAAGCTTTTCTGTGGGGATATCTATGGGGCTGACTGTGACTATTTCCGCAATAATAGGCGCCGGTTTACCTATATTATTAAAAAGGATTAAATTAGATCCTGCGTTAATGAGTGGGCCTCTACTTACGACAATAATAGATATTTTAGGCATTATTATATACTTCTGGATTGCAAACAGGTTTTTATTTTTACTTAACGCCTAAAAAACAAGGAGGGTAATAAAACCCTTAAAAGATAAGTATAAGATTAAGAGTAATGACGGAAAATAAGATGCTGAAAGTTTTTAAATTAATTGTTGCTATCCTCCCGAAAGGAAAAGTAAAGAGATTGATGCCTATTATTAAGAACGCCGGTATTTTCGGTGCTACTAAGTTTTCTGGTAAGGGGATGTGTACGCCAGAGGGAAGGCGTCTGCTTAAACTGCGCGTAGATTCATCAAGGGATATTCTTCTTATTCTTACTTTGGAGGCTAATAAAGATAAGCTTATTAAATTACTGGAAGAGCACGGAAATTTGAAAGATCCAGGCGAAGGGATAGTCTTTGTAGTGGATATATCCGAAGTAGTTGGATAGAAAAGAGCTTGTTTTAACCTTCATATTGGTTTTTCTAAGGTATTTCCTTCTTGAGTATAGTGAAATGAGTGATAAAATATACTAAGCTGATAAATAGCTTATAGGGAAAGGTAGTATTTGGTTAGGGGGGTAGTTATTTAAAAATAGTTACTTTAGAAAATGGTAAGAATGGTTAAGAATAAATTATTGGCAAGGGCTTTACCTTTAGCAGGTTTACTTAAATATCAGGGTAATTCAATTGTTAGCCAAGAGATTGTTAAGAAAAATACCGGGAATGTAACTTTATTTGCTTTTGATAAAGGCCAAGGGTTAAGTGAGCATACTGTATCTTTTGATGCCTTAGTTTATATTATAGATGGGCGCGCTGAGGTTAGAATTTCTCGCATAAGACATATTTTAAAAAAAGGAGAGATGATTATTATGCCTGCTAATAAACCGCATGCTCTAAAAGCGGTAGATAAATTTAAGATGCTTTTAATTATGATTAAAGGAAAAAATAGATAATAAATATAATAATGCGTTCTTTAGCATATTTTAATCCATAGGGTATGGGTATTTGGGAAAAAATATCCTTTCTTCTTTTCTTAAGTATATTTTCTGTTTTTAGTATATTTTTATATTCTGCAGAGTCATCACCTAGGCCGGTTGAAATAACTGAACAAGAAGGAATTCTCTTACCTTCCAAAATACAATTAACTAACTTTAATAAATATAAAGAAACTCTTCTGCAAAAGTATAGAACGGAGTTTAACATACTTTTTAATTATACCCAACAGGGTATTCTGCGTGCTTCTGAAAATAAAGGAAAGAATCGGAGAGTAGGGTACTTAAACTTTGAGGTTAAGCAGAAGTTATGGCAGGGAGGAGCATTATTTTTAGAATTTGAATCTGATAATGGAATGGGAGTAGATAAATTAATTACTACATACTCTCAATTTAATAATAATTTTGGCGATAAGATACCTATATATATCCCGGAACTTTATTTAGAACAAAGCTTATTTTCAGATAAAGTATTGCTTGTCGTCGGTAAGCTTGGTTTATCCGACTGGTTTGATGCTAATAATGCCGCAGAATCTGCTGATACACAATTTTTATCTAGCGCATTGGTTAATAACTTAGCCGTACCTTTTCCAGCAAAAGGATTAGGCGCTTTAATTTCTTTTGTGCCTTATGATTGGGTTTATTTTCAGGCTGGGGCAGGGACTGCTCGGGCTATTTCTTCTAAAACAGGGTTAAGCGACGGTTTTAATAGTACTTTATTTATAAATGAACTTGGTTTTTCTTTTAAGATAAAAGAGCTTGAAGGGAATTATCGGCTGATTTTTTATCTAGATCATGAAAAACTTGAACGCATAGATAGAAAAGGAGAGAGGAGGGATACTCTAGGGTATGCCTTAAGTTTTGATCAGGAGGTAACCAAGAGGATTGTTTTGTTTTTACGTTATGGCTACGCTGATGAGAAGATATGGGATATAAAGCGTTTTTGGTCATTTGGAGTAGAGGTTAAAGAGCCTATTCCGGGGCGTAAGGATGATTATTTTGCTGTTGGCGTGGCGCGCTCAATCATGGGGGATGACTTTCGCAGCATAAATGAAGATACTGCTGCAAGGTCAGAGACCATATATGAGATTTATTATAGTTACAGCTTAAATAGTTTTATTGCTTTAACACCGAGTCTTCAAATAATAGCTCATCCTAATGCTGATAAGACTTCTAAATCTGCTTTAGTTTTAGGTTGTAGGTTTCTATTGAGTTTTTAAAAATGGCGTTATATAATAATTTAAATTTAGGTTATCGCGCGGGTGGTGGAATGGCAGACACGCTACTTTGAGGGGGTAGTGGGGCAACCTGTGAGGGTTCAACTCCCTCCCCGCGCAAAATACTAATCTATTTGCGGTGGTCTTTAACGTAGTTACTTCTTTCAAGGCTTTTAGCGTAAGCTTTTAATTCTGCCCCAATCTCTCCAATTTGTGCTACGTGGGTTATGGTGCGGTGTTCATTGGTTACTACTCCTATAGATATTGAAATAAGCGGAATTTTTTCCTCTTCTCCTTTACGGTTTTTAGCAAGGATAAAGCCGTTATTCCTATCCTTTTCATTGTAAAAAGAGGGGACGAGCTCTTCAAAGTTGGTAATTATCTTTTGGCATAAAAGATCTGTTTTATCAAGTGTTGTTACAGTAACAAAATCATCCCCTCCTATATGTCCGATAAAATCATCAGGATTTCCGAATTCTTTTATTATTTTGATTAAAAGCCGGGCAGTCTCCCGGATTACTTCATCTCCATGCTCAAAACCGTATTTATCGTTATAAGATTTGAATTTATCTAAATCAAGGTAACATACTGCAAATAGGGTTTTTGCTTCTAGTCTGCGGGAGAGCTCTTTTAATATAGAGACATTTCCTGGAAGGCGTGTTAGTGGGTTCGCCTCAAGGTCGCGTTCAGTATGTCTTAGGATCATGCGTATTCGCGCTAAAAGTTCTTTTGGTTCAAAAGGTTTAACTACATAATCATCCGCTCCGGCGTCAATTCCTCCAACCTTATCATTGATATCTCCTTTTCCGGTAACCATTATTATCGGTAAGTGCCGTAATAAGATATCTTTTTTTATTCTTCTACACACTTCCCTTCCGTCAATCTTAGGGATTTTATAATCTAAGAGTATAAGATCAGGTTGATTTTCGTGTATAGTTTTTAGCGCTGCTTCTCCGTCCCCAGCCTCCAATATTTCATAATTTTCTTCGGATAGCGTTAGTTTCAACACATCACGTATATCCGGGTCATCATCAACAATAAGTATTTTTATCGCCATTTTGTCTTTATAATTAATTTGCCTGCTGTAAGGTAAAACTAAAGGTTGAGCCAGAACCAACTTTACTTTGAACCCATATTTTCCCTTGGTGCGCTTCAATTATATGCTTTACCAAGGCCAGCCCTAAGCCCGTGCCTTTCACCTCTTGATTAATAGAATTCTCTACCCTAAAAAACTCTTCAAATATTGTTTCAAGCGAACCTTCTGGAATGCCGCAACCGGTATCAGATACATTAACTTGCACTACGCCATTTTGGCTATTGGCATAGACACTGATTTTCCCTTTAGCAGGGGTAAATTTCATCGCATTTCCTATTAAATTTACAAATACCCTATTTATTTGAATGTAGTCAACTAAAACCTTAAATTCTTTTAGGTTAATTTTTATTTCAAGGTTAATCCCTTTTTCTTTGAGTTGTCCGGATAAAAGGTCCGCTACCTTATTGACGATATCCCTTAAGTCGTGCGATTCAAGATTCATAGAGATTTTGCCTGATTCTATGCGTGAAATATCCAAAAGGTCGTTGACTATATTTCCTAATTCATCACTATGCCGGTTCATTTTCTCTAAGCGTTCCTTGGCTTCTGGGGGGATATCTCCAAGTTTTCCGGTAAGCAGAATCGCTGTATAGCCTTTTATAGAGGTCAGCGGAGTCCTTAATTCATGTGAAACACTGGAGACAAAATCAGTTTTGCGCCGGCTTATCTTTTTTACCTCCTCAAGGGCTTTTGTTAATTCCAATGTTCTTTCTTTAACCTTTTTTTCAAGCTCTAGTTGAGTATTCCAAGTTTTTTCAAAAAGCAGAGTGTTTTCTAAGGCTTGGCTTAATTGAGTAGCGAGTATTTTGATTAACTCTTCATCTCCGTCAGTAATAACAATATCTGTATTTGTTGTGCCTGTAAAAATAAACCCGCGGTTTTCATTTTTAGGTAGGATAGGGGAGAATATAAAGTATTCTGATTTGAATATGTTACGTAAGTCTTCTTGGGTAGCAAAATTATTAATGCTTGAGACAGAGGATGTTGTTTTATCCGTGGCAACAAGGCTTAAAATCCGGTCTTTATTTGAATTGATATAAGAGACTATTGATTGGGTCTCTTTCTCTAAGTATCCTAAGTTAGCTTTTAAGGCGAACTCTTTTTTTGCAATGTTCCAATTAAAGACAACAACCCTTTCAAATCCTAATTCCTTAAAGAGGATGGGATTTAAGTTTTTGAAAATCTCTTCTTCTATTCTAGTGCTGCTTATGCTATGAGATAATTTCTGTAAGGCATATAAGCCTGTTATCTTTTTATCCAGTTCTTCTTGTATGCGGTTTAGCTCCAAATCCGCGCGGACAATTATTCTTGCTTGCTCGTCCATAACTTCCAATGATTGCGTAAGTTTTTCTATATCTGCTTGCATCTGTCTGATATTTTGCATTTTAGTTAATAACATGGAGCTTAAAATTACTATTATTAATGCTGCTAGGAGTATTAAGGTTATATTTGTGTAAAACATTTGTTTATCCTGTTATGGTTAGGACAACTATCGAGTTATTATAGAAATACGAAACTCCTAAAATCCCGGCATTATTTAAGGGGGCATATTCTGCGTTTGTGTATATGCCTGCTATAGGGGTATCTTTTCCACATACTTCTTTTATAATTTCAATTTCTTCAGCTGCTTTAACCCCTAGCATCGATAATCTTGCTGATGAATTTAGTATAAAGACAAGTTTTATTTTTTGCCCCTTAAGGGAATTTTTAGCTAATTCAGCTGCTTCTCTTGTGCTTTTCAAGCAAGATTCTTTTGAAGATATCATTAACTGCACTTCACTTCCTTTAGGAATATTACCGTTAAAGACAAGGGTATTATTTGTTTCTATATCTGATAAGCTGCGCAAGAGGTATTCTTTTTTCCCCGTGATATCTATACCTATAGGATAGTATTTAGATATACGCTTTAATTCCTTTTTTATTCCAGCATTATCTTTATCAAAATAATCTTTGTATAAAGATGCCGCAGGTTTGCCGTCTATTTCTATAATAGTATTATTAGAAGATAAGGTTATTTTTCGAGGTTTTCCAAGCGGCTTCCAACCGTGTTTTACCCCTAAGCCAAATGAAAGCTTTCCTCCGAAAAGAACTCCACATGCAGAATGACTTAAGGAAGAGTTATTAAAATAAATACCATCTTGCAAGGATGCACTTACTATAGGAAAGCTTTTGCCTACTCTTTCTTGCAAGCCAAGAAATATATTTTGCTCCTCAGGGTCTAAACAACTTGAGAGGATTAAACTTAAGTTTCTTCGGTTTCCCTTGCATCCATATAATAGTTTTTCTCCGAGATCTCTTCCCGTAGAGAGCATATTATATTTGTTCACATTTTTTGTGCAGGCTGTATTAAAATATGTTTTCTCCGGGAAGCTGAAGAGTAGAAGAACTACGCCTTTGTTTATAGGGCCTTTTGCGCATATTATTTCTGCAGAGATTGCCCCTAGCAAGGGTATTTCTCCTAATGTTTTTGAGATGTTTTCAAGAGCTAAAGGATGGTTAAACTCTTTTGTGGTAAAAAGAATCGCTAAGTCAGCCGTTTGTTTGCCCAAAGAGGAGTAGGCGTTATTAATGGCCTCTTGGGTTGTTTGTATATAATCCTCTTTTATGCTGAATCCTACGCCTACCTGCATAGATTAATTATATAACATTTTTTTGTATGCCGGTCAATAAAATTATTGACCAAAATATGAAATATGGTATTATTATTTGATAAAAACTTATAAATTATTGCCCCCATCGTCTAGCCTGGTCTAGGACGTCAGGTTCTCAGCCTGTAAACACCGGTTCAAATCCGGTTGGGGGTAAATAAAATAGAATATTTCTCTTGCATTTTATCAGCGCTTATGTTAAAAAAGAAAATAGAAATATCATTATCCTTATCTTAATCAATGAGAGGGCAAGAGGATGCAGGGCATTTAAGTGTTTTAAGAGGGCCTAATCTAGCAATAAAAGTGCTTGCACAGGCCCTAATTCTTTTTATGAAAAGAGTAATTGTTAAAAGGAGGATAGTGTGAAGGGAAAGATAATATTTGTTTCATTCTTCTGTTTTTTATTTTTAGGTTTTTTGGGCTGCGATAAAGTAAAGGCCCTTGTTCCTAAATCCCTAAATAATAAAACTACTTCTACTAACAAGATAACTAAGCCTTATATAGTAAAGGGTAAGGTTATTGCAAAGGTAAATAATATACCTATTACTATAGAGGATATGGAAGAGGAGATAAACGCTTTTAATGCTTCGGTTCCTATTGATAGGCCGGAACTTAAGATTACTACCCGCGAACAGAAATTAAATTATCTTAAAAATGAGATGGTTAGAAGGACGTTGTTATATCAGGATGCAATGGATAGAGGGTTAGATAGAAGTCCCGAAGTCTTAGAGGCATTAGATAAAACTAAAATGCAGCTTTTAGTCTTAGAGCTTATTAAGAATGAAACAGAAAAGATAGATGTGAGTTCTAAGGAGATAGAGGACTATTATAATAATTTTAAAGATCAACTTAAAGAGCCTGAAGAGCGGCAGATACGCGAGATAGTAGTAGACAGAGAGCAGGATGCTAAAGAGATTTTAATTCAGCTTTTACAGGGAGCAGATTTTGCAACGATAGCAAAAGAAAAGTCAAAAGCCTCTACAAGCAGACAGGGTGGTGATTTAGGGTTTATCTCTAAGGGGAATAAATTCGCTCAGTTTGATGAGATAGCTTTTTCTGATACCTTAGACGTTGGAAGGAGCAGTAATATATTTAAAGGCCCGGATGGTTATTATATAATTAAGCTTGAAGCTAAAAAGGGCGGCAAACAAAAGACGCTTTCTGAGCTTTGGGAGGATATAAAGAGAGGGCTTATTTTTTTAAAACAGCAGCAGCAGATAGAGGATTTAATTGGTAAACTTTCTCGTAATGCTAAAATTGAAGTTTATGAAGGGGAGATAAAATAATGCCGATAAAGTTAGAGAAACAACATATAGTTTTAATTATCGGAGTGGCGTTGGCTTTAGTTGCTATTGTTATGGTTAATAGTTATATTACTCAACAGCGCCAAGTAGCCCAAGAGCAGGCAAAAAAAGCGTTGTCCAATATACAGGCTAACCAGACAGCTGTTTTAGTGGCAAAACAGGATATTCCTAAAGGTGCAATGATTGACCCTTTAAAACTTGAGACAGCGATTATTCCTAATAAGTATCTTCAGCCAAGTGCAGCTACTTCTTTAGATAGGATTGCAGATATGGTTACGGTTGCGGATATCTCTAAAGGAGAGCAGATTACGCTTACTAAGCTTAGTAATGTGCATAGTAAGGGTGGAGGTAATTTAGCAGGGCTTACGCCGATGGGGAAAAGAGCGATTACTATACCCGTAGATAATATTTCTTCTTTGGCAGGCATGATTAAGCCCGGTGATTATGTAGATGTTATTGCCATGGTGCCTGTTCCTGTGCAAGGCCCTCAAGGCGAACAGATGAACCAATTAGCCGTATTGCCGTTATTCCAGAATATTTTAGTTTTAGCTGTAGGCCAAGATACCGGAATTACCCCTGTGCAAGGAGATAGTAGGTATGCTACTAAAGAAGCAGGTATTTCAGGGCTTATAACTTTAGCCCTTGGGCCTCAAGAAGCAAATTTAGTTGCTTTTGTTCAGGAGCAGGGGAAATTACGTCTTACACTGCGTTCTCCAGCTGATGCTCAGGTTGGACCGGTTCAACCAGCAAGCTGGGAAGCTCTTTTTAGCTATATAATGCCACAACCGACTTCAGAAGTTAATCAAGATGTTAGGGATATTGAAATTGATGGTGGTTATGTAGAAGTGTATAGGGGAATGCAAAAAGATAAGATACCGTTATCGCGTTAGAAGAGATTTTTATCAAGGATAGTAAATAAGAATTGCCAATGGGTTTTATTGGAATGAGGAGGAAAATGAAAAAAATATCTTTGGCTCTTTTTTTAATATTATGTTTTTCTTTTGCCTTTTCTTTAAAAGGGCATGCTTTAATTAATGGCAATGAGGAGCTTAGGCTTTATGTAGGGGAGGTTAAGGTTATATCTGTAAGAAATCCTACGCGCGTGGCAATAGGTAATCCCGGTATAGCGGATATAACCGCAGTTAGCAAAGTTGATCTTACTTTAACCCCCAAATCCGCAGGTTCAACCACACTTGTGGTGTGGGATAATTATGGTGAAGAGTCTTATAGTATTAAAGTTTTTGCTGAGGATATGAGTAAGATTAAGACGCGCGTTGATAATATTTTAGGGCAGTTAGGAATCCAGGGAGCTTTTTCTCAAGCTCAGGATGAGGAAGGAAAGGTTTTTCTTTTAGGCAAGGCTAAGAATGAGGCAGAAAAAAAGAAAATCATATCTGCTTTGGGAACATTAAAGGATAAAGTCGTAGATTTAATCTCGGTTAAAGAAGAGGAAGCTGTCGTAGAGATAGATGTCCAGATTTTTGAGATTAATAGAGGAGCAGAGAAGAGGCTAGGTTTTGAATGGCCTAATACTATTAGTCTTTCTGAAGTAGCTGGTTCTGCTCCTGGTATATCAGCAGAGGGAGCAACGAGTTGGGCTAAGTTATTTAAGTTAGGAAGTGTTGCAAGGACTACTTATGATTTGACATTTGATGCTCTGATAAAAGAAGGCCATGCGCGGCTCCTCTCTCGTCCGCGGCTTGCTTGTTTAAGTGGAAAGAGTGCGAAGCTTGTAGTTGGTGGAGAGGTTCCTATTTTAAGTGGGTCAGTTACCCCTGGGACATCTGGGGTAGGCACCACGGGTGCTACCACTGGAGGAAGTGTAGAGTATAAAGATTATGGTATTGTCTTAAATATTAATCCTGCAGTAAATGATCAAGGGAATATAAACCTTAAATTAAATGTAGAGGTTAGTGAGTTAGGGGCTCAGGTAAAAACAGATTATGCTTTGGCTTATACTTTTTTTAAGCGTTCAGCTGATACCGAAATTATCCTTGAGGACGGACAAGTTATGGCTATTGGCGGATTGATTAAACAAAAGACAGTTGAAGAGATGCAAAAGTTTCCTTGGCTCGGAGATATTCCGGTTTTAGGCATGTTTTTTAGGCATAAGGCTATTGCTAAAGGAGGCGCTCTTACTACTTCGGAAGGTTCGCCTTCTTCACCAGTTTCAAGCCGAGAAGACGTAGAGCTTTTTATTACCCTTACCCCAAGGATAGTAAGTCAAGAAGGGGAATTTAGGGGAGATAAAAAAACAACCGTATTAAAGCCTCAAATTGAAAGAGAAGAAGTGAAAGATCCGATATATCGCTATTCTCAATTAATACAAGTAAGAATATTAGAGGGATTAATTTACCCTCCTGCGGCAAAAGGTTCAGGTTTCCAAGGGATAACCACCTTAAGCCTTAAACTTTCTTACAAAGGAGATTTATTAGAGTCAAAGATACAAGGTTCTTCAGGGTATAAAGTTCTTGATGATAATGCGTTAAGGGCCGCAAAAAGAGCCAGCCCTTATCCTCCTTTTCCTCCTGCAATAATAGAAAAAGAGCTTTGGGTGAATATCCCCATAGCCTATCAATTAGATTAACAATGTCAAAAAATATAGTACTCTTTAGCACTAAGGGGGGTGTAGGAAAGACCTTTATTGCTGTTAACCTTGCGGTTGTATTAGTTCATCAGGGGAAAAAAGTATGCCTTGTGGATTTGGATGTGCAGGCCCCGGGGGATATGGCCCGCATGCTCAATGTTAATCCACAAAAGTCAATGGTAGATGCAATAAATGTCCTTAAGAAACAGTCGCAAGCTTTTGTAAAATCGCAATTTATAACCCAAACTACCTCAGGTGTAGATTTTTTCCCCGCAGTTTTAAGGCCGCAGCAGTCTTCTTATTTAGAGCCTGGATGGATTAAAGAGGCCTTTTCTTTTTTAGAAAAAGATTATGACTATGTGGTAGTGGATGCGGGTAAGAGTTTTAGTAATACCTTTACTACTGTTTTAAATCAGGCCAACCTCCTTCTTTTAGTAGTTACCCCGGATATTATATCCATATATCAGACCAAATGGATACTTGATACCCTACAGTCATTAAACTTTCCCTTAAGTATGATTAAAGGGGTATTAAATAGGGCAGAATCTATCTCCGGCATAAGTTGGCAGGAGGTAAAGGTAAGCCTTCCGGTAGATATAATTTCTTTGATTCCTTCTGACGGCAAGGCAGTAGGATTGGCGGTAAACCGCGGTATCCCTTTGGTTATGGACAATCCTCGCTCAAAATCATCCATAGCTTTAAAAGATTTGGGCGTTGATTTGATTGCAAAGGACAATCTCTTTATTGAACATAAAGAATTAGAGCAGCTTAAGGTAAAGGAATTGCTTAAGGATAAGCCCGAAGACTTTTGGCAAAAAGAAGGGGTAAGCGAAGCGCCTTTAGCAGTAGATGAAGAGAGGGTTGATGAGATAATATATTTAAAGAGGCGTATTCACGCCCGGCTTATAGATCAGTTAAATATCAGAAGGCTTGACCTTAAGATTTTTAGCGACCATAAAAAAACTAAAGAATTAAGAGGCAAGGCTGAGGTAATGGTGACTAATCTTTTAGTTGAGGAAGCAGGAAGTTTTATAAGTTCTGTAGATATCCGTAGAAAGCTGGTAAAAGAGATAGTGGATGAGGCCTTAGGACTTGGGCCCTTAGAGGATCTTTTAGCGGATAAAGATATAACTGACATTATGGTAAATAATAAAGACGAGATTTATATAGAAAAATATGGCAAGATAGAGTTGGCAAGTAAGAAGTTTATCTCTAACGGACAGGTTAAGACAATTATAGAAAGGATTATCGCTCCTATAGGAAGGAGGATTGATGAGTCTGTTCCGATGGTGGATGCCCGCCTTGCCGACGGTTCGCGAGTTAACGCTATTATCCCTCCATTAGCTTTGACCGGACCAAATATAACCATACGAAAGTTCCGTAAAGAAAAGTTTAAAATAGAAGAATTAGTCGAGTTCGGTTCTTTAAATAACGCAATGGCGGATTTTCTCCGTGCTAGTGTTTTAGCACGCAAGAATATGATTGTTTCAGGGGGGACTGGTTCAGGAAAGACAACGGTATTAAATATACTCTCTGCTGCCATACCCGACGATGAAAGGATTATTACCATTGAAGATGCTGCAGAGTTAAAGTTAAGTCAGGAGCATTGGGTAAGGCTTGAATCAAGACCTCCTAATATTGAGGGCAAAGGAGCAATTACTATACGCGATTTATTCCGTAATACCTTAAGGATGCGCCCGGATAGGATTATCGTTGGAGAATGCCGCGGATTGGAGTCTTTAGATATGCTTCAGGCGATGAATACTGGTCACGACGGCTCAATGACCACCATACACGCAAACTCTACGCAGGATGTCCTCTCCAGGCTTGATTCAATGATATTGATGTCAGGCGTTGAACTTCCGGTTAGGGCTATACGCGAGATGATTGCTTCTGCCGTAGATGTGATCGTACATACCGCAAGGCTCTTTGATGGTTCACGTAAGGTTATGGCTATTTCTGAGGTCTGCGGGATGAAGGACGAATTACATATAGATATACAGGATATCTTTGTTTTCAAACAAACCGGGTTAGGGGAAAATAGTAAAATTCTCGGTAGCCATATGGCCACAGGATATATCCCGACATTTTTTAAAGAGATAAAGATCAGAGGTATCTCTCTTTCCGAGTCCATCTTCAAAAAATCTTAAGGATTCTAGCTTACAAAGCTATGCGTGTCCCCAATTTTTCCTTATGAAGATAATAAACGAGACTAAAAATATTATTTTGGCTGAAAACGCTATTTTGGCTGAGACATTCTTTAAAAGGATTAAAGGGCTTTTAGGCAGAAAGTTTTTAGGTGACAAGGAAGCCTTAATAATTAAACCTTGCAATTCTATCCATACTTTTTTTATGGCTTTTCCTATAGATGTTCTCTTTGTTGATAAAAATAATAGGGTAATAAAGGTTATTATTTCTTTCCAGCCATTTCGGTTAAGCCCTATATGCACCTCAAGCGCGTATGTTATAGAATGCGCTCCCGGAGTTTCTTCTCCTGACAAGGTTGAAGTAGGAGATCGCCTCTTAATTCAATAGGAATATTCGGCTTGCCAATTAGAGAGCTCTACTAATTTTAGAAATCTTACTTTTGGATCTTTTTTGCTAGAGATGCTTTGCTAGAATTTTTCGTGAGGGTACCTGTAGCCTTGACAGATTAGATGTTTCTAGTTTTGCTTGACAGTGGTGGTTGACAAGGGTATATTTAGCTTAGGAAATGTCCAAACTGGAGTTTTTATGGGTGTTGTCTATAAGTTTAAAGAAGAAGTTAAAGAGTTTGTAATTAAAGAAAAAAAAGCTAATCCGCAGATAAGTTGTAGGCTGATGAGCGAGCATGTTAAGATGAAATTTGGCCTCAGCTTATCTAAATCCAGCATAAACGCGCTTATGAAGGAGTTAGGATTAAGCGCTCCTATCGGTAGAAGGCCAAAAAAGAAAAAGCCCCATATTCTTATGCCTGTCTTACCTATATTATCAGAAGAAACAACTAAGAGTATAGCGTTAACGAAAGAGGTATTGTCAAATGCCAAAGAGGACGCTACAGAACAGAAGAAGGATGCTAAAGAGGTTTTAGAGGTAAAGGCAAATATGGAAAAGGGGGTAGAACTTGTCTCTCTGGTTGGAAAAGAGAGTGTAGGGCAAGATAAGGTAGATAAGGAGACATTAGAGCCAAAGACAAGTATAGGAGAGGAAATAGCGCATAAAACAGCATTAGAAAAGGAAAAAGAAATTGTTGCTATTGAAAGAGAGCGGCTTAAACAGGAAGAGCTAAGAAGAATTAAAGAAGAAGTAGCTCGCAAGGAAGCCGAAGAGTTAGAGCGTAGAAAACACAAGGAAGAAACTGAGGTATCAAAGACGGAAAAAGGGGGGTGGGAGAAGGCTGCGCGGGGAGAATCTCAGGAGGGTACGGCGTTGTACCCTGAAATTGAGAATAGTGGGTTAGTTTTGCTTGATGCGGCAGATTATCTTATCGGAGCAAGTAAACAAATTGCAGAGCTTATAGGAGATGCTTTAGGTAAACTTAATCTAAATGATTTAAACAGGGTAAAAAATATTATTTTTTCATCCCTTTTGCCTTCTTTTCGGAAAGATGAATTAACAGGATTGGCGTTATCTCGAGCCGTAAAGGTTATTAATGGTTTATTAAAGGAGTCTCGTTGTATAAGGATTGCTTTTTCAAGCGGGGCCCCGGCGTTTATAGATAGCCGTTTTTATGCAGTTTGGTCGTCTTTAAACATACCTTACGATTTTTCCAATACCGTGAATAATACTTCCCTTGTTTTAAATAGTTATTTTTCTGAAAATAAGCCGGTTGTAATCTTTAATGCCGTAGGCTATGATATACCCAGCCCGGAGTTTCTTTCTTTTCTCTGCGCATTAAATAGCCCTACGAATAAGATTTCAAGGATTACGTTTTTTAACGGTAAATTGGAAGAGGTTGCTGATTTACCTCTTCCTTCTCCCCAAAGAAGATATTTTATTTTCGGACTCTGGCCGTGGCAATTTAGTAATTATAGAAAAGTTGATAAAATAGGGGAGTTTAGGCGGGTGGATATAGAAGAGTTAAAAAGTACTTTTTATACCGCGGATATAGAGCTTAGGTTATTCAATCCTAAGGTAAAAGAAGAGGTTATCTTAAGAGGAGCCTCTCTTAAAGTTGATCCTAAGGAGAGGGTAAGGTTAGCTATCTTAACTAACGCTGACCTTCAGGCCATGCCTACGGAAAGTTTAGTCTCTCAGTATCTTTTATCTTGGCCTAATTTAGAAGAGGCTTTTGAAGATTACAACCGTAAGGTGGAGCTCTTTACCTATACCGCCAACTTGCAGAATATATTTTCTGTGCAGGTTAAGGGCGTGGATATAACCGGTTCTTTAAACTCACAGGAAATATTTAATGGTTATTTAAAGGGGCTTGACCTTTATATAAGAAGGCATTTTCTTCCCTCAGGATACAAGATAGATAATTTTTCTGAGATGAAACTAAGGTTTTATGACCTTCTAGTTGATAGTAGCGAAAGAATCGGCAATGTACGTTATTTTTGTTTCAAGCCCCCCTTAGGATACCCCCATACAAAGGCCTTAAGTTATATATTAAAAAGGTTTAATGAGCGGGGGATTGAAGCCCCTGATGGAGCAAGGGCGTATTTTACGATCGCCTAAAGAAAGCGTTTCCTATTAAGGTTTAAATAGCCTTGATTGCTACATTTTATAGTGTTATATTTTACTTGTAGCGCGGTTAATTAGAAGATATCCTGTTATCGGAGGAATGCAGGATGTATAAGCCACGGGTATTTAAAAAATTTAATCAGGCACAGAGCGTTGTTGAGTATATCATTATTTTTGCTATAGTTGTGGTAACGTCGGTAGCCCTTGCTAAAAGGGCTCCTTCTTTTTTTGGCGCATATGTTTCTAACGCTACGGAGGCGATGAGATGAAGATATTTAAAGGTAAAGGGCAGAGCGTTATAGAATATACGATGTTAGCTATAATTGTAGCCGTTGCCTTGATGGCTATGAGCACATATATAATGCGTTCAATGAATGCGCGGCTTAAACAAACTCAGGAAGAGTTGAATTATTACCGGGCAGAGTAAATGGGGGGAGGTGAAGGATGATAATGAGAAGAAAGGGGCAAAGTACCTTAGAGTACGTAATCATTTTAGCCGCAGTAGTTGGGGCGATAATTGCCGTAGGCAAAGCCCTTCAGCCAAAACTTCAGAATACTTATGGTACTTTAGGCAATAAAATGCAAGATAAAGTTAATGAAGTTCAATTTTAATTTTTGCCTGATAATTATTTTTTAAGGGAGGTGATATTATGTTACGCTTATTAAGGAAAGGCCAGAGCACTGCAGAATACGCTATAGTTATTGGCTTGGTGATTGGTGCGGCAGTAGCTATGCAAATTTATGTTAAGAGAGGCTTGCAGGCAAAGATGAAACAGGCCGTGGATTATAATGATCCTCAATCTGAACATATATTAGGCGGGCTCTCCCAATACGAGCCGGACTATATGACTTCAGATATGACTTCAAAAAGGGATAGCATTGAAACAGTTACGACTAATTTAGGCGGAGGGGTGAGAAGGGAGATTGCTGGCGAAGAAACCTCCAGCAGGGTAGGTTCACAAGAGATTTTAGCTCCAACAACAGGGCCCTAAAATAGTAAGGAGGTGGGTATGTTAATTAAGAGGTGTAAGGGGCAAAGTACTTTAGAGTATGTTATCCTTATTGGTTTTGTAGTCGCTGCATTAATAGCTATGGGCGTTTATATGAGAAGGGGGCTTCAAGGGAGGTTACGCGAGTCAACTGACCAGATTGGACAGCAGTATTCTGCCGAACAAACTGAATCAGTTTATACTATAACTACTGGTATGACTCAAAGCGAAAATATGCAGGCAGGCGGAACGACTATTACTAATATTACTAGAAATGTACAAAGTAAGACTGGATACGAGGAGATAAAAGATTTATCAAAAGAGTAGATAAAATACTTATGCAAAGCGGGAAGGTAACTTTAGAGTATCTTTGTTTAAGCGCGTTTGCTGTTGCGGCTATTATTGCTGTATCTATTTACGTAAACCGCGGTTTTCAGGGGCATTTTCGCAATCTTTCTGAGCAAATAAGTGTAGACCAGTATGCCCCAGGAAATACTATAATTAACAATAGAGAAAGGAAGCGCATCGTATCCGAAATAACTTCTAAGAGTACAACGACAACAACTTATGAGGTATTGTCAGATCCTCCTGCGCCTGAAAGCCAGGATGCCTCCCGTGACCTAAGATACCAAGTTAATAGTGTAATTAATTCTCTTAGGGTCCAAGCAGATCCTTCTACCCTTAACTCCGATCAACATGATTATGGAGGGGTTCATCCGACTTTAAATTTTGAAATAAACCGGGTCCAAGGCATTATCAGTGATATTAATACCCGTCGGGCGGAGAATAATGAAGAACCTCCTTCTCCTAAACCCGAGCCAGTTATTTCTTTTAGTGAAACCCATAGCGAAAACATAGAAAGGTCCACAGTAACTATTAGAAAAAACGTTAACGAAAGTTTAGGGGGTTTTGATGGCGATGCGCGGCGTTAACTCTGTATATTCCAGCAAAGGGCAGAATTTAACCGAGGTAGCACTTATTTTTGGCATAGCCGGGTTGGTATTGTTCGGGATGCAGGCTTATATTACTAGAGGACTTCAGGCAAAGACAAAGAAACTTACAGACTATATGATTGGAACAGAGCAAGAGGCATATCAGCAGGATGTTTCAGGTCTTGAGGTAAATACTTCGGAATTTTCTTTTAAGCAGGATTCAACTACAACTTTAAAGCAGTCTATAGGGGGGGCAAAGAGCATTGTTTCGCAGGAAGTTTTAGAAAGCGAATACGAGTCAGAGTCAAAGGAATAGCAAAGAGGTTATTTAATATGCTTAGAAGAATTAAGGGTCAGTCAACTACCGAGCTTGCTGTATTAGGCTCGCTTATCTTAATGGTTTTTTCCTTTCTTATTAATTATAGCGAGAAGTTAAATAAGCAGCAGTCATATATACAACAGGCTTTTCGCGCGGCGTTAAAAGAAGCAAGGAATGCTAATTCCTTCGCTTCCTATACAAAGGTTGCTTATAGGCGTTTACCTAATGTTTCAGTTCCGATGGAATTAGGCCAACTCCAAACTTTTTCCGGAAGTGCTAATGTGCTATGGTTAAATAGAATTATTGAAGATGAGAATGACCATGGGGTTTCAAAATATCAGCTAAACGAAGACGAGGCAATAGATATACCCCACAGGGATACTCCTAAGCCAGGTACAGTTGAAGTCAGTGAAAATGAGTTTATTAATAGGGCTGTCTCCGATATAGTTTTTACCAAACGAGATGGCCCTGGCGGAGTTGTTACATTTAAGTCTCTCGAAGCAGAGGATACTTTAACTGCGGATATAGATATAAGTGGTAATAGGTATACATTTACGCATACATTAGGAGAAGAGGGGAAGTATTACCCCGGAGAACATGTATTAATACGTGAAAAAGAGATGCGATGATAAAAAAAGCACAGGTAACATTGGAATTTACAACTATATTTGTTATAATAATAGCGTTACTCTTTGGTTTGCTTAGCCTATGGAAGTGGTCTAGCGATAATATTGTAAGGCGTCAATGTCAGTATAATGAAACGCGCGTTCAGGCAGGATCAAATACCCCTGGAGAACCTTCTGGGAGAGATATGTTTGAGGCTAGGGAGTTAACTGATAAGGACACCTTTATGTTTAGGTAATAAGTAAAAGGAGGAGGGTTGTTCTTCTCTTGGTATTTACAGAATAGGCATTTTAAGCAAAGGGGTAACCTTAAAGGACAGGTTACTCCTCTTTTGCTTTTAGTATTAGTTATCTTGCTTATTGCTGCTATCACTACGGTTAATATTGGAAGGTTTTCTTTAGATAAGACCTGTTCTGCTAATGGTGCAGATGCTGGCTCTTTAGCCGCTGCTTCTAATTGGGCAGCAGCCCTTAATTCTTTGGCTCTAATAAACGAAGAATTACAGATATTCTATGATGAGAATTATTATACTTATGGACAACTTTATTCTATAGCAAATGACTATATAATTGAGGCCATTATCTATCTTGCTGTAGCATCAGGTTTTATAGCTGTTGCTACGGTTTCTATGTATAATTTTCTTCCTACTTGTTGTGATATATGGTATCCAATGCTTGTTGCTTCTATTGCTGATGCTGCAGCTTCCATAGCTATGCTTCAATCATCAATAGCAGTAAGCGCTTTTAATACAACGGTTCAATATATGCTCTCCTTAACTGATTCTTTCCATGATTCGCAATTAGATTCTTTCTGCTCGGTTATTAAATATATGCAAGAGTCATATGAAGTGGCGAATAAGTCTGGCTTTAGTTTCGCTTTTTCCAATAGTTGTATTACATCAAAGCTCAGTGAAGAGCAAGGGAATGAGTTTCAGGTATGGATGTCCACAGAGAGGCCTTTTAACGATAGGATTTACAACTGGGTAGACAAAATAAACCAAAATCACTCTGTTTCAGTAACATTAGACATGCCAAATATCTCTTCTTATACACTGCAACATACAACTGGTTCTTACTCGGATATTACTGGGTTGTTAGGAGATTTAATTAGTCGTTCGCAGGTCATCGCGTCAGTTTTAAATAGTACGGCTGTTATATTAGCGACCATTGCGGTATTTGCTACAACAGCTTTTATCAATAGCCTATTAGCAGCGCTTTGTTGCCCACCGTGTTTTTCTGTAATTGGCTCTCCTTTTTGTTGTACGGTTATGAAAACTTCTTGTTGGATAGCTTTTCATTCTTACTCTTTAGCAGTCGGTAATCATTCTACAGTTGTAGGGGTACTTGCTCTTATTGTTGCAGCTGCTGGCGCATTATCTATTTATCTATTGGAAGATAAAAATAATGAGGCTTTTAGTAAATGGGAACCTGATCTAAATAATTTTGAGTCTATTGATGTTTGTGAAGATTGTGAATCAGGTGAGATTTGCGGAGCGGCAAAGAACTTATTGATTGTAAAGATAGCTGAAGTTATCTTACCTAGGTGGGATGCTGTTTGTTGTGTAACTCAGATTCACCCGGGTACAAGCGCGGGGATAGTTTTAACTACTTATCCTGATATGAGAAGTTGTAGTACTTCAAGGTTTAGCGGAGGGGATGTAGGCAATTTTATTGCTGATTATGATTCTATCATTACAGATGTAAATTAGTAGATTAAGGAGGAGAAGATGCATTTCAGGTTAATCAAGAGTTTGTTTATTGGAGTTATTTTTTTGTTTTTCTTTAACGCTATTGCTTATTGCCAGATCTCTGATATTCCTTTGCCCGCAGATACTAGATTAGTCTCTCAGAAGAGTGCTAATATCGGGCCTACCCAATCCTTTATCAATATATATGAAACATCACTTACCCCGGTAAAATTACAGGCATTTTTTAAAAGAGAGATGCTTAGGGCCGGTTGGGTAGAGCAACAGCAAGGGTTTTATATGAAGGATAATTATCTATCTGCAATCGTAGTTATGCCTTCTAAGAATAAAAAGGATAAGGCAAGATTCTCCGTAAGTTATAGCCGGATTCCGACTAAGGAGGAGATCCTTGCTCTTCGTAAAGACAATCCGGATAAATTAAGTTTTATGCCAATTTATCCGGAGAGTAAGCAGGTTTTTCTTTGGGATCTGCCTACGGGGCTTTCTGCTTCATATGAAACCGAAAAAGAGATAAAGGACGTAGTCTTTTTTTATAAAAATAGTATGTTAAGTTACGGATGGACGCTTGTAAATGAGGCTCCGATAACCAGTGAAGAAGCGCAGGTAAATTGTCCTGATTGCCAGAAGCCTAGAATTAACAAAGGAATTTCCTCCTCAGTATTAGCACAGGAAAGGACAGTTATGAGTAAAGCTATTTTAAATTTTAATCGTAAGGGCGCAGAAAAGTGTATTATAAGGATATTCCAGAGTGAGCCCGGATCTAAAGGGTTGGTTAATGTTGACTTAATAGGAGAAGGGGCTCCGCTTTTATCTAAGAAAACAATCATTTTAGTTACTTATTATGAGCCTAAGAATTAAAAGTTACGGGCAATCAATATTGGAGTATATAGTGATAATAATTATAGTTATTGCTGTGCTTATTGTTATTGGTGTCTATTATAGGCGTAGCCTGCAGGGCAAGTATCGTCAAGCCGCAGAGGTACTAGGTGGCGGTGAATTGTACACTCCTCCTGCTCTTTAATTTTTCCCCTAATTTCCTTTTCTTTACCCTTTAATTTTTTTATTCTTGCAAGCAAAATGATTTCTTGTTATACTATTTCTCATGATATTTATAATAGCCATTTTCATCTTAGCCTCTGTATTGTTGATTGTTTATAGCATCTTTCCGCAGTTGCTTAGAAAACTCAATTTATGGCAGGATAAACGCGAGTTAGTTATGGCTAAGAAGATGGACGATGTTTTGTTTGAGAGTAATCCGTCAGGATTGAGGAAACTCTCTCTTTTTTTGCCGGTTATTTTAGCCGCGCTGATGTATTTTCTTTCCCAAAACCTTATATTTGCTACAATAGGTTTTGCTGTGGGCATAGCTATACCTAATTTTATAATAAAGATAAGGATTGCCCAACGAAAGGCTAAGTTTGCCGAGCAACTTTTAGACACGATCAACCTTATATCCAGTTCCCTTAAGGGAGGTTTAAGCCTGTTACAGGCGCTTGAGGTAGTGGTAGAAGAACTACCGCCTCCGGTAAGCCAGGAATTTGGTTTGTTGGTAAGGGAGAATAGGATGGGTATTGCTTTTGAGGAGACCTTGGCAAGGCTTAAGAAGAGGATGGATATTGAGGAATTGGGGTTGATAGTAAACTCTATTTTAGTTGCTAGGGAGACTGGAGGCGATTTGACCAAGGTTTTAAGCCGGTTAAGTATAACTATTAGGGATAACCGTAAATTAAAAGAGAATATAAAAACACTTACCCTGCAGGGCAGATTGCAGGGTTTGATCATGTCTTTTTTGCCTATATTGTTTGTGATATGGGTTCTCTCGGTAAATAAAAACCATTTTGATATTATGCTGAAAAACGATTTAGGTAGGATGCTTTTGATTGCAGCTGTTGTCTTGCAGATAATCGGTATGTTTCTTATACGTAAATTCAGCATGATTAAGATGTAGATATGGAAATATTAATATTTATATTTATAATCGCAGCAGTTTTGTTTATCGCTTTAGGTTTAAGTTTAAATACAGGGCAAAGAGTTGCTTTGCGGGGAGATATCTCTGCAAATCAGGGTAACCTTAATCAATTATACCTTAATAAGTTAATAAACTTATTTCCTTTTACTAGGGGGTTTCTTGAAAGGTCTGGGCTAGATCTTAAGCTGAAGATGAAGATTGATGCGGCGCATGTAAGAATAAGCCCGCAGGCATTTTTTAATATTAAGTTATTACTTATCATTATCGGGTCTGTTGTAGTAGTTTTTTTCACTCGGAAGTTTGACCCACTCATCTTATTTTTGGTTATAGGGGTATGCTATTTTATCCCTGATTTCTTTTTAAGTAGAAAGAGGGAAAAGCGTAAAAAGGATGTTGTAAGGGTCTTGCCTGAGACCATTGATTTGCTTGGGCTCTGTATTGAAGCGGGACTTGATTTCACTAACGCGGTAAAATGGGTTATTGAAAAAACTCCATTTAATCCTCTCATGGAAGAACTAGCTTTTGTTTTAGAAGAGATAAAATGGGGTAAGCCAAGGATACAGGCTTTAAAGGATATGTCCCGTAGGCTTGATATACCCGAAATAAGCTCTTTTGTCCAAACGATTATACAGGCAGAGCGTATGGGTACGCCTGTTGCAGAAGCATTTACCATATTATCAGAAGATGCCCGTGCCCAGAGGTTTCATCGCGGAGAAAGAATCGCACTTCAAGCGCCCATTAAAATTCTCATTCCACTTATCTTCTTTATAATGCCGGTTATAGGCATTGTTATTGGTGGCCCGATACTTTTGGAGTTTATGAGCGGCGGCCTCCTCTCTAGTTTTAAATAAGGGGGGTGATTCCTTCGCCCTTTATCCTTTGTGTATCAATAGGTTATAATAAGATCAAAATATTTTAGTTAGATTAACCTCTTTTCTGCGTCTATTAAGTTAGAGAAAGGAGGTTTATTGTGCCTAACCATCCACACCTATTGGTTGGGATAGGGGAAGGAAATAATCTCTCGCGTTTTATGTAAAGAGTGAATGGTAAATACGCTTATTATTATAAGAAGAAGCGTTAATATATTGTCCAGACTGGACACTATATACTATATAATTGTCCAATCTGAATTTATATAGAATATGTTTTTACGGATATGAATAGTAAAGAATTATAAAAGCTATTTCAAGTAAAGAGAGTAGGTCTATCTTAATAAAATTAATGGTGCTTTTTACTGGCTATTTCTATACGCGCTATTTTCAGTATAATGAAAGATAAGCGTAGCTTTAATAGGTTGGATATTTTAAAAAGAAAGCGGTACCAAAAATATTCATTTTTTTACTTGACAGCGTTGGTTAAGATGTTATACTTTAGATGTAATTGAGGCAAGTAACGAAATGGCAAACCAAGGGTAACTTTGGGGCGCAAAGCCGTGGGTCCTAAAAATAAATCATAAGTAAGAACAAAGGATAGCCGGGCTGCCGAATTACTGAGATAATTTGACAGTTCGGATTTTTTATTTAGCGCCTTAATAAAAAGTTTTACAAACATTTTATTAAATATGAAGAAGACTCAAACACAAATCAAAAAAGTGCTGGGGGTAAGGGGGAGATTATCTTTACTCCCATATTCATATAAAATAAATGTTAAAAATATTTAAGCCACGGATAGAAGACAAGGAAGCAACTAAAGTAGAAGCCAAGCAGGAGTTTAAATCAAGTTTTAAGGCTTGGATTCGCGTAGTTGCTTTTATTCTTGTTACGGTGTTTTTACCAGAACAAGTAGCCCATGCCGTAGAATTTGATTGGCGTGTTTTTTGGAATAAGTCGTCCATAGGCTTACCAAATACCTTTGCCCCAACCTATTTAAAAGACATAAATAATATAAATACCTCCTTAGCGATCAAAAATATCTTATTGGACATTTCCAATAAATCTATAACTACTCTTAAAATATCAGATAATGTTTCAATAGAGCTAGATAAGCCTTTAAAAATGTCCAAACAGAGAATTGAAGAGATTTATGAATGGCTTAAAGGAAAACCCTGCGGGTCAAAGGCATTATATGATTATTTATCTTATATGCAAAGACAAACACCGCAGGTGCTTGCTTCTGCTTCTTTTATGCCTTCTGAAGAAGATATTGCTGTTATGGCTTTGACTATAGATATTTTAAATGATCTAGTTAAGCCTGAAGGAGACCCTGAGGTTATCCTAAACTCTATGTATGCTCTTTCAAAGACAAGCGAATTCTTCGGCCAAAAGCTTTATCCAGTTAAAATTGAACCGGACTCAAGTTTTGAAGGGATAATTCCATTTATTGCTCATATTGATGGCAACCACTATGTTTTAGTTACTCGAGTTTCTGCGGATAAGGTTTATTTTAGCGACAATCATAAAGAAGATTTCTTGCCTTTAGATTTATTTAAAGAAAGGGCTAGTGGGTATGCCCTCGTAGGAGCAATTAATCCAGGGTTAACTGTCTTGCATGATACAGAAAGCAAGATGGTCTTAGGCGCTGTTTCTTATTCTTCTGAATGGTCTCCAAGAGCTTCATCGCAACAGATGAGAGAGTATTCAAATAGTGTTGTAAGTAGTTTGCGTGAAGATATTTCTTCTCAACGTAAGGCGGCCACAAGACATTTTATAAAAGATGTCGGGATATCTATAGCTACCTCAGTAGCAGCAGCCGGGATTTCTAAGTTTGCTGGGCCATGGTTTAATACTACAGCGGGTAGCAAATTTTTGAGGCTTGGCCCTACAGCAAGATGGGCTATAACCGGAGCCGCCGCAGGCACAATTGTGCATGGAGTAACTACTGGAGAATGGTTTAAAGGTAACTGGTATGTATATACATTAAGCGGTGCTGCAATAGGGGCTACTGTACCAACTATTACTAAGGTTTTGAATCCGGCAGCAAACTTTGCATCTAATAGTTGGGTTGGCAGGCAGTTAAGATTAGACCAAGCAAGTAGAGCCGCAGCTACTACAAAACTTGCAAAGTCTTCGGGTTTGTTTAGTGCGGCAGGAAAAATCGGCCAAGGGATGGGCAATGCCGTGATTGTTAATTTGACTTCAGGCCTTTTTTCTCTTACCGGGCTTAATCAAAAGACTGCTGTGTATTTAAGTGCATTTACAAGCGGAGCGCTTCTTGGGGCAATCGGAGGCCTTGGCAAGATGACCCAGGGGTTAACACTGACTCAGTCGGCTATAAGTGGGGGGTTTTCGTCATTAAGCAGTAATTTTGTTACAAATATAGCCCAAGAAAAACTGGGGATTAAAAGTTCTATGCTTGCTGTGTTTGTTGGTAACCTCTCTGGCACATTAACGAATAATATAATTAATGGCTACTTTTATAGTCGTAACGGCCTATATGTTGATTCTAAATCCGGAAAGATTGGCGTTAAGGGTAATTTATTAGAGGGTGGGGCGTTAGAAGATGATATTAAAAAGGCCAATATATTTACTTATGGTAAGCATACTCTTTGGGATAAGGATAATCTTAAGAGTATTTTTGGTAGTCTTGCTGGGAATGTGGCTGGAGAAATAATTGTTAGAGAGCCTGGATTATTAGGGCTTAAGAGAGGGGATACTGATACCCTTCTTTATGCAAGTGCTATTAATTCTGGCATTAGCGGCGGGCTTAGCGCTATGTTGAGGGAGAGCACTTTAACGCAGAGTATAGCCAGAGGTTTGATGGTTACTGGTTTGTCAGTAGGGGAGGCTAAAGTTGAGGCGACTATACTTAAAAATAATCCAAGCTTAACCCCTGTTTTGGCCGCTTATATTGTGAACCTTGGATCAGCCGCTATAGCAGGATTTGCGCAAGGTTTTCAATCTCCGGAAAAAGATCTTATTACTGATAAGTATACTCACGCTGTAATAGATTTAAACACTAGACCCCTCTCTCCTTTTGGAGGGGCGTTTCATAATATGTCCAGTAGGGCAATAGAAGATTCTTTAGATGCTTTAAGTTTTGGTTACTTAGGCAGGGAGCAGTCTGTCTTTGGTGAAATCGCCTATGTTCAAAAATTGGCAAGCGTGTTTGCTCCTATGACTGCGCAGCTTATATTAAAGCAACAAATCGCTAGGAGATTAGGATTAACAACCTCTGAAATCGATGCTGTTTCTGAGCCTTCAGATAATACTTTTTCTAGCACTTTTGCTGCCGGGTGGGCTTCTATTACCCATGACATTTACCAGCAGGGAGCTGTTAGAAACTTGACTGATTTTATCGCTACTATACCTGCAGCCCGAAATATTTTTGGCCTGCCAAAATCTTTTCTTTTTAGATTTAAATATGATGGGGAAGACGGGCCGGTATACGATGTCGCAAGGTATATTGCTCAAGAGAGGGCAACAGGCCAAGGACCTTATACGAAACAAAAGACGATTGCTATTAATACTTTCTATGGCAAAGAATGGGCGCAGTCTATTAATTCTGCCCAACTCAGTAGTAATAATACTGTAGGCCCTGCTAGAGTTGAGTCTATGCGTTGGGATATTGGGACAGATAAAGAAGTTTCAACATATTATATACATGGGGACCAGTATTCATATTATATTTCTTTGGACTCTAAGGGGAAAAGAATAGAGGAAGGAACTGTAGTAATGTTTCCTACTTTAGATCCAATATCAATAAAGCCTTCAAGTCAAAACCAACTTAGTACCACAGGTGGAGAAAACTCCTCTCAATCGGGCTCTGGCGCTCCTTATTCCCAATTATCTCCTGCGGCCTATACTGAGTCTTATGGTCCTTATGCCCAAGATAAAATTATGCCTGCGGAGAATATTAACTCTCCTAACGATGTGAGTTTTCAGGGCGATATTCCTTATTTCTTATTAGACCCTGAGGCCTATAATGATTTCTACGGCCCTTATGCCCAAGATAATATTATGCCTGCGGAGGATGTTGGCTCTTCGAATGTTATGAGTTTTTGGCCTAATATTCCATTTGCAGGCTTACTCGGTACTGTACTTCAATTTAATGGTCTTACAGTAGTCCAAGGTTGGGAAAATATTGAAACCCGTCCAGGGGTTTCAGCTATTCCTACTAAAATAGGTACAGTTTTAATAGAAGATTCAGAAAGAAACCCATTAGATAAAACTGTTATAACAATTGGGCGTATTTTAGGAGACAAGTGGGGGGTACCAGTTAATATTCGTGCTGCAATCAAAAAAGCTTATGATACAGCTACCCTTGTTATTAATGATAGAGAAGCGTGGGGTTTGGGAGATTTAAGTATTCCTTCTGCAACAGAGGTAACTGCTACTTTTCCGTCTTTAGTGAATGAAGAGCAAAAAACCGTTTTAGATATTATAATAAATAGTCCAGATGATCCTACTGCTTTTGATATTAAAAATTTGGTTAAAGATGGTTATAGAATTCCTGTAATAGATATTAAGGGGGTATTGTTATTTTTAGAAGATAATACAGTTTTTAATCCTATGGTAAGAGAAGTCGGAACTTTAGATAATAATATTATAAAAGGAGAAAACTGGTCAACAGAGTTTCGTTATAAAGAGTCTGTTGCAGGAGATCGTTTAGTTGTTGGGGAGACAACTATAGGAAATGATAAGGTTATTCCAAGCATTGCGCGCGCTGATGTTCCAATCGGGGTTATTGGCTATGGTTCAATTTTACGATTAAAAGATCTTAAAGGAATAGAAGTAGATGGGCAGGCGATGCCTAAAGTTACTTTGTATGCGGGGATACCTAATACAGAGAGCCCATTCCGTAAACTTTATTGGGCAGCGACAGCTAAAGGGGAATATTTCCAAGATGTAAAAAAGATACAGGAGTTTAATCAGGATAATCCATTTCATAGAAGTACTCAATTTGCCCCACATGTAAAGAGTTTAAGTAGTGTCAATGGCCTTGAAAACTTAGCACGCCAGGGAGAGGGCGGGGATGGAAATAGCAATGGGGTTGACATTCATTCTACTTTGTCCGGAGGCTACAAATTAGAAGGAGACCTAACATTTACTAGAAAAACAACCTATCTGAAAGATTCACCTAAGATATCTGACCAAACACCATGGGAGTTTAACGCAAAAGGGTTAGGTGCTCATTATGTAAATATCGGGAAAGATACAGATTCAACCCCGGTAAATATTTCAATTGGTATTCGTAAGGGAGATACTATAGCGCATCTTCCTTCAAGGGTTGAGAGCGGTTCGGGATTATATCTTAAAACTGAACATCCTGCTGATGTTGTTAAGTATTTTGACTGGACAAAATCTAAATGGTCTGAGCCTTGGGATCCTAAAGTTATAGTTGGTAAATACAACTATAGCGTAGAAATGATAAATACTCAATTAAGAGATACTAATGCAACCTGGAGAATGCCTTTAGTTACGGTAGGAGATTATAATCCTTTAATTAGACCTGAAAAAATTAGTTCTTATGTAGTAAAAGCTGATCACTTTAACAAGCCTTACCCAGAAGCAGTTGGCTTTGAAGCTAAATTCAATATAACAGGGGAAAATTTTCAAAGCCATTACAAAGTAGCTTACGCTAATGAAGGGAAAGATATAGAATTAACCGGGCATACAGAGTTTAATGGCGGGTTATGGGAGATTAAGACCATAGGTGTAGATAATCAAGTGGCTAGAAGCTTGATCACCGATGGCTTAGTTTGGACTGAGCCAAAAGAAATTTTTAAGTTTCAAAATTCTGATGCCGCAAATTTATCCGGCGTAAGGATAGATAATTTTGGGAGGGTGGATATTACCTCCCATGTAGATTTTTTAAAAACAGCTACCGGTGATAAGTTACCGATATATGAAATAAGCAAGGAAGCAATTAAGGTAGATGGGCCGGTTGTTGGATTTAATCAAGGGCATGCTAAAGCAGATGTATTTTTAGGAAGAAGGGTTAATGTTGATAATTCTATAGATATCCTTTCTAAGGAATTTCAGCCTGCAGATAAAGGCTATGACTCATTTAATTCTAGCGTTAAAGATGGCGCACTCTTTAGTTTTAACAATCAAGGAGTTAAAGCTCAGGCCGGCATCAGTAAAATCTGGTCGCAGAAAGACCAGTGGGGGTTAATTGCCAGCGCTAGCGCAAATCAACCCAATGAGGCTATGTATGCTACTTCTGTTTCTCTAAAAGGGCATATACCAGTAGGTGAACCAACACAGATAGATACCACTACAAATAAGATAGAGTTTTCCAAGGATTCATTTATATATACTGCGGTTCCTGAAGCTGGGATTTCTTCTGATATTATTAAAATAGATAAAGGAGATATCCCTTTGCAAGTTGGTTTTGATGATGTTGTAGGAGAGTTTGTATTATCTTCTTTAGCCGGCGTGCCCGGAACAAAATTAATCGCAGATGCAGGCGTTAATATAGGGGAATACAGAATAAGTAGCGGTATATTCCATTCCGGGATTTTTAAAGATGACAAAGGAGAGATAGCCCAAGATTTTAACGGGACCACTAATGGCACTAAGCTATCCTGGGCAGATCCTTCGGAGCTTAAAAAAATAGTTATCGAAGGTAGAGAAATAAATACCGGAATAGAAATGAAAAAGTTTGATCATACGCTTACTGCTGTAGCAGAAGAAGATAAATTTGGAAAATGGAATGAAGGATTTGATATACTTGCTTCCTTATGGGTAGATTTTAAAAAAGATTCTGATTTGAGCAGGTTTACTTATAGTACAACAGATAAATATGAGATATACAATACTAGCCAGACTAACCAGAGACCAATGCTTGCCCCTGTATTTAAAGAAGTTTATTGGGAGGGGGGGAGTGGTGGGGAAGATTCTAAAGTTGCCCTTGGATATGAATCCTTAAAGTTAATTAAACCGGATGGGACTTTAGATGAGGGTAGGGTAAAAGTTAAATCCGAGGCCGTTGAAGGTACAGATGGCGTTATTAAATCTAAGAGCGTTGATGGATCTATTGCTAGCGTGCCGTTTTTGGTTAATGAAAACCCCAGTGCTCTCCTTACTGCAGATGGCGCAACGCATTTAGTCAAAGGGCAGATTGACAGTACTTACGGAGAGCTGGAAAATATAAAAAAGACTATAGTGGTAAGAGATTCTGCCGGTGTTCCTTTTTTGCCTGACAAGCGTTTTGGGTCAGCTACAGACAAAGAGGTTGCCTATACATTTGATTCAACTAATGAACCCTTTGGGCTAAAAGCCTCTTCTGACGAAGCCCGCGTATCTTTAAAAGTTAAAGATATGGAAATTCCTTTAGACACAAGGTCTGAACAAATAGACACAGGGTCTGGGAAAATCTTTGGCAAAGCTGCTTTAGAGAATATAAAGCTTATACAGGATTTTAAACAAGGTAAGTGGGAGACTAATTGGGATTTTAGCCAAGTAGTAGGAACTATTATAACTGGGGAGAAAGTCGAAGATGGCGGGCATGGGTATGTTGCTCAAGCTTCTGTTTCAGGCTTTAAGACTATTAAGCAAGTAAAAGGTGAGGAAGAGATCCTGGTCCCAGCCTTAATAGCTAAAGGACGGGTGTTATCTGATAGGGGTTTTATTGATGATAATTCTACCTTGGATTCTAGATCGGTCTTAAAGGTAGACAAAGGTGATGTTGATGTCTTAAGTAGGGCAATATATGAGGGGAGTTCGATTGACGTCTTACATGGCAAATTTCTTGCAGAACTAGACTTAAATGCTAATGGTATACCAAAGAGCTTTAATACTAATGCTCTTTATGCAGAGAATGCAAAAATTACAGCTAGCGCTAATAAAACTAGCGCTAATAATAGTGGTGGAGGGATTCTTGGTTTGGTGAAAGAAGCGGCAGTTGGTACTATTAAGTCTACAGTAAGAGGTGCCAGAACTGGGGTTGGTATGTTTATAGTTGCTCCTGCAGGATTAGCCTATTGGGGAGGGTCTTATTTAGTAGGTGCGAATGAACATGGGGCAAGGGTGTTTGATACACTTACTACAGTTGCTATTGAAGATGGTTCAAAAGAAGGATGGGGACATAATATTGCTACTGCAACAAGAGGTGAGGTTACTCGTGATGTGTTTTTTGCAGGACTTACGATTACTCCTTTTCTGAGAGCAGCAGGAGTTGCGCGTACATTTAGAGTACCCTCATATTTTACAGAGGCAGGTAAATCTGTAGGTAAAGTTGCAGGTAGAGTTGTTAGCGTGTCTTCTAATAAAATGGCTGAGCGTATGGCTCCTTATGTAGGCGCTTCTATATTGGGGGGAGGCGCAGCTTCTATAGGTACTATGGGATATAATATCGTTGATACTTTATCTCAAGGGAAACCTCTGACTTTAGATGCATTATCGGATAATTTATTCCAGAATACATTGTCCGGGCTTTCTTTGCCCCTTATGGTTAGCCCTCTTGGAAGACGAGGCCTGGGTTATGCTGTTAAATATGGCATACCAACAATAGGTATAGGAGCTCCTGTATATGGTGTGGTTAGAATAAAGAGTATGAGTCAAGAGAAGTTTAAGAGTTTTGTTGATGCGGGTTCTGATGAAACAGGCCAGAGAGTTACTCCTAGTTTAGGAAGTAGCGGTATAAAGAGAGTATTGGATGTCATAGATAAAGTAGGTATAGATTTCGGCGGAAAAGTCTTATCAACAATCAGTGATTTTATTGGGGATAGAGAATCGGCTACTGCTTTGCGTTCTCTTACTACTGCTGCTGAAGTATCTTATCAGGGGAATTTGGATAATCTAATAGATTCCGCTAAAGAAAATTTTGGTTTAGCCGGAGGCATTCTTACTCAAATGTTAAAAACAATGCCTGGTTTTGCTGGCTTTGTTTATAACGTAGCTGATGATTTTGCTAGATATTCAAGAGATAATTTAGAGAAAAAAGGTGGTGGGGCTGGGATAGCGGCAAAGTCTGGTGCTTTTATGGAGGGTTGGTTGCATGCTAATGCAAAAGCGGCGAGAGCAATGTTTGGTTTTTATGCTTCAGTATTTAGCGTAGGATTGCATGGTCTAGAAGGTGGTGGGGATTCAGGTAGATTTGATTCAGAATATCTTGGAAGGAAATTTGATGGGATTATTAGGCATTTTTTTGGAGATGGAGTTTTGAATTATATAAACCCTGATGGAAAGGCAAATCTTGCTGCTCCTCGTAGATATGAATCTTGGGGTTATACTATAGGCAATGCTTTATTAATATTTGCTATGGCCCCGCGAGAAGCAACAAATCCAGGGTTAATTTCTAAGAGTAAGGGCTCTAGTGTACGTGCTCAAATATCAAATGGTTTAAAGGATGCTGTCCAGGGATACAATATAGCTAAACAGACCTTAATGCTTCCTATGAATATGGCTAAAGAAGGGGTAGAGGGATTGGCAGGAGTAGCTTTAAAAATGAATAAGGGCGATAGCCTTTCTTTGGCTCTTAGAAAAGCTGGCGAAAGAGTAATTATGACTATGCCTGGTTCAGGGACTAAGATTATGCAGGAGCGTATAGCAGAAAAATATCCCAATGCAGTTCCTAACCTTGCTGCTAACGTTTCTTTGGGGCAAGCAAAAGAAGCAGTTATTCGTGGAGGCGATCAGGCTGAGGCTTTAGGTAAAGTCCAGACAGCAGTTACCAGGGTCCAGGCAGCAAATAATCCTACAGCAGAAGCAGAGGCTTTAAATTTAAAAGGTGTTATTCAGCATAGGCAAGCAACAGGATTACCGGCAGGACAAGAAGCCCAAGCTGTTAGTTTGTTTAAAGATGCTGCCAAGTCTTTTAATCAATCGGAAAGAGCTGCCGAAAAAGCTAGCCAGCCGGATCTTGCCGCTAATTCTCGTGAAGCAAAAATGCAAATAGTATCACAGATATCAACAATAAAAGGTATGGAATCTTTCCGGCAGGCTGAAATTCTAAATTCACAGAGTAAAATCCAAAAAACTCAAGGAGATGTATCAGAAGCGCTTAATACTGCTGATCAGGCAAATAGAGCTTTTGATAGGGCAGAATTACAGTTTAAGGCAGCTGTTAGAGCAAGCAATACTGAAGCTACTCAAGTTAATTTAGGTAAAGTACTAGCTGCGAGAGGCAATCATGCTGATGCGGAACAGAGTTTTTCACAGGCAGTGGAAATTAAGCCATCTGTTCAAGGATTTTATAATCTTGCCCAGGCTCAAGTAGCACAAGGAAAGTCAGAAGAGGCAAGGTATAGTTTATGGCAGGGGAGTAAGCTTTCTGGTGCAGGTGCTAGCTTTTTTGAAGCACTGGGAGATGCTCAGTTTAAATCGGGAAATACGCGTGCCGCCGAGGTCTCTTATGGACAAGCAGCACAGTTTTCACCGCAATATTCAGTAGCTTGGGGCAAAATGCGTTTATTGCGTGGCGTTTCGCAGGGAGCGAGAGGGCAAGAGGCCATCCAGGCAATCCAGGGCAATTATCGTGTAGATGCACTTGCGCATCATTCTGATCGTGGTGGAGATGGATTAGCTTATAGAGGTGTTGCTAAAGCCTGGGAATATTTCCAAAAGAATCTACCTCAAAGAGCTTCAAACTATAGTCAATCAGAAGTAAATACAATAAGGACTTATCCTGAGTATTTTGATAATTCTCCAGTTGAACCTAGTCAGGCTATTGTTCGTTATAATCCTGCTTTTGCTGCTATGCAGCAGGCTAAGGGTGAAGATAGTTTTAGGCTGTTGGCAGAACAACCCAGGTGGACAAATACCAGAAGCATTTCTTTAAGGTCAGCTTTTACTCCGACTGTAAATACAGGCGCAATAAAAAATGTTCCTATGGCTCAGGAAAGGGTTAACCAGGTTTTTACAAATGAAAGACACGATCTTCCTATGCCAAGGAGTACCAGACCTGAGGGAGTTTCTACTACAATTAAAGCAGCTCCTGTTAATCCAGGTGAAGTTATAGTTGGAGGAACGTTGCCTATAGTTAATGAAGGGCCTGCTAAATTATCTTTAGATGCAAAGACAAAAGTTACAACGCCTACTGTTCCTGTTTTGGCTAATACCGGTGAAGCCAGGAAAGATGTTTCTGAGGCGTTAAGAGTTAAAGTTAAGAATTCTACTGAATATGAAGAAGCGATAAGAAAAATCACAAATAATCCAGAGTTAGCAGAGGCGATAATTAATAGAATGAGACGTTCGCAGCACACAGTTCAAGGAGTGAGAGATCGTTACTCAGATAAAGAAGAAGTGCTTAAGAATACCGTTTCTATGTCAGGAAAAGCTATAATTCAGGCAATTCGTATTTTGAATGAGGAGTTTTATGCATTGCCGAAAGAGCTTAGCGGAAATGCAGAATATCTAAGAAAAATAGCCATGGATATGTCAAAAGCGGAGCGAGACAATCGTTCGATAGGTTCAGATGCGGTAATTAAGCGTATCGCGGGAATGATGGAGGCCGGGGGTGGTATTTGGATAATTGATGAGTTGGGAGGTGGTAAAGAAACAATGGCGATTGGACAGTTCTTTTTAGCGGCCCAAAATTCCAAAAATAGAATATTGGTTCGTGTTCTTTCGGATCCAACAAATCTCAGAGAGAAATTATCTATTCAGTCAGTAGGGGGAGAAGAATTTTTACAAGTAAGAGATTTGGGGGAGAGAAGGGGATTTGCCGGACTCGTGGCAGATTTGTTGTTATCCAAAGACAAAAAACGTGCCGCTTATATTGTACGAAGCGGAGATGGTGGGATTAAACCGGATATATTTGTGATTTCCCCGAAGCTTGAAAATATTACTATTGCAGAAGGTAATCAAGTAAAGGGATTGAGAGTAACAAGATTGAATGAGAAAGAAGCTGAAAGAGTGAGGAGTTTGCAGCTTGCTAGAGAGGAAGATCAAATATTAATGTTCTTTGATGAGTTGGGCTTACAGTCGTTGGAAAATGACGGTAAGTCTCTAAACTTGATTGATTTTGCGCAGTTCGATGATGCTCGGACTATTGATGCTGGGTTAAGAGTGGGCGGAAATATAGGAATAAATGCGCGCGTGGTTAAACAAGGAGGGTCATTTAATATTGGAGAGTTAAGTTTCTTAGAAGGAAAGGTGTACGATATAGATGGAATGTTCACTTCTACAGAACTTACTCCTGCTCAGAAGGCGCTAATATCTAAAAATACGGATTATTTCTATCCTGAGGCTTATCGTACCCAATTATTAAACTATGGACAGATAATGAAGTCAGCTGCAGATACTTTGCTCGGACAATATCGCAACGATTTTTTAAGAGAAAAGCTGATTCAAGAAGTTCCTGTTGGAGATGGTATTCATCAAATAAAAGTTGTTGCTAACGAAGTGATGATTGAGCAGGCTATAAAAGATGCTGCAGCTAAGTTTGGATTTTCTCTTAACGAAAGCCTTCTTGAAGAAGCAGTGCAATCTGGTAGTTTTGCCGTTAAACTTCTTCATACAGAACGGCCTGGTACGGATGTTAAGAGATCAAAAACAGATTATATTTTAGCGCATCGTTCCGTTAGCCGGGAGGGTTATCAGCACAGTGATCCTTTGATGGCTTTTGCAGAGGCGCTTATTAGGCCATGGGGGATTGATGTAGAGACAGCGCTTCGTCATCGGCTTAACTTTGAAACACGTAGTACGCATATTTTAATGTGCGCGGAAAGTATAGGGATTAATAAAGTCACATTTTATACAGGCACTCCTCAATATGAATTAGCCACAAGAGAAATGAACGGTAGGGTTATTGTGTATTCAGAGACTACTCGGGCTGATTATGCAGACTACACTCGTTATTACAAGGGAGATCATGTTGGCGGCGCGCTTGCTTTATCAGAGCAATTCCTAGTAGGAGAAGGCGGGAATTTATTATTGATAACTACTGGCAATACTGCAGAGCATAGGATGATTGTAGATGGTTTACGTTCAGAAGGTAGATCTAGAGAGAGAATTGTTGTTGACGCTAATGGTGATAATCCAGAGCAGTTGGGGTTGAAAGTAAAACTTGCTGAGAATATAGTAAAACGAGCTACTCAGCCATTACAGAAAGTCTTGGTAGGGGCAGATATAACAGATGGCTTGAATTTTCTTTTATCGCGGAATATCTCTGGTTTAAAATTTAAGACAGCTCTTATTGATGCAAGCGGTAGAGATTCGGCAGTGCGTGTTCTTCAGAGGTTTGGGCGCGAACTTGGTATAGGAAGAGGTATGGCAGAAGAGCGTGCGGCTGGTACCTTGGAGGGTGGAGTAACTGGCAGAGTACATAGGATTATTTCTGAGCATGATATGAACAAGGCAGAGCAAACAGAATTTAACAGGCTTGTTCGTAGGGACGGGCAAGGTTTTGAGCCGGTGTTAGGAGGAAAAATAAGTTTAGTAAAAGGAGAACCTTTGCAGTTTTTAGAAAAAATAGAAGCAAGCGACGAGAGGCAGAAAGAAGAGACAGCTATTCAACTTAAGAATAAAAAGGCTATATCTCCTGCTCCTACTGTATCTCTAGATGTGATTTCTGTAGAAAGCCAAGAGGCGCAAGATCTATTGGAGCAGGTTCGCAAGATTAGTGATGGCATTGTTCCGTTATCTGAAAGGAGAGTTAAGGAAGCCGGCCGCATTACCGGTCCTCCACAAGCCGGCGATGTGCTTATGGGCCAGGGAGGGATTTTTCACGAAGTATTTGAGGTATCTGAAGGCAAAGTTAGTGAGCAAGCTATCCACCAGTATCGCGTCCGCACCCATGCCAATGGTATAACCGCAGAACAGATTTTTTCCGAAAAAGATTTATTAGGTATTAGAGATATTCATCGTCCTACCAGTAGTGCATTAGCATCTAAAGCAAAAGAATTAGCAAGAGAACGCACTGCGCGTGCTGAGACTACAGCAGAAGTTGCTCGAGCAAGAGCAGCTGAGCAAGTCGTTGCCGACAGCGTTCCTTCGGTAGTAAGAGAACAGGCAGCTCAAGCTGGTAAAGCTCTGGAAGCCGGTATGGCCGCAGATGCTGCTCAGGTGCCGCTTGCTTCGTTAAAAAGACAGGGGTTTGTTGTTGATAGTGCAACAGGGCCGCAATGGACAGAGTATGGAAAATACTGGAGAGATAGGGCTAAGGAAGAGCCAACCTTAGTTCCTGAAGATGTACGCCTTGATATTGAAAATATAGAAAAGTTTCGCGATCAGGCAGAAGCTGCACAGAGCATATATATAGGTATAGCAGCTCCTTTAGCCATAGACCAAAATGACGATAAGAAGCTCCGTCAGCGTTTAGATGTGCTTGTTGAATCTGGAAGGTTGATTCAGGATGCGGCTGTGTCCGTGGCTAGAGACTACGGCTTAGCCCTTGATGAGTATGCGCGTTTGGCTAATCAGAGAGAAGCACACCTTGCGTATCTTGATTCTTTGTTAGGTCAGGGTGTCGTAACGTTCAATGAAGAATCCGGGCATCTTATTTTTACTCCTTATGGAGTAAATCGTCTTAATAATTTAGGATTTTGGGAGAGAGAAGATGAAGCCTTGCGTCTTGACCGCGCTAACGGTATCGAGGACGCCTTCTTAAGAAGCCAGCAAGAAATTAATCGTTATAATCTAGAAGCAATGGCTTCAGTATCATTCAGTAAAGCTTTGGCAGCAACATCAAAAATTAATAAATCCAGCAGACCTGCTACTGATCCTGAACTTACCGAAGAGATTAAGGCTTTTATGAGAGAATCGCAATTCAGTAAGTCTATCCGCGCTCAAATGATAAACTGGTTACATGATAACTATTTTATAGCTAAGAATCCTTATACTGGTAAAACCTATGTTACTCAAGATGGGCGTAGAGCGTTAGATCTACTTAAGAAAATACGCGGGATGGATGAGGCGACAAAGACTACTTTAGCAGATGTTTTAGGAGTCAGTAAAACAGTATTAGATATTACAAAGGCAATTACCCGTGGGGATATGCCGCAGATCATGGAGCGTCTTTCTGAAAATGGAGTTGATATGGATGCCTTTGTTCAAAAGTATAATATTAAGGTAAGTGATTTTGATACTCAAGCTTTGCTATTACGCTCAGTTCAGGTTGCCAAGGAGCTTACCGATCAAGGATTGGGTATGCGCGAGTTTGTCTTGGCTATGTCTTTGGCAGCGGTTATTGAAGGAGCAGAGATTAAGTTAACCGGTGTTAAAGATTTAGCGGAGAAGATGGAGAAAAATCCATCAGCTTATGCGGAATTTATCCTTAAGGAGATGAAAGACCAAGAGGCAGCTAAAAAGGTCAAAGAGTTAATAGAAGCTTATCGTAAAGCTGAAGATGATCGTGAGGTTATCTTAAGAGAGGTTAAAAAATCAAAAGCGAGCGGGAAGAGAGTCGATAAATTTATGGCAGGTATTAGATGGTTCTTAGCCGAAAACAGATTAAGAAAAGCAGAGATTACTTTTGGCAAGCTTAGAGAGATAAAAAAGATAAGCGATAAGGAAGTAATTGCCCTGTTGATTAAAGGTATACAGTCGGAGACTTTAAATAGTTTGGTTGATTTAATCTCTAAGTTGAGGGGATCTACTGATGCTCGTTCTTTAACCCCGCAGAAGCTTGAAGAGATGTTGAAGAGCAATGTTACCTATACCAGCTGGTATGCTAAGCATGCCTTAGACTATAGTATTCGCCAAATGGCAAGCAAGGTTTATAAAGAATATAAAAAGATTGTACCGGTTGATGAGGGTGATATATCAAGGTTAAAGGAAATAGCCAAAGAGGTTAAAAATGATAGATTGTTAAAGAAGATTAAAGATATAAAGAGAAATAGTGAGGGCAAGGTTACTTTTGAAACTTTAGAAGAGGCTTTGGGTAAGAGGTGGCTTGAAGCGTGGGGAATTAATATCGATGGATTTAATGTTCCATTTACCTTACAAAAGTTAGATGATCTTATATCGGGCTTGGGCATTAAAAAGATGCTTAAGTCAAATATAGTTTATAATTTAGCAAGTTCAGGGGAGTATAGCGAGCGCCAGGATATTATTGATGATATAGAAATGATTGCTAAAAATGGCGATAGTTTTAATAATGATACATTAATAGAAAATATACCGATAAGTTCGTTGCGCTTTTTGAAAGATAAGATAACAAAAGATGGGGGAGTTGTTGGGCAGGATGATTTAGGAGGTAGTGCAGGGGCAGGAGGTGGCGCAGCTACAGCAGGTGAAGGGGCTGGTGGTAGGATACAGGTAGAACCTAAAGAAGCCCCGTTAGTTATGAAGGACAAAGGTAGAAGCGGAAGCGCTACTCTTTCCGGACTCCTTTTAACTTTAAGTACCGGGTTATCCACAATAGGGATAGGTACGGCATTAGCTGTTTTAAATCTTACTCTGCCTGTAGCAGTTATGCTTAGTGGGGTTTTAGTTTTAGGAGCGCTTGGGGTAGTGGTTAGGAAGTTAGCCGGAAATTTGGCTAATAATATAGGTAAAGGAAAAACAGCTGTGGATAAGGCTCAAACTGAGGCGAATGATACGCCAAAAGGAACAGAGCAGGCAATTCCTGTGCAGATACCGATAAAATCGGGTGCTACAGAAAGCGTAGGCGCAAATGTAACTACAATAGGTAGTGCGAAAGGAGTTGTGAGCCCGTCCTCCGGGTTATTGAATGATAATATGGGATTAGGGGAAGTAATTCCTTCTAGTCCATTGGATACAGGCATACTTCAACCAGGTGTTAACCTCGGTACATCTCCGCCTACTAGCTTCATCGCGAGAATTCTCTCAGCTCTTGGCGATGTATTACACACGAGAGGCAAATTAGGTGCTGTAGTTGTAACTGTAACAAGTCGTGTAGCAAAGGCAGTAAGCAGTATAACCTCGTTAATCAAGAGGTTGGTAAGTGCCCAGAGTGCAACCTCCGGGAATGGAGAAAGAGGGCAGGATGTTAAGAGTGTATCCGGTAATAGAGGTAAAACAGCCTATGGGGCTGTAGTAAATACAGGTTTTGATGACAAAACCAGTGGTTCGGAAAGTGCAAGCGCCGAAAAAGCAAATGAAGCAGGCGCTGTTGGGGTAGGATTAACAAGTGAAGATAAAGTTTTAGATGGAACCGCAGGTGCGGCGAAAAATGGCCAAACCCAAGGTTCTATTCGTGTATCCGATATCCGCAATAACTTTGCCAATCGTTTTATTATCACCACAGCAATAATATTAGCTTCTTCTATAGCCTTAGTTGGAGCAGGCACGGCAATTACAGGCACTTTTATAGCCTTAGTAGTTGGCATTGGCTTTGTAGTATTGTTGCTATTAGTTAAGCCTTTGTTTGAGCGTAATTTTGCCAGATTAATAAAGTGGGCAAGTTTATTATCAGTACTCTTCTCTCTCTTTAGCGGCGTGGCGATAAAACATGATAGAATGGGAGGCATTAAGTCTATTTCGATGGATCCTGAAGAATTAGTTTACCTTGAGGATCCTGCAAGTAAAGGTTATATTCTTCCTGGAGGGTATTATAATCTTGAAGGAAAGCCCGCGGCGTTGATAATTAAAGACGGTGTTATCCTTAATAGAATAAACCCAATAGGCAAATTCAGGGCAGGGGCTTTGTTTATCCGGACAAATGACGGCAAAGCTTATATAGTAAGGATAGCGGTAAATGATAGGAATGAAAATGATTTAGAACTTACCCTTGGTCTTTTAGGATTAACTGTAAGCGATATAGCTGCAGGCGTTCAAGCAGGTCCGATAGCTGTTGAAGATGGAGTGGTAGATATTGAGAACGTTAAAAAGCATGATAAAAGAGGGCCTGAGAATTTAATCTATATAAATGCAAAAGGAGAGGTCGGGTTTGTATGGCAGAGAAGTTATACATTGGGCATATACGGAGTTCATGCTAAGAGGTTGGCCGAAGAAGCAGTGAAAAACGGGGCTGTGAATGCTATGTTTATTGATGGTGGGACTAAGGGTAAGTATAGAATCCGTTATCCCATAGGGGCGTTTGGAAGGCAGCAGAAGGCAAATACAGGCATAGATAACACAGGTATAAATAAACTTTCTTTGGGGATAGTATTTTCTATGCTTGGAATTTTTGGCTTATTTGGGAGAAAGAATGCCGGTAAGAAGGATAGCGATCTTGGCGCGGTGGTAAGAGTGGGAAGCTCTTCTGGGAGGAGTATTGATGAAATTGCCGCTATGGCTAAAAAGATAGTAACTGCTATGGCTGAAGAGAAAGCTAAGTTGCGTAGAGGTAAGCCGGTTGATTTAAATAAGATAGATATGGATTTTAAAGTTAAACATGCAAACGCCATAAAGATGCAGCAGGAGTTGTTGGAGATGGAGTTTGGTTCAAATCCTGAGCATTTTAAGCAGGCTGTTAGTATGGTTAAGGATTGGGTTGAGGCAGCTGGACAGATGCGCAGTATTGTTGAGGGGTATTTATTAAATCAAAATACTGAAATAAAGAATATTGAATTACTTAATTTAGCCAAGTCTATTAGTGTTCTTTCTGCTGAACAGATGATTACTTTATCTAGTAAGGTAGAGATGTTGGCATTTTTAAGTAATACTGCTGCATTTTTGAAAGCTCAGAAAGCAGAAACAAAGGCAGAGATAGCAGAAACAAAGGCAGAGATAGCAGAAACAAAGGCAGAAGAAAAGAAAGATATGTTAATTAAGAATGTACGACTTGCAGAAGAAGCCCTAAAATCTATGGGATATAAGAATTGCGCTACTACTACTTCAGATAGAAGAATAAGAGAAGCCTTAGAAAGTGTTCGTTTAGATAAAAGAGGAGTCTGGACAACACCTGAATTTATTCAAATTCATAATAGGTTAGCTACAGAATATAACGCAAAACATAAAGATAAAGTTGAGTTAATAGCCCCTGCCTTAGTTAGTTCTTTAAGGTTAGTGGAATTGCTTGGTAATGGTGTTTCGGTAAGGATTGTAGAAAAACTTGAGAATGGTAACCTCCATGTAGTTCTTCCTTTGAATATCAATTTAGAAGAAGGAAAGGTAATGATTACAGTTGTCAATGGTAATATTGAAAGGGCTAATGCGACGAGGACAATTGATCTTGAGAGTTTAGATTTTACTGGGAAAGGAATAATAATATTAGTTCAAGAGAATAATTCTATTAGCATAGAAGATACTGAAAAATTGTCCATCGAGCAGGTTGATTTATTGACTGAAGGAAGAAGCCTTCTTGGTAATTCTAGCTTTGGGGTTGCTAATCAAGATGGAGGTCAAGGTGGAGGTACGGTAAATGGCGGCTTAGCAACTGGTGGTGTAGGCTCGGATAGTGGAATGCCAGTTGGTAGTAATGGTGTTAATGGCGCAAATGGAAAAGGTGCAGGCGTTGATGGAATAATTCCTGAAACAAGCTTAAATAGCGGGGCTATTAGTACTTTAGATATAGTGGCTATAGAAGGTATATTTAGTAGGCTAGAGGCTTTATTATCTTCGTTAAATTCCCGAGGCCCTCCGCTTGAACAAATAAATAGCATTGCCCAATCTTTATGCTCATCGTTTAATCGTTTATCTTCTGAGTCAGACGAAATTAATGATAGTAGGGTTATAGATCTTGTCGCTTACGAAATACCACTTAAATCTAACCAGATTTCCTGGAGTATAAACAAAGAACCGTTCTACCGCCGCGAGGAAGAAAACTATACCACGCTTCTTGAAAGAATTTTAAGGCAGATTACCCTTAGGAATCCTAATATCAGCCCCGATAGAATATTGCAATATGCGCGGGTTATTGCACGCAAGTTTGGGTTATCATCTACGGCTGTAAGTGAATTGGTGTCGACACTTATCCTTCTTAACCATTTAGAGTTCAAAGCTCTTCTCTCTAAACTTTATTCTCCTGAGGGAAGATTAAGCACAGATTCTATAAAAAGCGATGTAGATACTCCTGTTAAGAAGCTTGCGTTGGTATTATATCCTTCTAAGACTTCGGATTACAACAGTGATTTCTTAAGCATTCTTAATTTGGTAGAGAATCTTAAAAGCAGAGGATATGAGGTTAGGCATACTTGTGTAGATACTGTAGTTGATTTAGCTTCTGGATTGTTACATTATACTAAAGATAGGCCGGTGGATTTAGTTATAATCGGCGGGCATGGTACTACTGAGAGCATAACGCTTTCAAGCGAAGGTAGTTTAAATTACGGAAGATTAGGGATTGAAGATGTTGATGGGTTATCTTTGCTTAATTTTGTTCTTGTTGATGGAGGGTCAATTATTCTTGAAAGTTGTTTAACAGGCGCAGGCGGCACAAGCGGGAATAATATGGTTAATGCGTTTGCAAGGGCATTTCCGCATGCAGGGAGGGTATTAACTTTGAATATATCAGTCGCGCCTAAGTTTATCTTTGATACCAACAATAATCTTGTAGGCATTAAGTATGATAGAGAAGGATTAATTTCTTCTGTTGATATAGGGACAGGAGAGAACAATCTTACAGTTTCTGGTTATGAGGTAATAGAAGGCTTAAAGAGTTTGGTTAAAGAAACAATCCCTGTAAAAGATACGCCGATAGTGCCGGAAGGCAAAAAACAGGCTCCTGTAGTACCGATTTCTACGCAAACTGTACAAGAATTACTTGGAACTGAAGGGAGAGTGGTACTTTCGGGAGCGTTCCCGATGACGATGATTGTTGCGGGGGTAAGAAGCCTGTTTGAAAGTGCGCGTAAGATAATTAACAAGAAGAGTGATTTAGTAAAACATAAGAGAACTGAAGCGTTTGTTTCCTCTAATCTTTCTCCTCAAGCTCCTCCTTCCTCTGATTTAAGAGTAGGGTCAGAAATAACCAGAGGAGGAAGAAATGATGATACTAAGAGACAAGATGATGGAAGAGGTAAGAATGCTGGAGACAGAGTATTTGATACAGGAGTTACGCAGGAAAAGAAATCACGCAGTTCGCTTGGGTTTGGAGGATCAAGGAATACTTCAGTCAAAGTTGGCGTAGTAGTAGGATTTTTGTCAAAGCAGAAGAAAGGTATTAATCCTGATGATGCAAGTGTTGTAGCGCATAGAGGACGTGCTCCTCCGCGCATATCTTATACCGCTAAAGTTATATTTACCGCAGTAGTCATATACTTCGTATTGGCTTTATCCAAAGCATTTGGTTTAGACAATCAGGCTATATTAAATTTAATCGAGCCGCATACTTCTACCGTGGCAGGAGAATTTGCGGCTAATGTTGTTAAAGGCGGCGCAGGAGCCCTCCTCCAGGGATTGACCCCTCTTGTTGCCGCTTTTACAACAATAATAGGAGGTGTAATATGTGCCCTATCAAGATTGATGAAATCAGGATTGACCATATCGTTGACTTCGCTAAGGAGAATTCTACCTTTGCTGCAGCAAGGGAGAATGGGAACAATTACCTCAGATTATTTCTTGTTAATCATAACACTGGCGTTGTTTATACCCGCAATGGCAGGGCTGCTAGTTGGGAAGAGCTTGCCGGAACAAACAGGGATGTTATCATTGGCTGCATTATCAATGCTCGGAACAGTTGTCCAGTCTACCAGCTCAACTCAAGATATTCCCAATAATACTAAAGTAATTGCTGTACATTTGTGTGATTTGATTGGAAGCCGTAGAGAGAGGCTCTATCATAAGTTTAATGTTTTACAGTCCTGGTTTGGATATAGAGGGGTAGAGGTGGTCTTTAGTCTTGAAGCAGGCCATTCCTCTAATAAGCTGGTTGCTTCTATAAATGGGGCGTTGACTATTGAAGATATTGAAAAAATAGGCATTGGAAAGAATGTGATTCTTGTTGGAGGAGATTCAGATATTTGCCATACTTACGCTTTAAATCCCTCAGGAACAAAACTTTATAATCTAGCTAGCCTTATATTGTTTGCGTTCTTATTAAATGCATTTATTCCTTTTGCCGGGGTTATAGTAGCTATTTATATTGCATACAAGATGAAGTGCTTTAACAAAATAGGCGCTTTAGTAGCTTGGGCTAAGAATAAGAAATACATACCATTTTCTATAGTAGCATTTATCCACGCCTTCCCGCTTACTTACATCTTACTCTGGCAGGCGTTACATCATAACTTATTGTCAAGATTTGGCTTATTGTCGGAACTTAACTTCGAATCTATCCTAACCCAAACCTTAATTACAGGGTTTTTCTGGGGTTCTGTGGCTTTATCCGGTATCTATTGGGCAAGGCGTTTAGGCAAGGCTTTAATCTCTTTTGCTAAGTATATGCCTAAATGGATCCAGGAGAGGCGCTTAAGGAGGAAAGCTTCTAAAGATAAGGTAGTTAAAGAGAAGAGTTTAGCAAGTAAAATATCTGATTTAGAGATAGGAGCAGCTAGGTTAAGCAAAGAGATAATAAAAATTAATCCTGAGGAAGGAGAAGAAAAGGCAAAATTAGAAGATCTTAATAAGCAGCTGAAAAGTGTTGAAACCCGGTTAGCAGGCTTAAGAGAGCTAGCATATAAGGAAGGTGAAGATTATTTTGCTACTGATGCAAGCCACCAGAGAAAGGATGCCTTCTCTGGCTACCTTAAAATGATCCACGCAACTGACGGGCTTAATAATATCGTAAAGAAGTTATTTGGGCTTATGATAGATGAACTTAGGGGAACCTTAGGCGCACGCTTGATGGCTTCTATAGATACACCAAAGGGTACCTTACAAGAGAAGAAGATAATTAATGCTATATTCTCTTCTTTGTTTGGATTGCAAGAATACTCTTCTGAAACTCTTATGCGGCTTACAGAAGAGTCTGATTCTATAAATAGACTGACTTACGATGATATAAAGCAATTAATCGGCAAGATCCTTAAGCTTCTTCAAGACGAGGACTTATTAAGAAATGCCTTTGACAGCCTTAAGCTTGGGGACTCAGAGTTGTCTAGTATCATTACTGTTTATTTTAAAGATCATTTAGGCAGGGATATCCCCTTAGAAAGTAAGGACAAGATAGCAGGCCTCTCAGCAGTTTTTGCTTCTTCTATCAAGGACTATATAATCTCTCAAATACAATTAGCGGCAAAGCTATTTATCTTAAAAAGAGGGACAGGTAAGGTCATTTATAACAGCATTGAAAGCCGCAAGCATGCGGATAAAGTCATTGCTAAAATCGAAGAGATAAGAACAGGCTTTAATAAGGAAGGGACAAAGTTGCCAGATGAGATATTCTCCCTTATAAACAAAGAAATTAGCGCTAAAGAAAAAGCAGAGGAAGCGCAGCTTAAGGTTTATCGTGTACTTAAAGAAGAGTTCCCTGAATTAGATATTCGTAAGGTATTTGACGCAAAGGGTTTTGCAATAAAGAGCGTTATTGTATTGGGTATGGCTGCGGCGATAACCGGGATGCTTATTTCTGTCGGGTATACTACTGATTACGATCATGTCTTTGATAGTTTGGATAATACCGGGGCAAATGCGCTTCCGCTTTTAACCAAACAAGCAAATACAAATTATTCTGCTATCATAACCCAGGCTCCTATTATGAGCCGTGCGATTGAAGCTACAAGATATTTAGAGACTGAAGCAGGAGGGTTTAGTCCGCTAGTGGATATGACTGATGTAGTGGGACAGAGAGTACGTGACTTTTTAAATATTATCGGCCTTAAAAATAACTCTTTAGTGATGGGGTGGTTAAAGAAGTGTGGACTTATTGCTACAAGCGGTGGGCCATTAGAGCTAAATTACGGTTTTGCTGAGAGAAAAGATGATTATTCTTTGGTATATGGTTTAGATAGCGCAGGTAAGATATTTACCGACATGGTTAGAGATGATGCACGCGCGTTGCAAGCAAATATTAAAAAAGGGTATGGTAGGGATGCTAATCTAACTTTAGGGCAGATACTTATGGTTGTTGCTCCGGGGCCATACTCGTTAAGCGCAAAAGAAAGAGCCTTGTGTCGCTCTATAATAAATAATACCGGTTTGGATATAGATTCTTTTGGTAAGCATTATATTTTAAAGGCAGAAGGAGAATATAAGGTTACATTGTCCGGGGGTAATATTATTGAAATAAAGGATGCGGGAGAAAAGACACTTGCGGATATATTGGCCGAAAGGTTAGGCGTTGAAAAAGATAAACTGCCGCAGGCAGTTGAGGTAGTAAGAATTAAAAATGGAAAAGAGGTAGCTACAAAGGTGTGCCTTTTTAATACCTTAAATAGAGGTTGGGACTATTTGACAGAAGATTATGATATAGAGAGCTTTTTAGGTAGAGAAGAGGTAAGAAGAGCAATAGAGGAAAAAGGGGGAATAGAGAAAGTATTCGCCACCCCTGAACAGGTAAAGGATGATGATACAGGGATTTATAAGCCTCTGTTAAGAGGGGCTAATTTAGTTAATATGATACAGGAGAAGGGAAAACTTAGCCTTAAGGATCCGGTTTTTGCTATGCATCCTAACCCCAATGCAACCCCTTCGGATAAGGAAGTCCTTCCTGCCTTAGAAGGCCAAGGACAGGTTATTATTAATCAAGAGGATAATCTTAAACCTATAGATCCAACTCTAACTACCGGGCTTGATCCTCCGGCAGGAGCCTTATCAGAACATATTGATACTAATGCATTTGCAAACGAAATAACCGTCCTTAAGGTTAAGCAGACTATAGATGAATTTGAAGCAAGCCTTGCTTTAGATTTAGAAGAAGCAAGGTTAGAAGCTGACAACGAAATATCCAATA
>CAZIUK010000003.1:0-101391 GCA_964542785.1 uncultured Planctomycetales bacterium
GCACCAATTGCTGCCTTAAGCCGTATAACAGGCAATGGGTTAAATACTTATTATACAGAAGAAGACCTTAAGCAGCTTTATTCTAAACAGGGGTTAAATGGGCTGCACGTAGTTGTTGAGCATAGGCAGAAGGCAGGATATGGATATCCTTATCTTGACAGGGAAGGCAATCTTAGTTATAAGCAAGAAGCAAAAATAATTGATCCTGATTTACGCCCTGCTTATACCTTAACCCTTGCAGGGGATAATATTGATGGCGCAGTATTGGATTTAACTTCTAGAGGGGAAGCCATATTAAAAGGATTAAGGGGTAATTATTTTGTAACACCTAAAGATACAAGCTGGGGGTATTTTATAGCGCCTCAAGATTTAATCTGGCAGGCAGAGACTTTACGTGAAAGTAAGGTTGTAAGGATAGATGAAAATGGCTTTGAAATAGAGAGGATATATCTTACAGGCGTCCTTGATACTTCACGCATAGAGGTATTAAAGGGTAAGATTACTGAAACGGACCCTGAAGCGCTTATGCCATACATTGGGAATAGTTATTCAGAGATTTACTCTGTTGATCCAGAAACAGGAAGGACTGGCGTGTTGTCCGGCTGGGCGGTGGATATGGGGGATGAAGAGTTAGTCATTTCTGATAACAAGAGTATTAAATATAATCGCATTATTCAAATTTCAAAGGCAGGCATTATTGAGCGTACTTTTGGTATAGACAGAAACGGAAATGAGATAAGGATGCGTTTTGGGGAAGAGGTTATTGAGGTAGCTAGAAAAGATGGGGCTGATGCTTATGTTGTCAAGAAAACAGGCGATAAGGTTTATAGAGTAACTGACTCTGTCTCCTCCTCAAGCTTTATATCAATGGATGATTTACCGGATGCTTGGGCAGAAAAATTACAGCACATAAGTACTAATATTCCTTCTATTATGCCGGGAGCTTTTGTTAGTGATGTCAATTCTTTGAACTGGATTAAGATAGTCCAGGTAGTAAGAGGCGCTTCAGGTAATCAGGAGTTAACATATTCTTACCAGGCATTTCAAAGAAGTCAGTATCCACAAGTAAAGATATCTAAAAAAGGGATGGCAGACATTGTCGTTACTTTAAATGGCCAAAGATTTACCCTTAAGTTTAATTTGAATCATTCCGGAGCGGACCTATTGAAAGTTGAAGCTGTTTCCTTGAATCTTTCGCTTAACGAGACCTTGGTAATTGATACTAGAGGATTAGTCTTTAAAGAGGTAAGAGAACCTATCCAACAGTATAAGTCTAAGGTTGAGCATTTTTTAGTAGAAGATGGAGAAATAATATCATCTTTTGAAAGCATAATAAAAAATCTTGATACTATAAAATCATGGCCTTTAGAGCGGACAGAAATTTTTATATATTCCGGGGAATCTTCGGTTAGAAAAGAAGCAGATTTATCTGAGGAAGTTTGTAGTGCCTTAGGATTGGAAAACTTAATAAAAGTAGATGTACCTATAGGTTTATTAAAATCTTATGATACCCCGCGTTATTCAATTACTATTTATCATATTAATAATGATAGAAAAGCTGTGGGTTTTGGGTATCTTAAGAAAATACATTATGAAAGTACTCCTGCATTGCTTGAATCTGAAAATAAGGTGCTTATTTATGAAAATTCAGATATTAATCCTAAGCTTATAGGTGTTGTGCACTATGATATTTATCGTGATTTTGACGGCAATATATTAATTCAAAATTCCGAGTTTAATACTATTGATCGCTCTACCAACGTTCAAAAAAGATATAACTATGCGCTTTATGCTTTTGAGCATGATGAGTATGGGGTAGGACGAAGGTCATTTACCGCGGTAAATAATGAATTTAACTCTTTAAACAGATACTATGGTAAAGAAGCAGATAAGTTATGGTTTATGGTGTTTGATGGAGTTTTTGAAATTCCAAACGTAGCCTTTAAAGAAGATCCTGTTTTAAACTACGGCATTTTGGCTGCTAACCAGAATAATGTTGTTTGTAAAGGTTTAAGGAATGTCGCTATTATGGGTAATTCAGGAGAAGGGCGCTTGAAGATTTATATTGATGGCTATGGAAGGCAGTTAAATAGCAATGATTTAGATAATTTAATGGCCGGAGTTATAGACCCTCAATTAAGCGATTTTGCATATATAACCTTTCAAGATTATAATCACGCTATCTCCAGGGCTTATGATGCTGGCGCTTTGCATTTAGGTAAAGGGAAAATAGGCTTTACTTATGCTTTTAACGGAAGTTTTAAGGATGGGAGGGAAAGCTATTTAAGGAATAAAGTGTTAAGTAAGAGCGGGCTTGCCGGTATATTTATTAACCCAGAAGGCAATATTATTTTTAGATATAAAGTAGATGAATACAGGCAAGACCGTAGTAGCGTTCAAATAAGAGATTATTTTGCAAATGGGCTGCTTTTCTTAGAGCATCACGGCGGTAAAATTTTAAAAGATGATAAATTTGTTGTTAGTTATGACCCAGTCACTCAACTTGGCATAAAAAGCGACCGGGTTGGACGTTTTGGAATAGGGTCTAATCTTATGCCTTACTATAAGCACCATATTGTTTATGTAACAGATAAACCAGGTTATTATTGGGTTTGGGATGAGGTTATTGCTTTAAATAAAATTAGTAGAAAAGCCAGTGAATTGATAGATGGTAAGCAGGTTGGCTTTGAGTTGCCATTTATTAATTATAAGACTTATCAAGAAGCTTTAAGTGTAGCTGAAAGCAAAGGGACGTTATATTTTACGGGGGATAAAGTTTTAGAAAGAAAAAATGTATTTACCAGGTATGGGTATATGCAAGAAAAGAATGGCAGAATTGAAAAAATGGGTTTCTTTAAAAGAATGCAGAAGCATAACTTTGAGTGGAATAGTTTGGTTATTAATGCGCGAGATTATCCTTATAGGGTTGCACTTTCGATTCTTGGTTCAGTAGCTTTGTTTATATTTATTGCTTTACCGGTATTAACCGTTGTTTTGTACGGCATCTCTTTAATTAATAAGAGATTATTACGTACATTTATTAACATAGAATCTTTAATGTATAAACCTGGCAGTACTTTAAGGGTTGATCCTTCAAGGTATATAAGTAGTGAATATAGAAGAATTCAAACCTTATTGGGGTCTGTTAGTATAATACCTTCGTTGATAACGTATCTTATTGATACGAATGCCGATGAGCAAACAATTATTAACCATCGTGATTTTTGGAAAGAAGCTTTACATTATCAAATGAATATGCTTTTGGGGGCGGCTAATTTTAACCCTATATCTATGAGGGGCGGCAATATGCCGGTTACCAATAATAGATATACGTTAGATATCTTTGAGATCAATTCTTTAATAAATTATTGTAAAAGGCTTAATATTGATCCTTTAGATAAGATTATTGTGAATGGAATTACTTTGCGTGAAATTATTGAGCAAAGAACTTGGGAATTTTTAGGAGGAGGAAGAAATTTAACAAATCCTCGCGCTCAATTTATACAAGAAATTACTAATGCTATTAGAGATTTTCTGCGTATACAGCGTAAAGTAGAAAATGAGCTTAGGGCGAAGTTCGGATTTCCTGCTTTGATTATCGATGAACCTTATGGCTCTAATATGTTAGTAAGCGCTCTTTCTGTCCTCTTTTATAGAGTTCCTAAGATGGTCATTGATATTTTTAGAACGCCCTACACAGGAAAATATACAGTTAACTTAAAAGAGGCTTCTAAGTTTTTTAGAATTATTTTAGGAGAGACTATCTTAGCTGATGCAGTATTTATTGCGTTGGCAGTCATTTATGCTTTGCCTATTATGGGTTGGTCTATAATTGGCGGGTTGGTTCCTTTTGGTTTGTTATTGGTACTTGTTTTTTGGACGTTTGTTTACCTTAATTATTCAAGTATATTCCCCTTAATTAGGGATAGATTACATTTAGATAATGTTGCTACCTGGAAAGATGCACAAGATTGTTTTGAGGTGCTGAGAGCAACAGATGACCCTGAGTTATTAAGAGTCTTTAGTGTGTTTTATCGCAGGCAAGTAGAAAATTTAAGGACTCCTAAGGATCATAGAAATAAGGGGCCTTTAGTTTCCGAAGAAGAATTTAAGGCTTTAAAAAAAGCATTGAATAGCGGACAGTTGGTTATGCCCGTGGTTTATGAGGCACAGGATATTTTAAAGAAATTCATTAATAAATGGTCGATTGTTTATTTCAACCATCATAATAATAAGGGAGAGCTTTCTAGCGTATTAGAAGGATTAGAAGAGAGGGTTGATAATTACGAATTATCCATACTTATTTCGGGCTTTAATGAGCCGGCATTACCTAATTTTGCAGATTTAGATTCTTTAAAAGGAGGACAAGCGGTATCTAAATTTACTAAATTGATGATACTACATGCAAAAGAATGGAATTTATTTGTGGAAAAATTAGGGGCAGGGCATATCGTTTCACATAGGAAACTTACAGCGCAAACCGCAAGGGATAAATTGATAGAGTGTGGTATGACTACTTTGGAGGCAGAGCAGGTAATTGTTGATTGGGCGCATTGGAGGCTTGAAGGAGCAGTAAAATCTGTGGAGAGTGTTGTGGATAGCCATTTAGAAATGTTTATAACATGGGCAGAGGTGCTAGGGGTACCAGAGGTAGATAGGGAGGCTTGGGCTAGAAAAAGATTTAGGGTGGTTTTTGGTTACGGTAGTTATAATCCAGCAGATCCGGGCATGCATTATTTCGGAGTTCCTAATAGTGAAGGTTTGCCTATCTATGATACTTTTCAATCTCGTGTTAATTCTGGTGAGCCGTGGGTAATTGCGGATGTAACTAATGGTTGGGATGTTAGAAATAACCAGATTAATTATTGGCAAAGAACAGGTGATTGGCCAACAGCGATATTAATTGGCAATCCTCCGGATTTAGTAGCTACTATGACCAAGGTGGGTTCTTGGGGACTATGGTTGTCATATATAGAGAACAAGAGTGATGTAGCTTTCTTCGTAGATATTGGGCATAGATTTGATTTTGAGAGTATTATGTTTACTCCGTTTATACTAAGAATGTTTGAGGTTAATTCGTCTTTAGGGGAGGTCTCTCCTGTATATACTTCTTACGAGGAAGATTATACTCATGTAAGCAGGTCATTTAGTAAGGGGCATGAGGTTTGGGATAGGGATATCCGTTCAGTTAAAGATTACCTTGATTCAGAGAACGATTGGGGCAAGAAATATGCTAGGTTGTCTGCGTTTAAGGCTGCGGAGGCGTTTTTACCAGAGTTTAATTCAGAAGATACTGTAGGCGGTAATCAGATAATTAGAGCCGGTTATGAAATAAGGCATACTGAGTTAGTGGAGGTATTGCAATCTATAGAAAAAGATCATTTTTATGGCCGTGCTTTTATATTAAGATTTGGGGCAACTGTCCCTGAAATATTGCTTTCTCGTGAATTCGCTGAATTTATTGGGGATCCGAATATTCATTGGGTAGTTAAATTTGGCGAATTGTTAAACTTTAGCCATTATGTGCGGATTGCTTTAATGATACCTACAGTTATTAGTTTTGTAATTTTTTCTGTTTTTTCCCCTTTATCTATTTATCTATTGTTACCATTCGGCGTAGCGTTAATAATGTTAGGTTTTATAGCTAACCAACAGGTTAATAGCCAGACGTTGTTTCGGTATAGGCGTAATTATGGATTTATAAAAGGCTTAGCTTATTTCTTAAGAGATTTTCCGAGCCTGTTATCGACTTATGTTGTTTATGAGATAGGAAATTGTTTTCAGTTTATGAGAGGTTGTTTTGGGAAAGGGATATTTAGCATAACCCCTAGAACTAGTGATCTTATTAGGTGGAGGATTACTAAGCTATGCAATGATAGTATCATTAAAAATAGCACGCGTATAGGAGTTATATTAGGGGCAATTGTTTTATGTTCTCCTTTTCATCCTGTTGGGTTCTTTGCGAATATTATGTTTTTTAGCTTAATTTATCTTATGATAACCGGGCATTTTATTTTAAATCAAAGAGTTGTTTTTAAAGAGCGCCCCGTTTTGTGCATAGGGCAATGGATTATGGATTTATTTATCTACCCTTTAATATCAATAATTTTTGCATTCTTGCCCTCTAATTGGTTAACCAATATTTCTTCGATAATCAATAATGATAATGGAGCGCGGACTCAGTTTTTAAGTAAAGTTATTAAAATCAAACAGAAGCCCGTAACTTTTCTTGGGCGCATTACTAAGAAGCAAGAAGAGGCTGTAGATAAGATGTCTAGAGTAATTCTCCCGCAGAGTATAGGCGCTGTAGATATTTCCAAGTTGTCAACTTATTCTGAAGCATTAAGTATTATAAGGGCAATTGGAGCTATAAAAATTTATAGTAGAGATGTTGTACAGGTAGAAGCAATTTTAAATAAATACAGCATTTATTTTTATCAATTGCGTAGCCGCTCTCCTCCAAATGCTATTGTAGATATATCTAGAAAACGCATTTATATTTTAGCTAACTCTGAAAAAAGTCTAGATGCCTATTTATTAGCTAAGATATTTGTTCATGAGGCTATAGAGATTTTTATTATCGAGGAATATCAATGGGACATTAGCAATGCTCATAGAGAAGCTTCTCTTAGAGTAAGAGAACTTGATAGTTTAGATAAGTTTAAATATAAAATTAGTAAGGCTGCAAATAAAACATTATTTGTTTTTGGTGGTCCCATGGGCGTTTTAGTCCCTTATGATAAATTCAAAAAAACCTCTTTAAGCAATAGCATTATGCGCGATCCCTTACTTGGTTTGCTTGAGCGCAAAGAAAAGGCCGTTCTTATTTCCAATTTGCGTTATTATGATGATGAGCAACCTGAGCAAACGGGAATCTATTCTATAATAACACAATTTATACCAAAGCATCTAAGGCATAATTTAGTTATTTATGCTTCTTCTGGAACATTTAAGGTTCAATTTGATGAACAAGGGCAGCCTTTAACGGATAACAATTTTAATGTTGTTAATTATATTCCTGATAGCATTGTTAGTGCTATAGTAGAAAGGTTGGATTTAATTATAGACAACTATTGGCGTGAATATAATAATAATAAAACCATGCTTCGTAATAAGTATCCTACCTTTAATATTAATAAACCTGAAGTTATTTTACACAAAGATAGGAAGGGGAGGGTATCTTCAATAACTATTGTTTATTTTCCTTCTCGTGAATTAGAAGGTCATAAGCTATCTTTAAAGGAAAAGGACATTCGCGATAGTATATATGAAGAGATTTTTAATACTATGTCTAACTATAATCCTGTTTTTTGGAATGAGTATACTATGCATAAAGGAGGAATTACCTCTATAGATTTAAGGAAAAGACATACGGGCAAAGACCATGCCCTAGCAGACTATATATTAGAAAATAAGGTTGACCTTAAGGATGTTGTATGTTTTGGTAGCTTAGCTCCTTATTCTCAAGATTATCCTTTAGTTAATATCCCCGGCATTAAGAGGTTGAATAATTATCCTTATTTAGGGGGAACAAAAGGATTCACCTATAAAGGAAACGGTTTAGGAGTCTATTATTATATTCTAAGTTCAGCATTGTTAGGGAAAAATGTCCACGACATTATAAAATTTAATTGCTCTTATGCGTTGGAAGGAGCGTTAACATATCTTAGCAATGGTAGATTTAACACACAATTTAAGTTTAATGCTTTTAAAGTCAGGGTAAATTTACTATATCGTATATATCTTGATTTTTCTTTATCTTATTCTAACGAACCTAGTTGGACTAAAATTTATTTAGCTAGTATAGATTTAAATCTAGAAACTAAGCAAGCGTTAGAGCAGGTTGTAAAGGCTTATTTTAGCTGTAAGGATATCGATTCTTATTTTAAAGAAGTAGATATTATAGTCCAAAGTAATCCGAATATAAACTATTTTGCTTTTTTTGCCGGAGTGGATCCACGCATAGCCAGTACTCTTTCTTTACTATTAGATATTTATGTAGATAGCCTTGAGAAAACAACAGAAGAATTGAAACAAGATATATTAAGTGTTGTAAAGGCCACACATTTAAGTACAGCAAGGGTTCTCGCGGGTTATTTCCAAGATGGTTATTTCTTGCGTTATAAGAAAGCATTGATTGGGAACAATCTTCCCAGGGCTCCTCCTTATATTGTTTATTTTGGTGGTGGCGGGAGAGCGACAACCACTTTGTTACAGGATTTCATCAATAAAGGTTTAAATAGACTTGCTTGTATAATATCTTCGAGTGATGACGGTGGTTCAAGTTGGAAAATTATGGAGAGCTTGTTTTATAAGCTAGGTATTTATTTTATTCCTCCTGGGGATGCCGCAGGATTAGCTATATTTTTAAGCAATGATAATTTTAAGATACTAACTACTTTTTGGTCTGAATTGGATGAAGATAAAGATGGGAAGAAGGTGCCAATAATGCCGGATTATATAACCACAAGAGGTAGAATTACGCACTCTGGGGTTGCTTCTGTATGGTGGAAGAGGATAACAGAAATTTTTACGGCCTTGAATAATCCTAAGAAAAAAGCTGAATTAGAAGCTATAGTCCATGCTGATATAAATATTCCTTCAGATTTTATAGTCTTCCTGGCTAGTTTGTTGAATCTTGGGATTATGTTAGACCGAGAATTTATAGATAGAAAAGTTATTGAGTTACAAGGAGTTTCAAGCGCTAATCTACTTTTAATAGGTGCGGCTTATGATGCTGGTCATATTAATGAAGATGGCAAACAGTCTAAGTTTGCCTCTTTCCCTACAATAGATAATATGTTTGCGCTTAAGAATGCACAGTTTATTCCTGTTAGTCTTGACTATGAAAGAAGCGCCCTTTACGGTTTATATAAGAACGGTAAAGGCATTAAATCCCAGACTAGCATAACCGACAAGGGGCATGATAGTTTAATTTGTGAATTATTTTTGAGGCATCGTATCGGTGATGATTTTATAGAGCAAGAATCAGGATCTTTAAATTATCCTAGAGTTTCCAGAGAGGCCATGCAAGCCGTAAAGGCATCACAGATTATTATTATGGGTAATGGTTCTTTTTGGACATCACTTATGCCAGTATTGCTTTACCCTCAGGTAGCAAAAATTATAGTTAAAAAAATAAAGCAAGGGGTGCCGGTTATATATATTGCCAAGATTAAAGCAGACTTAGAAACATCTAAGCTTGATCATCAAAGAACAATCGTAGAAAAAGATGGAAGGTTTTATCTTAGAATTGAAGAGCAGCTTTCGTTAGGAGAACAGCTTGAGGCAATAAGAAGCCATATATCACGAGTAATAGGTGAAGATTTAAGGTTAAACGAAATTATATCCCATGTAATTGTTCCTAAATTAAGCCTTGAAACAATAGCATCACTAAAGAACGTAGAATTAAGCCCTGGAGAGGCGGATAACTTGAGAGATTCATTGAGGTCTGGCAAAGCTCAGATAAGTAAATATATAAAGGGTGTACACCCATTATTTCGGGGCGCTGAGCGTAGGGATATAGAGGAGCAAGGCATAGAAGTAATAGATATCCCTGAAGATTATATTAAAGGAATTGATAAAAAATCACCTGCTTATAAAAATGATCAACTTATTGAAGCTATCCTTGGGGCGAAGCACAAGACTATTAATTCTCTGATTAGCAAGTATCTGTTGCAAAGTGCTGAAGGTGCTCTACCTTTACGTCTGCTTTATTTAAAGGAGGGCAAAATCTATCATAAGGCGGAGCTTTATTTAAATTCGTTATACAGCTATGACGAATTAGCCTACTGTGTTCTCTGCGAAATTTATAACCGCCTTAGTGTATTTGGTGCATATAAGGTGGTTATTTCGACCGATATAAAGTTATTTAATCGAATTAAGCGTATGTTTTATGCTCCTATAGAAATTGACGAAAATGGTAATACTAAAGGGCATAGCCTTTTAGGTAACTTTATGAATATTGTTTACGAGCTTGACAGAGGCAAGGGTTTCTCTTTAGGCTATGTAAGTGAGAATAATTTTAAAAAGTACGCGAAGGCAGAAGAGTACCTTCCTCAGGATATTTCAATTGATTTAAATGGTATTTATGTGGGTATTGATATAGGGGGGAGCGATATTAAAATAGTTATATTAAATAATGGTAGAGTTGTTTATAGCAATAAGAGGGATTGGTCGCCTGAAAAGTTTAAAGTAGCGCAAAAACATATAGATATTATTATTAATTTAACAAAAGTAGCTTTAAGTGAAATGGGGATAAACAAAAATGATCTTAAGGGTGTAGGGGTAAGCATTAACTTGGTAGTAGTGAATAATCGACCAACAGGGCAAGGGCATTTGATAAGTGGTTTAAAAGACGAACAGGAGTTAAGCCGGATAAAAGATATGGCGCATATCCTTTCTGGTGAGTTTGGCTGTAAAGTAAGGATAATTAATGATGGTGAAGCAGCAGCGTTATGGGTAGCTAAGAAAGAAAATAAACCTAATACCTTAGCGTTAGCTTTAGGGACAGGGTTAGCCGGAGGTTATGTTGATAGTGAGCTTAGAGTTAGGGACTATCTTACTGAGATGGGTAATATAGTATTAGGAGTCGGAAAAGATTGCTTAAAACACAGCTATTCTGGGGTTCCCGGTGCTTCTCAAATGTATCTTTCTCAAAGGTTAGTTTTTAAGTTAGCTGAAGATTTAGGTATACGCCTAACCAGGATACGGGATAATGCTTCGAAGTTAAGATATTTACAGAGTTTGTTTGATGATAATGACGAGAGAGCTAAACTTATGTTTATGTTAGCTGGATATTATATCGCTGAATATGCAATTTATATAAAAAATATTTTGTTGATCGAGAATGTTTATTTAATAGGAAGGATGCTTGTTGGGAATGCGGGGAAATATATTCTTGACTTTGCCCGTGTGCGATTAAGAAGTAAGGGTATAGAAAATCTGTCGTTGCATATAGCTGAAGATGTTTCTTTTGCTCAGGCAGAAGGAGCCGCACTTTATGCAGCGTCATCAATAGAGACGAACTCTAGCGAGAAAAGGGGAGAATCCGGCACTTTGGTTGCTGCCTATACTACCTCTTCATACATAAACCCTGATATTTATAAGGGTATGGATATCAGGGCAGTTGCAGATGTAGATTTAAATGATCAAGTAACTTATACCCTAGGCTTAGCTTTTGCTACATTCCTTCAAGAGGCTGAAGGTAAGGATCAAAGGCCTGTTGTAATAGGGATAGATCCTCGTAGCTCTTCGAATAGGATACGCTGTGCTTTTATTCAAGGTTTACTTAATTCAGGTATTAATGTAATAGACCTGACATTTAACGGGACGCAGTATACGCCTACTCCGGTTATGTATTGGGCAATGCGAAAATATAATGCCAAAGGCGGAGTCAACATTACTGCTAGTCATCTTTCCGGTGAATATAATGGCATGAAACTTGCTAGGGCTACAGGTTTAGATACTCTTTCAGAAAAAGAAATACAAAAAATTCGCCAAATCGCACAGGAGCAAGGTTTTATTACTACTTTAACTAAAGGCACTCTAATTGCAATTAACCCTTTATTAGAATATAAGTCTTGGATAATTGCTAAGTTTCAATCTGATGTTGACAAACCTTTACCTTTAAGTGGTTTTAAATTAGTTATAGATTACGGCAATGGGACTACTAGCTTTATGGGTGATGTTTTTAAAGAGCTAGGAGCAGATGTAACGCATTTATTTAGAGATCCCTTGCCTAACCCTATGCATATAGCTGATCCTTCTAAAAAAGCCAATATAGAGGTTTTAATTTCTACCGTAAAGGAACGCCGCGCAGATCTGGGTATAGCTTATGATTCAGATGGGGATAGGGTGGGTTTTGTTGCTGATAATGGGGAGATGATTACTGGAAACGATCTTTTAGCTATACTTTCTTCAGGTATTTTATCTAAATATCCAGCATCCGTGATTGTGGCTAATGCCAAGGTTAGTTGGGCAGTTAAATCTTATGTAGAGCACCTAGGCGGAACATTTATTTTTGATAAGACCGGCTATGCTTATATTAGAGCTAGGATGAAAGAAATTAATCAAAAGGCCAACCAAAATATTTGCCTATTTGGTGGCGAAGAATCAGGACATGTAATGTTTACAGATAACGACTATTTTGATGATGGGATGTATACTACTATTAAGCTCCTAGCTATTTTAACTAGGGAGCATAAAAGAATTTCCGAACTTATTAATTTGTTACCGCACTATTACATGAAAGAAGAAGTGCGTATGGCTCTTCCTATAAAAAATAATGATGTAGTAGCAGCTAATGCGAGAAAAAGAGAGATTGTTTTAAAACTAGTACCCGATTTGGAAGCTTCCCTAAGGGCTACTATGGATGTTGTAGGTGCAATCTCTTTGGATGTTATAGATATTGATGGGCCAAAGATGTATTTGAAAGATAAGCGGGGCGGGGTTCTTGGTTGGATACTAGTGCGTGTTTCTGTTAATGAACCGGTAATTACCTGTAATATTGAAGCTACTCAACCCCAAGAAGAGTACTCCTTTATCTATGATTATTTATTAAATCAGGTTTTACCTATTTTAAGTCAATATCCAGAATTAGATATTAGGAAACTACAAGACTATAAAGCTGACCTTAAGAAGCAAAAATCCGCTGAAAGATATCGTGACAACGGCGGTAGTTATGCGGATGCAGTAAGTGTGAAAGGATTTAATTTAGAAAGCAAGCTTCCTCTACAGCTGCCTCAAGTTCAGGCAGAGGTTATTGCCAGGCGCTTAACAGAGCTTGGAGAGCTTTTAGGAAGGGCTCCTCCTTATGAGGCTGATGAGACAAGGGTTTTAAAGAGGGTAAAATTTATTGTTGATTCTAACGATCTAGGTTTTGTAAAAATAATAACAGAGTTATCCTCTTCTATCCAAAGGTCGTTTCCTGTTTTAATTTCTTCTATTAGTATGCGTTCTTTAGAAGATTTTAAGCTTAAAAAGAACCCACACGGGCAATACCGAGTAGATGATTTTTATTCTGTTTTAAAATATCTTAAATCTGAATATCCCGAAGATATTTTATTTCTCTTTACCTCAACCGATTTAACTTCAAAATTTTATAGCCTAGTCCCTTATTACATCTTTGGCCGGGCGTGGATAGAAGATAAAGTAATAGTTACCTCTATTTATCAATTCCATTCTTTTTCTGCTGAATTATTCAAAGAGCGTATTTATAAGCAGATTCTTCATGAATTAGGTCATATATTAGGGCTTGATGATTGTCTTGATTCTAATTGTGCTATGCGTTTTTCTAGAAATATTATGGAATTGGATGAGAGAAAAAAAGAGTTTTGTAGCGGATGCAGGGGTTTTCTTAAGGTAGAATTAAGCAATTTCCGTGAGAATGACGGCGCTTATACCGCTAATAGTATTTATCTAATAGGGTCAGAAAAAGGCTTACAGGGTGTTAGTTATTTTAGCCTTTATCTTTCGGGATCTGAGGATAAAGAAGGGTTTTTTGGCAATCTTACTAAGCAAGTGGTAGCTTACCATGGGTATAAAGAGGTTGTAGAGTATGAATGTAGCCTGCAAGTTCATCAAAAAGCATTGCACGATATTTATGCAAAAGAGGTTAATTTTAAGACAGGATTAAGAAGGGATTTAGAAACTTTAAAGAGACCTAGATTACCTAAAGAAACTAAAATAGAAAATGTATATCCTTTTAGGCTTTACAGCAAAGAGAGGATTGTAAGTAAGGCAGATATAGAAAACATAGAGTATTTAAAAGAAAGTCTAAAACGAAATATATACTACGTTAATGCTCCGTCGTTAAGAAAAGATCAGATTATTTTTAGGGTTAAGGACCTTGTTAAAATAGTTTCGTTTATTAAAGCAGAAATAAACAAGCGTCTTCCCAAATTACAGATAATAAATATTTCTGTTTATGGGTCATATCTTTTTAGCGATGAGGAAGTTGTCCCAAGCGATATAGATATAATTGTTATTGTTGGCGGGAATTACTTTAGTACCGGCATTGAGATCCCGATTAGCCGTTTATGGATACCTTCTTTTGGCAATCTACGTTTGGCTAAGCAGTTTTCTATTTATGTTATGGGCGACGAAAATCTTAAGGACGGCATTTTGGATGAGACTGCAATTTTTAGCCCGCAGGAAAAAGTTAGATGGCTTGCAACGCAGAAGAGAGTTGTTGAGAATACCTCTTTTGTTTTATACAGAAGGAATGTTGTTTTAGACGGTTGTGATTTTATAGCAAACGAAGAGATTTACCGCAGAAATATCTTAGCGCGTGTTTACGACCTTCTTTATAATGCCTACCGTAGGATGTATCTTCATCAACTTAAGACTAATGAAAAAGAGTTTGAAAGGTTTAAAATTGCTACTACTCGCTTATTAGACGCAGCATTATTTTTAAAAGACCATAAGCCTGTTAGTTTTGATTGCGAGGAGATATTTAACTTAAGAAAGAGGTTTGAAGAGACCTACGTGATAGACCGTAAGATGGCAAAGTTGGAAGTTCAAAGGGCATGGGTTCAATTATCAGAGGAATACTCTAGATTTTTAGGAGTTTCTAATTACCGCGATAATGGAGGCAGTTATAAAAATACAAAGCAGGGGTATAGTTGCCCTTTTTTTACAGTAGATAGACATCAGGAGGCGTATACCCTAATTCAAGAGTATGTAAAGATAATTGATAAGCTACCTGTACTTATTAACTTTGATGCTCGTTTTGATATAGGGCAAACAATTCCGCTTTTAATTGCAGGCCGTAATTGGATATCTTTCCTATTGGATAGTAAGCTAATCCGGAGTTGTTATTTTATTTCAAACAGGCCTAAGTATAGTAGCTTTATTTTGCATTATGACAATAAAGGAATGATTTTAAAGAGCAATAGTCTAAATTCTTTAGATTGCGCTGAAGAGAATGCTATTGTCAGCATTGACTTAGACTATATTATTTCGAAAGATATTCCGGAAGAGATAGACGAAAGTAGGATAGCTTTAGTGGTTAATAGTATATTTAGAATTTTGCGGGAGAATAATATAAAGCCTTCTATGGTTATTGTATTGCGTTCTTCGGACTCCATTCTATCCGCTTTAGAGTGGAGAGCAAGGGCGAGGATTGAATCTTGTTTTCTAGAATTTTTTGTGGAGATTAGAAGGAATACCGAATTAGAAAACGAGGCACAAGCTAGGCAGAAGGTTTTAAATAAGGCTACCCTTAAGAAGATAAAAGAGGAGGATAATGCTAAGATAAGTATAGTCCTTGGTAATAAGTTAAGGACTTTTACTCTTTATAGATGGGTTAGGATATTTGATAGCATCCTTTTTTCTCTTGATAAAGAGAGTTCTTCCTTAAAGGGAATGGTTAAAGATATAGAAAGTTTCCGGTTTAGCAATAATTGCTTATCTAAAATACAGGGTTTTATGAATTTGGTAAAAGACTCAAGGTTAGAGGAGAAAAAAGAGTCTTTCAGGAGGCTCCTTGTTGCTAAAGAGTTTATAGGGTTAGGAAGGGTTAATTTGGCGGTAGAATCAATGCAGGCGGTAGCTTTGTTAATAAGGTCGCGTATTGCTGATATTGAGTCTATGAGAGAGAGATTGTTTAAAGTTAGAAAAGAGCTTTTAACATTATCTAAAAATAGATTGGAGAGGGTTCAAGGAGCTATTAGAGAAGTAACGGCAGGTTATTGCTATTCTAAAGATAGTAGTTATCTTAAGCAGTCTTTATTTCGGCTATTTAGATGGCCTTTTTTAGGGGAGCCGGATTTTATAGGGGTACGTAATCAGATTAAGCGCTTAGGAATAATCGTAAATAATCTGCAAAAGAATAAAGCTAGAGGGCTTCTTTTTGAAAGATTAAAGTTGATAGAGTCTATTTTATCTGAGGCGTTATTAGAGAATGAGTTTACAACAGATTATAGAAATAAGGTTAAATCTTTTAGCGGGAGGTTAGAAGAGTTTGATGTTTTATTTAAGGAGTGGGCCGTAAAAAATAGCCTTATTCGAGGCTCTCCGAGGTATTGGAGGGCGCGCCTCTTTAAGGCTCTCTTTATCTCGGAGAAATCCCCTTGTTTTGCTGCCTGCGATACTATGCTCTTAGTCATCAAGGTTACGAATTTTAGGTTGATTATTCATAGTTTAATTAAAAATAACCGCTCTAATCTTTTAGGGTTTATTCTTGGTTTTTTAAAATCAAACCCAGATATGCATTGCGCAAAAGATATTACCGGTAAAAATAGGAATCAATTCCTTATGGAGCTTATAGCAAATGCCTCTTCTGATTTTAATTTATTAGAAAAAGCCAAGGCAGAAGATATAGTAAACCTTTATAAGGCGTTTTTAATCAAGTTTCCTGGAAAATAGGGGGGTCTTTTTTGTAAGGGGGAAGGATTTGCAAGAAATTAAGAAGGGTTTTGTTTTTTATTTTAGAAGAGTAGTTGTTTGTTTCTGTTATATTGTATCGGAGTTTATGATATAATAATTTAGAGTTTAAGCAGGAAAAGCTACAGAGAGAAAGGATGTTAGAGTATGGATGAGCGTAGAGCTTACCCTAGGATGAGAGTGGATAAAAATGCGGCTTGTACGATTGAAAACCGCTTTACTCCGCTTGCCTGTAATGTTGATGATATAAGTTTAAGTGGAGTAAGGATTACGATGTCAAAGAATCTTTTCCCGGAGGCTTTTTCTAATATAACCCTGGATATTCCGGAAACTTTATCTTTTAATGTCGGAACGCATGTCGCCTGGCATGATGAATACGAAGGAAAAAACACATATGGCCTTGCCTTCAATAGGTTAGATGATGGGGATAGAGATAAAATAGCCATTTTTATAAAAGATAATTTGTTTAAGACTTTAAGTAAAGAATGGTGGAGGGGCTTATAATATGTATGAACGCAGGAAGATATCCAGATGGCGCATTGATAAGCCGGCGAGGATTAAGTTTGAAGGATCCGTTTCTTTTATTGATTGCTTGGTCAAAGATATTAATTTTAAAGGCATGCAGATTGTAATGCCTTTAAGATTTAAGGCAGATACTTATATAAAATTTAAGTTAAAATTGTCAGATCTTTTTTCTATAGAGAGTGAGGCATGGATAGCTTGGCATAAAAATAGCGATAGGCATAACATTTACGGCTTTTTATTTACAAGACTTACTGATGCAGATAAAGAAGTTATTTATAAATTTGTTTATCAGAGTGTCCCTGAAGCAATTTCGCATAATTTGTGGAAGGATGCTTTAAGGGAAGGAGGTGAAGATATGAATGACCGTAGGGTTTTCCAGAGGTTTAATATTCGTTTTTCTGTTAGGTTGTTTGATTTAAATAGCGGATATGAGTTTACCGGAGAGACAAGCGATATAAGCGCTAAAGGTCTAGGGGTATGGTTAAAAGACGATATACCTCCTAATACTCCTTTGGAGGCTTGGCTGAAGATCCCCGATAAAGGTGAACCTTTATACACAAGGGGGAGCGTGGCCTGGTCAAAGCCTGACCTTCAGGGTGAACACCGTTTAGGCATAAGCCTTGAACGGGCTGACCTTATGGGTTTATCTAGGATATTGAGGATTTAGAAAAATATTTTAAAAATTTTAATCAGATTATAAAAATATGATAAGATCTAAGTTTTGCCTCTTTATTTTTGGTACTTTTTTTGCGTTTGCGATAGTATTATCAGGCTGTCTGCAAAAAAACAGGATAGATAAACCTACCCTTACTCTCTGGCATTGGATGACTGACCGAGAAACTCCCTTTAAAGAGTTAGCTAAAAAGTATGAAGCTAAGACAGGGATAAAGATAAACCTTGAGCTTTATGCGCCCTCAGAGGCTTATGCGCAAAAGGTGCGTGTTGCAGCACAAGGAGCAAACCTGCCTGATATCTTTGCCATCTTAGGGGAAAAGAGGGATCTTGCATCTTTTATTAAAGCCGGGCTTATCCTCGATCTTACCTCTTATATGCAAGAAGATTCCTTTAGGTGGGAGGGGCTTTTTTATCCTAAGGCGATAGCTGTAAATAGTTTTAGCAAGGATGACAGCTATGGAGTTAGTCCAGGGATTTATGGCGTGCCGATAGATATAATGACTATTCAAATGCTTTATAATAAGTCTTTATTTAAGAGCCTGGGGTTAAATCCGAATAACCCCCCGAAAGATTTTACAGAAATTTTAAATATAGCAAAGAAGATTAAGGAAGAAGGTTTGCAAGGGTTTGTTTCCGGCTTTAGCGAGGTATGGTTGGTTTATTGCTTTGCCGAAAACTATGCCTTTAATATTATGGGTCCGGAAAAGATGTTAGCTACCATAAAAGGAGAGGTTCCTTATACTGATTCAGACTGGGTTAGAGTTTTAGAATTATTTAAGGATATGCAGGAATCCGGACTGTTGGCTAAGGGGATAGTTACTATGGTTAATAAGACCGCTGAACAGCTTTTTGCTAATGAGAAGGCGGTATTTGCTTTTAATGGCTCTTGGTCTGTAAATGTCTATAAAGCGATGAACCCAAAATTAAATTACGATGTTTTTTTTCCTCCTCGGGCAAGCTATAATTATCCTATGGTTATAAGGGGAGGGGCTGGTTCTTCATTTGTGGTTAATGCACGTTCGCCTAATAAAAAAGAGGCGGTAAATTTTTTACGTTGGCTTACTGAAGATGAGCAGCAGGTATATCTATCTGAAGCAACTAATAATCTTCCAGCGAATAAAAAGGCAACAGGTTCCCTAAGTGGAGTTTTAGCCGGTTTTGCCAAGGGTATAGATAGCGCCATACATCCTAATCTTTGGGAAGAAAGGGAATCGTCGTCGGTAATTGATGCTTTTGGCAGGGGGGTGCAGTCAATTATTATAGGCAAGAAGACTCCTGAAGAGGCGGCTTTAGAGATCCAGAAGATAAAAGAGAAGGAGTTAATTAGAAAGCGCAAATAAGATGAAGTTAGGGCCTAATTTAGAAAATTATGCTTTGATTTTCCCGGCGTTATTGATCTTCTCTATATTTTATATCATTCCTTTTATATGGATTTTTCAGTTAAGTTTTTTTGATTGGGACGGGATATTGCCCTATAAGTCTTTTTGCGCTCTGGCTAACTTCAAGGAGGTTCTTTTTGAGGATTTTAGTTTTTGGCAATCTATGCGTAACGCAGGGTATATTACTCTTGTAGCGCTCTCTTTTCAGAATCTTTTAGCGTTCTTGTTAGCTTTGGCGTGTGACCGTCAGATACGTATGAAGAATTTTTATCAAGCGGTATTTTTTATCCCCCCTATACTCTCTGAAATAGTTGTAGGTATAGTATGGCGTTTTATCATTAGCGATGTTGAAGGAGCTAATATAGTTAACCGTATCCTCTGCGGGATTGGGCTGCAAGAGCTTGCGCGCAACTGGTTGGCTGATCCTGATATTGCGCTTACCACTATATCTATAGTGCATAGCTGGAAGGGGTTTGGCTGGGGATTTTTAATCTTTCTTGCCGGGCTACAAACTATCCCTAAAGAGCTTTACGAGGCGGCGCGCATTGACGGGGCTAATGCTTGGGATTCCTTTAAAAAGATTACCCTTCCTTCAATGGTGCCGGTAATAGTATTAGTATCAATATTAACAATTTTAGGGACGATGCAGGCATTTGCATTGATTATAGGGCTTGTAGGAGGGGAGTTTGCCGGGCATACCTCGGTTCCGGTTTTAAGGATATTAGCGGTTATGCGCGATTCATCGCGCTTTGGCTATGCCTGCGCACAAGGGTTGATCTTTGGGGCAGTTTTGGTAATAATCTCATTTATGCAATATAGGTTTTCTGGTAAATATCGTAAATAATGGAAAGCGCTGTTTATTATAAAATAAAAAGATTTATACAAGGTTTTTTTACGCACCTATTCCTTATCAGCGTGGCTTTAACCTGTCTGTATCCTTTACTATGGATATTCTTTGGTAGTTTTAAGACACAAGAGAGTATTTTTAATAGTATCTCGATTATCCCTGAAAAATTTCATTTTGAAAATTATTATTTTGCGTTAATTAAAAGTGATTTTAGCCGTTATTTTTTTAATAGCGTTTTCTATACTATTATCGTAGTAATTGCGGTAGTAATCATTTCTTCAATGGCAGGGTATGCCTTTAGCCGTTTGCGTTTCTTTGGGAGAAGGGCGGTATTTTTAATATTTATAGCAGCGATGATGATTCCTTTACCCGGAAGTTTCGTAGCCCTATTTATCCTATTAAATAAATTGCATCTGCGCGATACTCCTTTAGGGTATATTTTATGTATGGTTAATGCCGGGCTGCCCGTAAGCATATTTTTGCTAAAGACATTTTTTGACACGATGCCTAAAGAGATTGAAGATGCCGCGCGCATTGACGGTTGTTCTAAAATAGGTATTTGGCGGCATATAGCCTTGCCGCTTGCGCGGCCTGCCCTAGCGGTAGTAATTATTATTAACGTTTTAAATGTTTGGAATGAATATATCCTGGCTTTGGTAGTTTTTGACAACAAAAACTTTATGCCCCTTCAGCGGGCGTTAGTAGTTTTTCAGGGGGAGTTTTTAACTAACTATCCGCTTTTAATGGCAGGACTTACCATAACAGTCATGCCCATAATTATTATCTATATCCTGATGCAAAAGCATATAGTCAAGGGGGTAACTTCCAAGGTCTTTTTTGGATAATAAATGTATTTACAAGCATAGTAAATCTGTTATAATATATTTCTTAATTTTTGCCTATTTTGGCTTTACCTAATATATTAACTGTAGTTATAAGAGAAAGGACAGGCAACTTATGAGCCAGCTGGAGGGTCAAGTTAAGCACCATCTTACAGCGCCAGAAGACCGTATCTCTATTTTTCAGCAGTTTATTTATAGCTTAGGCGGGTTTGCAAATACTGCGCAGGCTGCTTTTATCGGGCAGATGGTTATTGTCTTAAACTTAGGTTTAGGGGTAAACCCAGCCTTAGTTGGTTTGGTAGGAGCTATCCCGCGCATAGTGGATGCTATCTCAGACCCTATAACCGGGTATTTTTCCGATAATTTACGTACCCGTTGGGGGAGGCGTAAGCCAATGATATTTTTAGGGGCTATAACCGGAGGGATTTGTTTTGCCTTGATGTTTCAGCTTTACAAAGGGTACAGCGAGATGTTTTACTTCTGGTATTTTTTGATATTCCAAATCCTTTATTTTATAGGGTTTACCTGTTTTTCTATTCCTTGGATAGCTCTTGGTTATGAGATGACCCCTGATTACCATGAAAGGACGCGGCTGCAAGGCGCAAGTAATATCGCCGGGCAGTTACCTTGGCTTATTGCTCCTTGGTGTTGGGCTATTATGCATAATCAAGCATGGTTCCCAGATATAGTTTACGGGGGGAGGGTTCTCTCGGTTATTATTGGGACCATTATCGTTATTTTTGGTATTATGCCGGCAATCTTTAATAAGGAGCGTTTTTATGCCTTGCCAAAGCCTGATGTAAGGGGTGCTTTAAATGTAACAAAGAGCTTTTTTTCCGGAGCCCTCATTACCCTTAAATGTAAATCTTTTCTTAAGCTGTGTTTAGCTACCCTGCTTATCTTTGGCGGGTTCATGTGTGCCTCAGCTTTTACGATTTACGTAGTCTTCTTTTATGTTTTTCAGAATGCTCCTATTCTTGATCAGGCCTATGCGAAGGGGGGAATTTTACTTGGATTCTACGGGACCTTCAGCGCTATTTGTACGATGGGGGTAATTTTTGTGACTACGTGGCTTTCTAGAAAGCTCGGCAAGAGAAACGCATTTTTTGTTACTATACCTATTTCAATTATTGGTTATGCCTTAAAGTGGATAGGCTATAATCCACAGTATCCTTATTTGCTTTTTGTTGCTGCTCCTTTTATCGTTTTTGGATTAGGGTCTCTTTTTACTCTAATGAGCTCTATGGTAGCTGATGTCTGTGACCTAGATGAGCTTAATACGACTACCCGGCGTGAAGGCATGTTTAGTGCAGTTTATTGGTGGATGGTTAAGTTAGGGATTGCGCTCGCCTCGATTATTTCGGGGGTACTCATAAATGCAACCGGCTTTCGTCAAGAGCTTGGTTTATTCCAGTCTGTAGATACCTTGCTTTGGCTTAGGATTTATGATATAGGTATCCCTATAGTAACTTCCCTTATTGCTATTTTTATTATTATGACTTTTGATATTTCTGAGTCTAGGGCGTGCGATATCCGCCAGCAGATAGAAAGACGCAGAGGAGAAAGGCGTGCAGAAGAAGAGAAACATATAGAAGAAGAAAGGCGTAAGGGAGAAAGAAGGAATTAAGGTAATAGTACAATGAAAAGATTAGAGAGTTTTTTAAGAATATTATTTATTTTCCCGCTGGCCTTGGCCCTTGTTAGTCTTTCTCAACCGGCGGTCAAAGTTTTAAAAGCCGGCGAAGAGCCTATTACAGCTTCCTCCGCAGAACTTATTAATAAGGCTTGGGCCGCGCATGGTAGGCGGAATATTGAGGCGACCTTTAAATACACCCAGCAGGTTATAGATCTTTATAAAGATAAGGCAGATAAAGACCAGGCGGGTTTAAGGTCGCTGCCTAAGAGCAAGGATGAGATAGAAGATGTAAGGGCTTTAAATGACGTAGCTACTGCTTATTTTATCCAGGCGGAGAGTTATCTGCGCCAAGATAAGCCTAAAGAGGCTAAGCAGTTGTTAGAATTGGTAGTTAGTAAGTATCCTTTTGCTCAAGCCTGGGACCAACGGGGATGGTTCTGGTCAATAAAAACAGCTGCGGAGCAAACGATTAAGAAGATAGAGACCGGTTCAATTGAGGTAGAAAAGAAAAAGAAGGTAAGCCAGTTAGTTACTGATATTAACCTTTATGATTCCGGGAAAGAGGATTTTTTAGATTATACCAAGTATGGGGAATTTAAGAATGTAGGGACAAAGGATTATAAGTATCATGTTACTGATCAGGCGGGTTTAATTGCCGCAGTAGGTGAAGGCATTTATCCTAACTCTACTTCTGTAAGGTGGGATCCTGCTTTTAAAAACGCATTAAAAGAAAAGAGACTTGAAGGGGAGCTTTGGGATTTTCTCCAATCCCCGGATTTAGAGGCTGCATTTTTTAAATGGGCCACAGCTTCAGAGCCGCAGGGGGTAAAATTATTCTATACGGCATTAATTTTAGAGAAGGCAGGTTTGATAAAACATGCGCTTAAATGTTATTATGCTATTGTTGTTCATTTTCCCGGGAGTTATGGGTGGACATACTTTAAGACCCCTTGGTATGTAGGCCAAGCTGCTCTTTCTAAGATAAAATTTATTCTTAAGAATAATCCTCAGTTAGGGTATAAACTTGAGGGTGCAGATATAAAGATTGTTAATGGGTATGATAATAATGTTGCGAACGACATTGCAGTAGTAAGTCCGGGCAAGTTTGTTAAAGTCAAGAGAACTGAGGTATCTTCTAAAAATAGTATTAAGCCCTTGAAGATTAAAAGGCAGTCAGGGGCGGGCAAGGTTTATACAGTGCAGTATGAAAATGGAGACTGGCAACTTATGGTAGAAGGGAAACCTTATATAATAAAAGGGATTACCTATACTGCAACTAAGGTCGGGCAATCCCCAGATGAGGGGACATTGACCAGCTGGATGGAGGATGATTTTAATAACAATAAGAGGCCAGACGGGCCGTACGATGCTTTTTTAGATACTAACCCTAATTTACCTATTGGGGATTTTAAATTAATGAAAGATATGGGGGTAAATACCATAAGGCTTTATCATCATCCTGAGAAAGTAAATAAAGAGGTTTTAAGGGATATGTATAATACTTATGGTATCCGCGTAATTCTGGGGGATTTTTTAGGTAAATATGCTTTAGGCTCAGGTGCTGCGTGGGATCCGGGGACCGATTATAATAACGAGGAACATAAGAAGAATATGATTGAATCGGTTAAAAAGATGGTTTATGAACATAAGGATGAGCCGTATCTTTTATTTTGGGTTTTAGGAAATGAAAATGTCTACGGGTATGCGTGTAATGCTAATACTGATCCGGATGCTTTTTTTAAATTTGCCAATGAAGTGGCTAAGATCATTAAATCTATTGATTCTGACCATCCTGTGGCTATATGTAGTGGAGATATACTTTATCTAGATAGGTTTGGCAAGAGTTCTACGGATATAGATATTTTTGGGGCTAATTCTTACCGCGGAGACTACGGCTTTGGCCGTTTCTGGAAGAGTGTTAAAGAGGAGGCAGGCATACCTGCCTTTATTACTGAGTATGGTTGTTCTGCATATGTAGAGGGGAAGTCTTTGCTTGAGGCAGAGGAGCTTCAGGCATCTTACCATAAAGGTTCTTGGGAAGATATAGCCTTTAACATGGCTTTTGGAGAAGGAGAAGGGAATGCTTTAGGCGGAGTAATATTTGAGTGGATGGATGAGTGGTGGAAGGGTTATGAGCCATTTATCCATGATACTAAAGGGCTTTGGGCAGGTCCATTCCCGGGAGGATATATGCTTGAAGAGTGGTTAGGCTTATGCGGGCAAGGGGATGGAAAAGAGAGCCCGTTTTTTAGGCATCTGCGTAAAGCTTATTACACTTATCAAGAGATGTGGAGGTGAAATCGGAGGAGAAAGGAGTGGAGAATAAACAGGTATATAAAAATAAAAAATATAAATAATGGAGTAAGATATATATTAAGTTAAAAAGAAGGAAAGGAAGGTGCGGCAATGAAAAAAATATTGGTAGTCTTGTTAATGTTAGGCTTGATTTTGCCTATGGCTCATTCAGTTCAGGCACAGCCTAAGGAGTTTGTGGTTTATTTTGATAAGAACGCCAAGAATAATCATTATATCCCTGCCGGTTGGATGGGGGATACAGGGGATATTACCCTTGATGATAATTCAGCAGATAATCCGTATTCAGGGACGACTTCTATGAAATTTGTTTATAGCGCCAAGAAATCCCAAAAACAAGGATGGGCTGGAGTATATTGGCAGAGCTCTCCTAATAACTGGGGGAATAAGAAGAGTGGATTTGATCTCTCCGGTATGACCAAACTTACCTTTTGGGCGCGTGGGGCAAAGGGAGGAGAAGTAATACATAAGTTTGTAGTCGGAGGTTTAAAGGGTATTTACCCGGATTCAGCAACTATTGAGATGGGCCCTGTAGAACTAACTAATTCTTGGAAGCAATATACTATTAACCTTGCCGGGAAAGACCTTACTTATATAAATGGCGGTTTTTCTTGGGTGACGAATGCGGATTTAAACCCCGATGGTGCAACCTTCTACATTGACGATATTAAATTTGAAGCAGATTCTTCTATGAAACCGGAAGGAAAAAAAGAAGAAGCTATGCCTTTTTATGTTTTTTCTGACAGGTCTTCTATGAACAATCATTTTATCCCTTCGGGTTGGATGGGTGATTTTGGCGATTTAAAGTATGATATATCTAAAGAAGATCCGTATTTAGGAGATACCTGCATTAAATTATCTTATAGTGCTAAAAAGGCGCAGGGTGCTGGTTGGGCAGGTATATACTGGCAAAACCCGGCTCATAATTGGGGGACAGTTGACGCAGGATACGATTTGTCTAAAGCTAAAAGCCTTACATTTTGGGCTAAAGGGGCTGAAGGAGAAGAGCGTATTGAGGAGTTTAAAGTCGGAGGAGTAATGGGAGAGTTCTCTGATTCTGATTCGGCAGTAATTGGCCCGGTTATTTTAAATAAGGAATGGACAAAATATACCATTGACTTAAAAGGCAAGGATATGTCCTATATTATCAGCGGATTCTGCTTATCTGCTAACGCAGATAATAATCCTGAAGGCGCTGAGTTTTATTTGGATGAGATTAAATTCGAATAAAAAAATCAGGGACGGCTCTTGTGCCGTTTTAAAAGTGTCCCCTTTTTGTCTTTGGGGACACTTCTGCTTTATTTTTAGAGCCATCCCTATTTTTATTTTAGTTATTTTTAATTTAGGCGCGGCTGTAAGGCCTATGCCAAAAGCCTTTGTTAAAAAGTTAAAGAACAGCCATTACCAGCTCATCGTGGAAGGCAAGCCCTATGTTATAAAAGGTGTTTGTTATAATCCTATACCTATAGGCCAAAACCATGAATATAATTGGTGGGGTGATCCTAATAAGCCTTGGGAGATAGACGGCGAGCTTATGCAGAAGATGGGGGTTAATGCTATAAGGGTATATCAGGTGCAGGGCGAACCGGAAGAGGTAAAAAGAGTTATAAGGTATTTATATGAGAAGCACGGCATACGCACTATATTAGGAGATTGGCTCGGTTTTTGGGAGTTTCCCTGTCCTTTTTATGGAGATAAAAGGTTTCAGAAGAAGATAAAAGAAGAGGTTTTAAATATGGTCAAAGAGTATAAGGACGAGCCCGGGGTCCTAATGTGGGTTTTAGGGAATGAGAATAATTATTCTTGTTTAGGGCATGTTAATCCTTGGGGTAATGAGGACATTGACAAAGAGACCGACCCTCAGAAACAAAAGGCGATGCGCGCTAAGGTTTATTATTCTTTTGTAAATGAGATAGCGTTAGAGATAAAAAAGATTGATAAAGACCATCCGGTGGCGTTAGGGAACGGAGAGCTTGTGGGGTTAGAGTTTGCCAAAGAATATGCCCCGGATATAGACATAGTTGCTTGTATAATTTATCGCGGAAAAACCTTCGGCAACCTTTTTAACTCGCTTCGGCTTACCTTTGATAAGCCTATATTTTTATCTGAGTTCGGCGCGGATGCGTATGATGCGTATTTAAAAAAAGAAGACCAGAATATGCAGGCTTTTTTCTTAGAATCGCAGTGGCGGCAGGTTTATCAAAACTTAGCCGGCAATATAGATGGCGCGGGAAACTGCCTTGGTGGAGCAATGTTTGAATGGACGGATGAATGGTGGAAGCATGATGAACATAATCCGGATAGTTGGAGCGTGCATGATACCGGTTCAAATTGGTCTAATAGCAGTTATTATTTTGATATCAAGGCTGAAGGGAATAAGAATATGAATGAGGAGTGGTTCGGCTTGGTAGAGCTTTTAAAAGAAGAAGAGTGCGGGATAAATAAAAGGCTGCCAAGGAAAGCGTATTATGTTGTAAGGGAATTTTGGAATGAGCCGGGCTTAAATAAAAATAAAAGGAATAAAAAATGAAAAAAATAACCTTATTTATTATACTTCTATTTTTTATTTTTTTTCCAAAGGTAAAAATTTTTGCCTTTGACTTAGATGAGTTAAAAAAATGCGCCTGCGAAGGAGTTTTGGATAATAATCTTGTTAGAGGATGCCTTAATGAGGCTAAGAGCGGGTATCTAAAAGAGAATAGGTATTCGGAGTTTGTGGAGCTTCTAAAAAGCTTGTGCCCAAACAAAGAAGCAAATAGATTGTTAAATTACAATATAGCATTAGCGCGTTATGAGCAGTTAAAGTATTTAGAGGAGTCTAAGGGGTGGGATGAGTATTTTGCCATGGGGAATAATTACCGAAATGATATAGCAAGAGAAGCCGGTTTAGTTATTATCTCTTTACCTGAGGATAGCCGGGAGTCTCTTGAGGCGAGGCTCCTTCTTTATAGGTTCCATAAAGACCAGCAGGATTCTTTTGTTGAGGATGCGCTCTTAGACTTAATGGCCTCTGCACAAGGGTATGCAAAATTTGGCGATGACCCAAGCCTTTTAAAAGAGGTTGCGGATACCCTTTTTTCTTACCAAGAGAGCTTCAGGTCTAAAGAGGCGTATAGGTTGTATGTTGCTTTACTTACAAGGTTAGATATAAAAGATGAAGAATTAAAAAAATTAGCGGTTCAATTTTATCAAGAAGGGAACTTAGAGTTAGCAGAGAATATTTATGATACCTATATGACAAGAATTAATGACTCTTTTCTGCAAGAGGATATTTTAAAAGAATTAAAGGAAGTAGCGAGGTTATTTTCTTATAAAGACTCAGGGCATTATGATTTAGATTATGCTGAAAGTATTTTTCAGAAGATAGAGGACATAGACGGTATAGATGCTTTTGACGAAGATTTAATTTATATGCGTGGGTTTAACTTGGAGAAGAATAAATCTTTTGAAAAGACAAAGAATATTTATTTAATGCTTTTAAAGGATTATCCTGAAAGCCGTTATGCTCAAGAGGTTATTTTTAAACTCGGCGTTATCTTTACCTATGCCTTGAGGGACCCTAAAGAAGGGGAAGGGTATTTTAAGCTCCTTGCCGATAAGCAGGATTTAACTTCTTATTCTTTAAGTAGTTTATACCAGTTAGGATTAATAAAGCAGTGGGAGGCGGATACCGCTGCCGCTAAAAATTATTACAATAAATTAATTAGCAATTCTCAAATAAGTGAAGAAACGAACCTCGTTTTGGCGGCTAAGAAGAGATTAAAAGAGGTAGAGGATAAAGAGCCTATGGAGCATAACCTTAGATTTTTTATGGATGCTTCTCTTGGAAAAGAGTTTTCGGGTTTAGGCATGAGTAAGGTTGGTTTAAGGCCGAATATTTATATGCCTAAATTAACTGAAGACATAAATATAAGTTCTTACGTTTATCTTGCTGCAAGCGGTTGTTTTAATGTTGAGGTACAGTATCTCTGGTCAGGGGATTTAGGAGGGGCTGAACCCGGGGTAAAGGATCCCGGGTTTAACCTATCCTATAAAAATCCTGGGACAAAGATAGTAGGTCTGGTTTTAATCTCGCCAACAGGCATAACAGATTATGCCTTTGACTTTGTAGATGTCAGGTAATCCTTACAACCTGGGCATTTCTCATTAATTCTTAATAATACTTGACTTATGTTTTATTTAGTAGTATAAATAATTCAGTATATTTTGCCACGGAGATAAAGGAAATGTTTTTATGCGCAATTTTGATTTCGATAAAGAGGTCTCTAGCGAAAAAGGAAAACGCAATATTGAAATTTTAGATATTTTAAGAAAACGCGGTCCGCTAAGTAGGCCGGAGATCTCTAAGGATATGGGTATCAATGTCGTTACCATATCTAATTATATAAATGATTTTATAAAAAACAATTTGGTCTTTGAAAAAGAGCTTGATATCTCTGAAGGGGGCAGAAGGCCTTTGCTTTTAGATTTAAACCCGCAAGCCGGATTTGTTATCGGCGTGGGTTTAAATCTTACCAATATGGTCGGAGTATTAGTGGACCTTAAGGGGAATATAATTACTAAGACTCAAACCGCAAGACCAAAAGTTTTGGCTAAAGAGATATCTGAGTGTGCTCTGGAGATTATACGTGAAATACTGAGGCGCTCTAAAGAATATTCTTCCGAGATTAAAGGGATTGGCATTGGGGTTGCAGGGTTAGTTAATAAAGATACCGGCTTAATACACTGGCCCCAAAAGGCGGATCGCTATTATACCTATCTTTCTTTAGACCTGCCTCTTAAAGAACTTATAGAAAAAGAATTCGGGTTTCCTTGTCTAATTGAAAATGATGCTACCAGCGCATGTTTTGGGGAGCAGTGGTTTGGCGCTGGGCAGGGGTATAAGAATATTATATATATGTTCTCCGGAGTTGGTTGTGGCATAATGATAAATGGAGATGTTTACCGTGGGGCAAAAGGGTATGCAGGAGAGTTAGCTATTTATAGCCATAAAGAAGAGGATATCTTTAACTGTGATTTAGGCCCTGAATGTTTTGTTAAGCCTTGGGAGACAGATCTTAAGATGCTTAAAGATACGGGGAAACCAGATTTAAGGACTCTATTTAATCTTATTTGGCAAGGTGATGAGCAGGCTTCAAAAGCTATTATAAGAGCGGCAAAGAGGTTAGGGGTTAAAATAGCTTTTTTAGTGAATCTTCTTAACCCTGAGATGGTTGTTATTGGGGGAGGGCTAGAAGATGCAGGAGATAGTTTTTTAAAAGAGGTAAATAGTACTGTAAATGATTGGGCTTTTAGCGAATCTACCAAAGGCTTAAGAATAGTTTTTTCTCAATTGCGGGAAAACTCAGTTGCCTTAGGAGCAGCCAGTATAGTAATACAAAGGGTTTTTGCGCAAGCATAAATTAAGGAGGATAGATGGAGCAGAAGGAAAAGTTTATTATTGTAGGCCTCATTGGGGTTGCGGTTGTCTGCGCTTTTCTTTTAATTCAGTCAGCTGGCGATAGACAGCAGTTGACGCACGAACGAGACGAGCTAAAGAAGGAGAATGTAAGTTTAACTTTAAAGATAGACAGGTTTACTGCTGATTTGCGCGCCTATCAGGATAAGATAAATTCTTTAAATGCTGATTTAGATAAGGCTTATCAGGATAAGGCGGAGTTTGAAAAAAAATATATATTAGTAAATAAAGCTCGGGAAGAGTTGGTAGAAAAATTAAAATCTCAAGCGCGCCCTGCTTTGGCAGTCCAAGAGACTCAACAGTCTTCTGCCCCACAGGCAAATGATGTTTATTGGGCAGATATACTAAAAACAAAGACTGACCTTGAGCTTCAGCTGAATAATTTAAGAGGAGAGCTTAAAAAGTTGCAGATAGATAATGAGCAGTTGCAAAGAGAAAAGGGTTCTTTTGAGTTAGAGCTAAATAATTTAAAGCGGGAGAAGGACGATTTAAGCAGGCAGTTAGACTATAATAAAAAATTATTGGATAGTTTGGCGCAGGAGTTAGTAAGGGAAAAGAACGATAAAACTCAAATTCAGGATAGCTATAAACTTATACGTAATGAGAACTCTGTTTTAACCAGGCAGATAAATAGGCTTAACTTGCGCAAGGTAGATTTGGAGAGAAAGCTTCAAGAGGCAAATGAAGAAAGATCTAACCTTGAGCATAGGGCCCAAGAGATGGAGGTTATGCTTACCGAAAGGTTAAATCAGATTAATAACCTTAAAGAGAGGATAGAGAGTGTAAGGTCAGGCGAACCTCTTAAGGGGCAGAAGCAGGAATCGGTAAATTTGCCTGCTATAGTAGTAAAACCTAAAGATCCGGCTTACTACCATCAGGATGATACAGGCTCTAGCCTTATAGGAAAAATTATGGCGGTGAATAAGGAGAATAATTTTGTAATTATTGATTTAGGGGAAGAGGCAGGCGTGAAGGTAGGTGATACGCTTAGGGTTTATAGGAATGATAAGCCTATTGCGAATATTGAGGTTACGCAGGTACGACGGAACATCTCTGCCTGTGATATAAAGCAGCAAGGTTCTACAATAAAAATCGGCGATACAGTAAGGTAATTATTAAATGGCACGCATTAAGAAGAATCCCACCGGAAGTATCTCTATAGAGGATGTTGCTAAAAGAGCAGGGGTTTCTATCACTACCGTCTCTAGAGTTATTAATAAGGTTGGGACGGTAAAGGAGAAAAACCGGCTTAAGGTTTTAAGCGCTATAAAAGAGTTAAAATTCCAACCTTCGGTTTTTGCCCAAAGGCTTGCTACGGGAAAAAGCAATGTGGTTGCTTTAATTATCCCTCGCTACGAAGGGGTATTTTATTCTTTTTATGCATTAGAGTTAATTCGCGCTACGGGAAACCTCTGCGAAGTTTTTAATCTAGACCTTTTGCTTCATCTAACTGATAGCCATAAGAGAGCCCCGCTTAATTTAAAGGGCGTGGGGGGGGTTATGTTTTCGGATATTATCGGTACCCGTTTTCAGGTAGAAGAAGCAATAACTTCAGGCACACCAGCAGTTGTAATAAATAATTATGTTAAAGACCTGCCGGTAAGTTGTGTGGCTATTGATAATGTAGGCGGCGCAGAAAACGCAGTTAATTATTTGGTAAGCCTAGGGCATAAAAAAATAGCGCATATTACAGGAGACATAACAACGCAGGCAGCAGCCTTAAGGCTTGAGGGGTATATTCAGGCATTAAAAAAGAATAATATCCCGGTAAGAGAAGAGTATATATTAAAAACAGATTATTCTAGGGGGCAGGCTAGGTCTGCAGCAGAGACTTTATTTAAGCTTTCTAATATCCCTACGGCAGTTTTTGTGGCTTCAGATTCAATGGCACTTGAGGTTATGACTTTAGCGCGCGAGATGGGCAAGAGTATCCCTACGGATTTATCTATTGTAGGATTTGATGATAACCCCTCAGGGCTTTACGGGCCCGTGGCATTGACTACAGTTAGACAGCCTTTAATTAAGATGGCGGAAGAGGGGGTAAAGGAATTAAATAGGTTGATGACCTTAAAAAAAGGAAGCCAAGTAAAAAAAGTTATTTTACCGACGGAACTAATCGTAAGGGAATCCTGCCGAAGCCTTTAATTTTTTTAATACAATCAGTTGTATATCTATCGTTCTTAAAGCACAATATATTGTAATTTTTTATTGACAAGTAAATGTCTCTTGTGTTATTATTGTCTATAAAAATAAAATGTCTTTTTAATTTTTCTAATAGGAGATTGTTATGAAGCCAAAATTATCCGAAAATGCATTGAAAGTTTTAGAAAGAAGGTATTTGAAAAAAGATGAAGAGGGGAAAGTTGTAGAAACCCCGCAAGAGCTTTTTAGAAGAGTGGCCTCTGCAATTGCTTCGGCAGATAGGTTATACGGAAAAACAGAAAAAGAGATTAAGGTGTTAGAGGAAGAGTTTTACAATATGATGGCTTCTTTGGAGTTTCTCCCTAATTCCCCTTGCCTTATGAACGCCGGTAAGGATTTAGGGCAACTATCTGCTTGTTTTGTCCTTCCGATAGAAGATTCCATGGACTCTATATTTGAGAGTCTTAAAGCAACTGCTATGATCCATAAGTGCCTTGTCCCAGAAACTATTGTTATGGTTGATAGCGGTTTAAAGGAATTAAAAGATGTTTCTCCCGGAGAGAGGATACTTACCGAAGAGGGGTATTATAAGGTAAGCGAAATACATAAAAATGGAACCAAAGATATTTTTGAAGTAGTTACTGAAAAAGGATATGCAATTAGAGGCACTGCTAAGCACCGCCTATTTATTATTGATGAAAATGGCAATTATGCATGGAAAAAGATAAAAGATTTAAGCCCGGATGATTGGGTGGTTTTAAAGCCCGCTAAGTGGCATGGTAGAGAAGTAGTAAAGCTTTCTAATTTTAAGTATGATTATCATCCGGTTAATAACGGGTCTTTTAACTTAAAGAGGGTAAAGATTCCAAGCTTCCTCTCTGTGCAATTGGCAGAATTATGGGGGATGTATATAGGCGATGGCTCTAACCATCGCGACGGAATCAGGTTTAGCGTTGGAGAAGAGAGCCGGGAGCTTGTTGATTACATCTCTAAAATCTCCTTAGAACTATTTAACAAAAAACCAAGTGTGAGTAGATATGAAAAGAAGAGTTGTTATGAGGTAGCTCTTCTTAGCGTTGAACTTAAAGAATGGTTTGCGTCTTTAGGCATAACCAAAGCCTCAGCGCGTAGCGCAAGGATCCCTAAGATTCTTAAAAACGCGGGAGAAGATTATATATGTGGTTTTTTAAGAGGGCTTTTTTCTACGGATGGCTGTATAAGGAAGAGCGGGCATATTGCTTTAAGTACTACATCAAGCGCTTTGGCAGAAGAATTACAGGTCATTATGCTTTATTTAGGGATACCTACGCAAAAAACATACCGTCCGGATACAGATAGTTATCAAGTCTCAGTTTGTAATAAGTCAGGATTTGCTATTTTTAGGGATAAGATAGGATTTTTAATCCGCGCTAAGCAAGAAAGGTTAAGTTCCGTTAATATTGAGGAGATTTTTACTAAAGGGCAGATAATCCCGAACCAGAAGAATCGTTTAAGTTCTTGGTATAATAGCTTGGAAGATATCTTAGAAAGAAGAAGGGCGGCAGATTTTATAGAAGGAATAATCCATAGGCCATCCGGCTTTCGCCAGTTAACCCGGCAGAAGGCATTGCTTATGCAAGAAGATGGCTTAGGCCCCGAATTCCTTAAGCAGTTTTTACAGGATAACTTATTCTATACGAAAATAAGCAGTATAAAACATTGCGGCAAGAGCGTAGTGTATGACTTAACTGTTCCTTATAAACATTCTTATGTGGCGAATGGTTTTGTTAGCCATAATTCTGGTGGAGGGACGGGTTTTTCCTTTTCGCGCCTTCGGTCGAAAAATGCGGTAGTTAAGACTACTGGGGGTGTTGCCTCGGGGCCTATATCTTTTATGCGCGTTTATGATGCGGCGACCGAAGCGGTAAAACAAGGCGGGACAAGGCGTGGCGCTAACATGGGCATATTAAGGGTAGACCACCCGGATGTCTTAGAGTTTATTACCTGTAAAGATAATAATAAGCAGATTAATAATTTCAATATCTCTATCGCCTTAACCGATGAATTTATGCGCAAGTTAGAAAAGAATGAGGATTATGATTTGATAGATCCCCATACTCAAAAGGTAGTAGAGAAGGTTAACTCTAAGGAGGTATTTGACTTAATAGTAAAGCAGGCGCATAAGAACGGAGAGCCTGGGGTGATCTTTATTGACAGGATGAATGAATTTAATCCTACCCCTAAATTAGGCAAGTATGAGTCTACTAATCCTTGCGGGGAGCAGGTCTTACTTCCTTATGAGAGTTGTGATTTAGGTTCAATAAACCTTTCTTTGATTTGCAAGCAAAGAGACGGGCTTTATGAGATTGATTGGAATAGGTTAAAAGAGGTGACGCATTTAGCTGTGTATTTTTTAGATAATCTAATTGACGAGAATAAGTTTCCTCTTTTGCAAATTGAAAAGGCGACAAAAGCGACCCGCAAGGTTGGGTTAGGGGTTATGGGTTGGGCTTCTCTGCTTATACGTTTGAATATACCTTATAATAGCGACGAGGCGGTTGCCTTGGCTGAGAAGGTTATGTCTTTTATTTTAGATGAAGCGGTTAAAAAATCTTTAGAGTTAGGCAAGGCAAAGGGTGCCTTTCCTGCATTTAAAGGAAGTATCTATGATAAGAAGAACGCAACGGCTAAGATGCGCAATGCCACTCTTACTACGATAGCTCCGACAGGGACAATTAGTATTATTGCCGGTCCGTGCTCTTCTGGGATTGAGCCGTTGTTTGCGATATCTTATTACCGTAATGTAATGGACAATGATAAGTTAGTAGAGGTTGATCCTTTATTTGAAGAGGTGGCGCGTTTGCGCGGTTTTTATAGCCGTGAATTGATGGAGAAGATTGCTAAGAGCGGTTCCCTTGCGCATATTGAAGAGGTGCCTGAGGATGTAAAAAAGATTTTTGTTACTGCCCACGATATATCTCCTGAATGGCATGTGCGTATGCAGGCGGCATTTCAGAGGTTTGTACATAATGCTACTTCAAAGACAATAAACTTTCCAGAGGAGGCTTCTATCGAAGATGTCCGTGAGGCCTATCTTTTAGCTTATGATTTAGGGTGTAAGGGGATAACTGTTTATCGCGATAAGAGCCGAGAGGAACAGGTCTTAAATATTGGTAGCTCTAAAGAAGACAAGAGCATAAAGACAGATACCTTTAAGCAGGATTTTAAGAAAGAGATTGCGCCTAGGCCTCGACCGGAGGTAATTTTTGGCACAACGACAAAGGTCCCAACCGGCTGCGGGAATCTTTACGTTACTATAAATGTTGACGAAAAAGGAGAGCCATTTGAATTGTTTACTCAAATGGGTAAAGCCGGGGGGTGCGCTGCTTCCCAACTTGAAGCCATAGGCAGATTAGTCTCTTTAGGTTTTCGTACAGGAGTAGAGGTCAAATCTATTATTGAACAGCTTAGGAATATCCGCTGTCCGTCTCCTTCTTGGGAGAAAGGGCAACGTATATTTTCTTGTGCTGATGCTATTGCCAGAGTAATAGAGAGAAGGTTGGTAAATACGCAAACCTCAAAAGAAGGGCTTGAAGTAGCTCCAATAGCGATGAAGCACTCTTCTGATGATGAGCAAGTAGTAACTGAGATTAATAATAGCACTAGCCGCGGGGATATTGTTGGAGTATGCCCTGATTGCGGGGGAGCTCTTCGCCATGAAGAAGGGTGTATGAAGTGTTATGCCTGCGGGTTTTCTAAGTGTTGATTTAGTTATTCGATTATTTTGTTTATCAGTTTGATAGTTAAATAAGGGGATTAAGATGAAAAAAATTCTTTATGTAGTGCTTGATGGTTTAGGGGATTTGCCGATAAAAGAGTTGGGAGGAAAGACCCCGCTTGAAGCGGCAGTTACTCCTAATATGGATAGGTTAGCGCAGTCAGGCAGAACAGGGATAGTTTATCCCGTAGGAAAAGGTATTGCCCCGGAGTCGGATGTAGCGGTAATCAGCCTATTAGGGTATGACGCGCATAAGTATTATACCGGACGCGGGCCATTAGAGTCTTTTGCCGAAGGTTTGAATATAAATGATGGGGATGTTGCTTTTAGAGTTAATTTTGCTACGGTAGGCGATGACCTAAAGACTATAAAAGACCGCCGCGTGGGGAGAAACCTCTCTACAGAAGAAGCCGCTGCTTTAGCTAAGGAGATAAATGCAAAGGTTACTTTGTCTAGCGCTACATTTGAGTTTAAGAGTACTATTGGACACCGCGGGATATTAGTGATAAGAGGGATGCATCAGAAGTTATCAGGTTGGATTACTAATACAGACCCTGCTTATGGCCGTTACGGAGTATTTGGCGTAGCCTTAGATGAGTTTGAAAATAGGGTAGCGGTATCTGTACCTATACAAGGACATGAGGAGGACTTAAGCGCTAAAGAGTCTTCTAAGCTTTTAAATGAATTTACTGAAAAATCTATAAAGGTATTAAATGAATCAGCAATAAACAAGAAGAGGATTAGTGAAGGAAAGTTGCCGGGAAATTTAATCCTCTCGCGTGACGCAGGGGATCGGTTGCCTAAATTTCCTTCTATTTTAAGCATATTTAATTTAAAGTTTGGTTCTTTTGTGCAGATGCCTGTTGAGAAGGGAATAGCACTTTTAACGGGGATAGATGTTATTGAAGTTCCTCAATCAAGCGGCCATTTAGATGTGGATTATCCTATTTGGGCAAAGATAGCGTTAGATTCTATGCAAAAGTATGACGGAATTTATGTGCATTTAAAAGGCCCTGATGAGCCTGCGCACGATGGAGATTTCTTGAATAAAAAAGAGAGTATAGAGGCAATAGACAAACATTTCTTCTCAAGTCTCTTACCTAAATTGGATATCGCTAATACTATTGTTGCTATAACCGCAGATCACTCTACTGCCTGCGCAATCAAAGCGCATACTGCAGATCCTGTTCCGCTATTAATATGCGGGGGGAATATTAGGCCTGATGGCTCAATGAGTTTTTCAGAGCGGGCAGCAGCCTTAGGCTCAATCGGAGAACTTTTAGGTAATCAGATACTGCCGTATTTAGTGGATTTATCTAAAGAGTAAGGCATTGGTTTTATCTCTTATGGGGCCGGAGTTATATCCGGCCCCTTTATTTATATAATTATTTTAGGATTAGGTTTTTTAGCGATGGAGAATTACGAGATTATAGTAATAGGTGCAGGGCATGCCGGGATAGAGGCTGGTTTGGCAGCTTCGCGGATGGGGCGTAAGACAGCGATAGTTACCTTTAGAAAAGAGACCATTGGGCTTATGAGTTGTAATCCGGCGATTGGAGGAGTAGGCAAGGGGCAATTAGTCCGTGAAATAGATGCTTTAGGGGGAGAGATGGCTCATGCTATAGATTTTAGCGGGATACAGTTTCGCACTCTCAATGCTTCTAAAGGAGCGGCAGTTCATTCATCCCGGGCTCAGGCAGACCGAAAGATTTATCAAAGATATATGCAAAAGAGGGTAACAAGTCAAAAAAATCTTACTCTTATAGAAAAGGAAACGACAGGTATTATTAAGGAAGATAGGGCAGTTGGAGTTAGATGTGGTAAAGAGGTAATCCTCGCAAAAAAAATTATTCTTGCTGCGGGGACTTTTTTAAACGGAGTAATACGTATTGGCTTAGATAAGTATAAAGGAGGCAGGGTTAATGAGCCTGTTAGTCAGAGATTGCCTTTAAGTTTAAAAAGTGCCGGGCTTAAAATGGGCCGGTTTAAGACTTGCACTACAATGTGCCTTGACAAAAGGACGATTGATTTTTCTAAGATGGCGCCCCAATTTGCAGATAGCAGGATAAGGCCTTTTTCTTCTGCTACCAAGAAGATAAATTTAAAACAAAAACCATGTTACTTAACTTATACTAATGATAAGACGCATAAGATAATCGCTTCCTCTTTAAAGGATAAAGAGTTTTTAGCTATCCTTAAAGAGGGGGTAAACCCGCGTTACTGTCCTTCTATAGAAGATAAGATCATGCGTTTTCCTGATAGAGAGAGGCACCAGGTATTCTTAGAGCCCGAAGGCATAGATACTGATGAGTATTATTGTAACGGGCTGTTTACTTTTCTGCCGAAAAATACACAAGAGGCTATAATCCGCTCTATTGTGGGGTTAGAAAAAGCCAAGATAACTAAGTTTGGTTATGGTATAGAGTATGATTACTTTGACCCGACTCAACTTTTTCCTACTTTAGAGGTAAAAAAAATTAGAAACTTATATCTTGCTGGACAGATTAATGGCACAACCGGGTATGAGGAAGCTGGAGCGCAAGGGTTGATTGCCGGGATTAATGCGGCTTTAAGCATAAGCAAAAAAGAACCGTTAATACTTAACCGCGCTTTAAGTTATATCGGCGTCTTAATTGACGACCTTGTTACTAAGGGGGTTGAGGAGCCGTATCGTATGTTTACCTCGCGGGCAGAATACCGGCTTATATTAAGAGAGGATAATGCGGATATACGCTTAAGCAAAATAGGTTATGACTTAGGGTTAGTTAAAGATTGTCTTTATAAAAAGTCTTTAGTTAAGGCTGAAGAGATTAAAAAGGGGATACTTTTTTTAAGGGATACTCGGGTTAAATCTTTTAAAGCAGAGAGATTAAAAAAAGAGGCAACGCTTGAAAGTTTATTAAAAAGGCCCGGTGTAGGGCTGGATGACTTTAAGGAGTATAACTATAAAGAGCTTAAAGGTGTAGAGGTTGATGTGTCTAAGGGCATAGAGATTGAGGTAAAGTATAGCGGGTTCATAAGCAGGCAGATAAAAGATGTTGAGAGGTTTATGCATCTTGAGAAGATAAAAATTCCTAATAGTATAGTTTATACTGATATTCCGGGGTTATCCAACGAGGCAAAGGAAAAATTAAGCAGGCTTAGACCTTTGACCCTTGGCCAGGCATCACGTATATCAGGGGTAACTTTGGCGGCTATTTCAATATTGATGATCTATCTTAAGAAAGAGCGTTTAGGGGTAGTATAATTTAAAGCAGAATATCTCCTTGACCCGGGATTTCCCCTAGTATATAATTCATTTTAATGAAGAAGAAGATTGTAACTTGGATAAAAAAAAAGGTTAAGTCTGCAAGGGCTAGGGGGATTGTTTTAGGGTTATCCGGAGGGTTAGATTCAGCAGTTGTTGCCGAATTGTCTTTACAAGCAGTTGGGAGAGAGAATGTATTAGCTTTAATCTTACCTTGCAATAGCATAAGAGAGGATTTAAAGGATGCTAAGTTAGTTGTAAAGGCGCTTAAACTAAAGGCAAAAAATATAGACCTAACTAAGGTTTATGAGCTTTTTATAAAGCTTTTACCTTCGGCAGGCATCCTTGCTAAGGCTAATCTTAAACCTAGGCTGCGCATGACTGCGCTTTATTACTTTGCCAATAAGTTTAATTACCTTGTTTGCGGTACAAGCAATAAATCAGAGGTATCTATAGGGTATTTTACTAAGTTTGGGGATGGCGGGGCAGATATACTTCCTTTGGCGGGGTTGTTAAAATCTCAAGTAAGAGATTTGGCAAGAGAGCTAAATATCCCAAAGAGGATAATTTCTAAAGCTCCTAGTGCCGGACTTTGGAGGGGCCAAACTGATGAAGCAGAGCTAGGACTTACATACAATGAGCTTGATGATATATTGATGCGGCTCGAGAAGGGGTTAAAGCAGTTGTCGTCTTTAGATAAGGTAAGAAAGGTAAAGAGTTTGATTTTACACTCTGCGCATAAAAGAGGTAATGCGGCTGTTTTCCGTATTTAAGCGAAAGGGGAAAAGATGGATGAGATACTTAAGATATTAGAGAAAGATGCGCGCACAGCTCCTGAGGATATCGCTAAGATGCTTAAGAAAAAAAGGAGCCCTCAAGAGATAAGGGATAAGATTAAAAAGTATGAAAAAGACGGGGTGATTTTAAAATATAAGACAGTTTTGAATAAAGATTTAATTCGAAATAATGAATCATGTGTACGCGCTTTAATTGAGGTTAATGTCCTTCCGCAGAAAGATGTTGGTTTTGATAGGATAGCCGAGCGGATATATTCCTTTCCAGAGGTCTTAAGTTGTTATCTTATATCAGGCGCATACGACCTTCTTGTGATAGTGGAGGGTAAGAATATACATGCTGTATCAAACTTTGTGGCAGAGAAACTTTCCTGCCTTGAGAATGTCCGCGAGACGACTACGCATTTTCTGCTTAAAAAATACAAAGAAGACGGAGTCGCCTTGAAGCGCAAAGAGGATAATAAAAGGATAGCTATCTCTTATTAATAAAATATTTTTTAGCTGCTATTTTTTTAAAAGGATTTTTATGCGAAAAGATAAGTTTTAGCAAGAAGCAATAATAAAGTAAAACAATGAGAAATATCGTATCTAATAAAGTAGAGCAGATACAGCCTTCAGGCATCAGGGCTTTTTTTGATTTAGTCTTGGGAATGAAGGATGTTATATCATTAGGCGTAGGCGAGCCTGATTTTGTTACCCCTTGGGCGATACGTGAATCTGGGATAACTGCGCTTGAAGAGGGCTTTACTTCATATACTTCTAATAAAGGTTTATACAAGCTGCGCTTGGGTATAAGCCGTTATCTAAGGAGTAGATTCGGCATGGAGTATTCTGCGGATGAGGAGATTCTGGTTACTGTCGGGGTAAGTGAAGCTATGGATTTAGCTTTGCGTACGATTGTAAACCCTAATGACAAGATCCTAATACCTTCTCCTAACTATGTCTCTTACGGTCCGCTTGCGGAGTTAGCCTCAGGCATCCCCGTATATATAGATACGCAGAAGGATGGGTTTAAATTAACCGCCAAAAATCTAGAGAGGCATATAGATGATAAGGTAAAAGGGATAATTTTTAATTACCCGTGTAATCCCACCGGAGTTTCTTACAAGAGAAAAGAGTTAAGCAGGATAAATGAGATTCTCTTAAAGAATAAGATTATATGTATATCGGATGAGATATACGGGGATTTAACTTATGATTTTGAGCATGTAGCCTTCCCCTCGTTGCCTAAGGCTAAAAAGAATACGATTTATCTTAATGGTTTCTCTAAGTCATACGCGATGACCGGCTGGAGGGTAGGTTTTGCCTGTGGGCCTAAAGATATTATCGCAGGAATGACCAAGATACATCAATATACTATCATGTGTGTCCCTACAGTCTCTCAGATGGCAGCATCTGAAGCGTTGTATTCTGGGGAAAGGGAAGTTAGGGAGATGAAACGCGAGTATGCAAGAAGAAGGGAATTTATTATTGAAGGGTTAAATAAGTTAGGGCTTCTTTGCCATAAGCCGCAAGGAGCTTTTTATGCTTTCCCTAATATCAAAAAAACAGGGTTGACTGCTCTTGATTTTGCCCAGAGGCTTTTAAAGAAGAAGAGAGTTGCAGTGGTCCCGGGGACTGCCTTTGGCAGGGAATACAAAGACTACCTTCGTATATCCTATGCTTCAAGTTTAGATAATCTTAAAGAAGCTTTAAAAAGGATCGGCGATTTTTTAATTAGCGGGGGTATCTAAAAAAAGGTTTACGGAATAGAAGAGGAGATAAAGATGGTAAAAAGACGTATTTTTATTGCAGATGACGAGCCGGAGGTCCTCTTTTTGCTAAAAGATTTTCTTACTGCTAATAATTTTGATGTTAAAGTTTGCAAGGTATCTAAAAATGTTGTGCGCTTAATTCGTTCTTTTAAGCCCCATTTAATTCTCTTAGATTTATTGATGCCTGATCTAGGCGGTTTTGAGGTGTGTGAAATTTTAAATCACGATTCTTGTACTTGCGGGATACCGATAATTATTATTTCCGGGTTAGGCGACCCAAAGGATATTAAAAAAGCCTATAAATTGGGCATAGTGGGTTATCTGGTTAAGCCATTTTCTTTAGAGAGTATGCTTAAAAAAATTAATCAGGCCATTGCTAATAAGGAGAAAGTCTTTTAGCCTTTTTTTCCTTCACGACGGTAGATTTAAATAAAAATTAAAAATACTTCTTGACAAAAACCCCATTCTTTTATATCATTTGATATAGAGTTATATCAAGTGCTATAACTTACCATATATCTATAATCCTTTTAACAGAGGAGACTCAAATGGCCGAATCCTTAATTTCTCCCGCTGAAATAACTAAAATTCATAGCATATCTTATCAGACGGTTAACTACTATACTAACCTTGGGCTCTTAAAAGTCAAAAAGAGAGAGGCTAATAATCGTCTTTACAGCTCCAAGGAAGTCAGTTCTAGCTTAAAGAAGGTCTCTGAGCTTAAGAGCCGGGGGTATTCATTAAAGCTTATATGTGATTTATTAAGAAAGGGCTGATGGGATGAGCTATTATTCCGCGCTGGGGTTAAAAAAGGAACCTTTTTCTAATAGCCCTGACCCCGATTTTTTCTTTGAATCCAATGAACATAAAGCTGCCCTTACCAGGCTTTTGATTGAAATACGTCTGCGTAGAGGCTTAAGCGTTATTTTAGGTGATGTAGGAGTCGGCAAGACTACTCTTTCCCGTAAACTTTTTCAAATGCTAAAAGAGCGTTTGGATATACTCTTCTTTATGGTCTTGGATCCAACCGCTGAAAGCGCAGAGTTATTCTTAGAGTCGTTAGTGCGTACCTTTAACCTGCAGGATGATATCGGTGATTCTCCGACAATACTTGATTATAAAGAGGTTATTAAAAAATTTCTCTTTCAGAAGGGGGTGGAGGAGAATAAAACTATAGTTTTAGTTGTTGATGAAGCTCAAAAGCTTAACCCCTTGTCTTTAGAGATCTTACGCGTCTTATTAAATTATGAAACTAATGATTTTAAGCTTTTGCAGTTAGTCTTATTGGGGCAGTTGGAGCTCTTGTCTAGAATAAAAGAGATTAAGAATTTTTATGACCGTATAGTCCTTAAATATGTAATAAACCCTTTAGATGAATTAGCGACAAGGGATTTAATTGATTTTCGTTTGAAGCATTCTGGTTTTGATTCTGAACTAAAACTTTTTACAGAGGAAGCAGTTAGCGAGGTTTACCGTTATAGCCAAGGTTATCCGCGCAGGATTAATTTAATTTGCCATAATTCATTAAGAAATTTTTTGATGAGCAAAAAAACTTTAATTGATGCAGATATAATTAGAGAAGCAATAACTAAAAGCGCCTTATAGTTATGGATAAACAGAGCTCTGACGAAAGACTCCTTAAGCTTATAGAAGGTCAATATAATACCACTACCTTAAAAGGACAGCAAATCCCATTTCCCAAAGGACAGAAGCCCGCTATAGAGAAAATAGAGAGAAAATTTAACCTCAATAAATTATTATCTCAAATTAAGGAGCTAAAAATTGATTTAGTTTATATTAACAAAGGATTAATTTTAGCAGCTGTTTTTTTAGTTTTAGTTTTTTTATTTACTATCTTTACTCCTCCTGGGACTTCTCTTTTAAGCCTTGAGACTTTTAATAACGCTAGCTCTCGGCAGATAGAGCAGCTAATTAATATGGGGCAAAAGCAGGCGAGTTTGCGTAAATCTGCCTCCTTTAAGGATATAAAAAGGAATATATTTCTTCCTTTTAGCGCTCCTCAGGGTTTATTAAACCTACAGCAAGCTACAGAATTATCGGAAGAGATAAAAGCGTTAAAATTGGTGGGTATTATTTGGTCGGCTGATCCTGAGGTTATGATTGAGAATGCAAAAGACACAAGGACTTATATACTTAAAAAAGGAGATACTTTTAATGAATCTTATAAGGTAAAAAATATAACACGCAATTCAGTAACCTTGCAGGTATCTACCCAAGATGGCCTAAAGGATTATGAGCTAAGATGAGGATTTTATTTTATTTTTTCTTATATTTATCTTTATTTTTATTTTATCCCGGGTTAATTTTATCAGGAGAGGAAGGTACGCAGGTAAGCGCAGTTAAGGAGGTTAAGTTAGACGGGGTAAATGATGATAGTCAAGAGAGTATTGATAAGATTTCTTTGGATCTGAAAGGGGTTGATATCAATGAGCTTTTTAAGATAATTTCTGCAAAATCCGGAATCACCATAGTTACCTCTCCTGAAGTAAGGGGCCGGGTTTCGGTTTTTATTGATAATTTAAGTTTTGATGATGCGTTAGACGTAATCGTGACCTTACAGGATCTTGCTTACGAGAAGAAGGGGAACGTAGTAAAGGTGATGACTATGGTAGAGTATGAGCGGGCCTATGGGAAAAAATTCGGGGAGAGGAAAGAGACCCGTACTATACGGCTTACTTATGCTAAGCCTTCTAATGTCGTCAATGCAATTACCTCCTTAAAGTCTGACCTTGGCAAGATTATTGCCGATGAATCTACCGGGACTATTATTATAACCGATACTCCGCAATCTTTAAGTGTCATTTTAGAAGCTATTAAAGAATTAGACCGTCCTTTAGAAACTTTAGTAATTGATATTAATTATGCGCGTTTTGGGGATATAAAAAATTACCTGAATGAATTAATTACCCCCGGGGTAGGGCAGATTATCTCTGATGATAGAAGCGGTAAAGTGGTGGTTTATGATTTTCCTCAAAGGTTGGCGCGCATTAAAAACCTTTTGCAGGAATTAGACGAACAGTCCCGTCAGGTGCTTATTACTGGAGAGATTATTGAAGTAGAGATAGGCGATAAATTTCAAAGCGGTATTGAGTGGGAAAAAATATTTAAGTCTGTGCATATGGATAATTTGGATTTAGTAGCGAAATTTCCAGTTACCCCGGCTTTGGCTAATTACGGTAAAATTAGCATAGGAACCTTGACACAGGACCATTATAATATAATAATTAATATGATTAATGAATATGGAAAGACTAAGATACTTAACCGCCCTAGGATTGTGGCGGTTAATAAAGAAGAGGCTAGGATTCTTGTCGGGACTCGCGAGGCCTATGTTACCTCTAGCCAAAGCCAAAGCGAAACTTCTGTAGTTACCGCAGAGAACATCAACTTTGTAGATGTCGGGCTTAAGCTGGTGGTTATTCCTACTATTGGCTCTGACGGTTTTATTACTATGAAAATAAAGCCTGAAATCAGCACAGTAAAGGAGTATTTAGATACTGAGGCAGGTGGCCGTGTGCCGATAGTTAAAACTGCTGAATCGGAGACTGTGGTTAAGGTAAAAGACGGAAATATGTTAGTTATAGCAGGGTTGATGATAGATAGTGATTTAAAAGAGGCTAAGGGGCTGCCTGATTTGTCTAAGTTGCCTATTTTAGGCCATTTATTTTCTACGAAGACAAAGGAAAAGACAAAATCAGAAATAGTTATTTTTATAACGCCAACAATTATAAGCGGCACTAGTGATTTTGGGCGCGAGGAGAGAAATGCAATCAGGTAATATTATAAATGGTATAAAAGGGGACAGCGACTTTTTTATCAAAAAGTCGCTGTCCCTATTTATGAAATGGGGTATCTGCCTATTTTTATTATTTTTGCTGATAGCGCCTTTAGGGGCTTTTATTTTTGCGCAAGGCGATATTGATTATGATGAACAGATAGATAAGATTTCTTTAGATTTAAAGAATGTTGAAATTGTAGAGCTTCTGCGCATACTTTCTCTTAAGACAAAAAAGACAATTGTCCCCAGCAAAGATATCTCAGGGCGCGTTACTATTTACCTTAATAACGTCTCTTTTAATGACGTTTTAGATATAGTCCTTTTAACTCAAGGCCTGGCTTTAAACAAAAAAGATAATATTTATTATGTTATGAGCGAAGCTGAATTTAAAAAAATTTTCGGCCGGGATTACATTGACAATAGAAAGGTAGAGACGGTAAAGCTTGCTTATGCTAAGCCCTCGGTAGTTTTTAATGCCTTAGGCCAGTTAAAATCAGATCTGGGGAAATTAGTCGTAGATGAATCAAGCGGGACGGTTATTCTTATAGATATTCCCGAAAAACTTTCTCTGATGAAAAAGATGATAAATGAAATGGACCAGCCATTGACAACCAAGGTCTACAACCTTAACTACATTAAAGCTGCTGATGCTAAAACTCAAATAACTGCCGCTATTACGCAAGGCACAGGAGAGGTTATAGTAGATGAAAGAAGCAGTAAAGCTATTGTTTCAGATTTATCTAAGAAAATGGATAAGATAGGTATGCTTGTACGCGAGATAGACGAAGAATCGCGCCAGGTTTATGTGGAGGCTGATATTGTAGAGCTTAGTTTAAGCGATAAGTTTGAGCGCGGCATAGATTGGGAGAAGGTTTATACCTCTGCGGCTATGGATGGATTAACCTTTGCCGGTTATTTCCCTGCTACATTAGCGCAGTTTCAAAAAATATCCGTTGGCACTTTAGCCGTGGATCACTACAAGGCCATATTAAATTTTCTTAACACTTACGGCAAGACGAATATCATCTCTCAGCCTAGGATAGCAGTTGTTAATAATGAAGAGGCAAATATTATGATTGGCGTGCGTGAGGCTTATATAACACAGACGCAGAGTCAGGCTACTTCCACTACGGTTACTTCGGAAACGGTAGAGTTTATTGATGTTGGCGTTAAGCTTAAAATATCCCCAAGGATAGGCTCTGATGGTTTTATCACTATGAAACTTAAACCTGAGGTAAGCTCTGTAAAGGAGACAGTAGAGACTTCTTTAGGCAGCCGTATTCCGATAGTCCAGACTTCTGAGTCAGAGACGACGGTAAAGGTTAAGGATGGGACGATGATTATGATTGCCGGGATGACTAAGATTGAAAATGTAGATGCGATTAAGGGTTGGCCAGTGCTTTCTAAAATTCCCTTTCTTGATATATTCTTTGGCAATCGTACCAGCGAGAAAAAGAGAACAGAGGTTATAGTCTTTTTGACTCCGAGAATAATGCGCAGTGATGAAGGCTTAAGAGGATTAGAGATTGCTAAGATTCTCCCTAAGGAATATCTGCCTGAGAAGCTGCAGGTTAAGATAGACAGGGACCAGAAGATAGATGACGCTTTGTTTGAGACTGAGGAGAATCCGCAGGAATTACTTACGGCGCGCGATTATTATTTTAAGGGGTTAGAGTCGCAGGCATCTTTGGATAATAAAGAGGCCATACGTTATTTTAAGAAGGCTATAGAGTTAGATAGTAAATATGCCGCGGCTTATAACAATTTAGGAATTGCTTATGAGAAGGAGTTTATGCCGGAAAAAGCAGAAGAGGCGTATCTTCAGGTTATATCTATGGACCCTTCTTTTGTCTCTGCTTATTCTAATTTAGCCTTACTTAATGAAGACCGGCTTGATTATGCCCGGGCGCTTATTTATTGGAGAAAACGAGTCCTTTACGGAGACCCTAATGATGAGTGGACTAAACAGGCTGTTCAAAGGGTTAAGGAGCTTAGCCGTTAACTTAAAACCAAAGAAGAGCTTTTTTCAGGAGAAACTCCTCCTCTTTTCTTTTTTCATCCTTATTTTTAGCACCTTTCTTATAGGATCTGTTGGTATATCCAAAATATATTGGTTTAATGCTAAAGTTAAAGATTTAGCCCAACATAACCTTAAATTAGAGTCCGCAGTTCTTGAGATGAGGATAAGGAATGCTAATTTTGCGATGGGGGTGCGTAACTATGTTTTTTGGCGCGCTTCACGCTACTTGCAGTCTGTATCCATTGCCGGAGACTTAGATAAGATTTTTATTTCGGTAGAAGATTTTGAAGAGCATCTTAAAGCGTATCGCCAGAGTTCTTATCTAAAGGAGCAGAGGGATTGGGCAGATGAAGTAGCTTTAGCTTTTGATGGGGTTGTCCAGCAAGGCAAGAGGCTTGTTGAGCTGCTTGGAAAAGAAGAACCGGGAAAGATAAGCGAGCTTATAAACAGCCAGTTGATGAGCTTTGAGAATAATGTTTACCGAATTGATGAATTTTTAGATAAGGCGATGGGCAAGTCTAATCTTGCTGAGGTAGAGCGCCAGATGCTTATTACAGCTCAGGATAAGGAGCAGGCTATTAGTTTTTTGAAGGTAAGCCTTATTGTATCTATTCTTATGGGGTTAGTTATTGCGTCTGTGGTATATCGCAGGATAGTCCGGGAAAAAGCTTACCGCCAGAAACTCTTTGACCGGATTGTAAATCTTGAGGAGGACGAGCGTAAGAAGCTCTCTACCGCGGTTCATGATGAGATGGGCCAAGACTTAAGCGCCCTTAAGATTTATTTAGGGTTAATTTCTCAAGAGCTGCCGGATATAGCTGAAGATACTAAGAAAAAGCTTGATGAGTGCAAAAAGATCGCTTCCGGGCTTATCGAGAAGAGCCATAATATTTCTTTTCTTCTCAGGCCCCCGGAGTTAGACGAGGTAGGGCTTTTAGAGAGCATAGAATCGCTTCTTCTTGAGGCTAAACATTTAACGGGGATAGAGTATTCATTTCAGAAGCCTAAGCTTTTGCTGGATTGTTCGGCAGAGAGGAGTCTTTTGCTTTACCGCGCCTCTCAGGAACTTTTAACCAATATGATAAAATATGCAAAGGCAAAAAATGTGGTTTTACGTTTAAATAGGATCGGTGATTCCGCTCAGCTTTTTTATTATGATGATGGTTGCGGGTTTGATCTTGCAAAGTTAAAGTATAAATTATTGCGCCGCAGAGAGGATAAGTTTGGCTTGGGGTTATTGGGCCTGAAAGAAAGGGTGGAGCTTTTAGGCGGGGATATAAAGATAAATTCGTCTTTGGGGGGAGGCACGACTATTATAGTCAATTTGCCGCTTTAATCATGCCTATAAGAGTCGCTATAGTCGATGACCACGATATAATCCGTTTGGGGATAAAGAGTGTCTTAGAGAAAATCACAGATTATGAAATTTGCGCTGAAGGAGAGAATGGCGAAGAAGCCTTAAAGATCGCGCAAAGCTTATCTCCGGATATTATGTTGTTAGATATAACTATGCCTAAGCTTGGAGGGCTTGATATTATTTCCAGGATAAAACGTGCCAGTCCTAAAACCCGCATTGTGATTATTTCGGTGCATAAATTAGGGGCGTATGTTTTAAAGGCCTTAAGGCAAGGAGTAAGCGGGTATCTTAATAAGGAGAATGTTGCAGAAGAACTACTTCTAGCACTTTCAAGCGTATCTAAGGGTAAGGTTTATTTTGGTCAAGAGATATCTCAGTATCTTGCAGAGACTGTTAAAAACCCGGACCAAAAACCCTTGTCTCACAGCCTTCTGAGTGAAAAGGAATTGGATATTCTGCGTTTGGTAGTTGAAGGGAAGACAGCAAAAGAGATAGCAGAGGTTACTTTTCTAAGCCATCGGACAGTTGAAAATTATAAGAATAGTATTATGAAAAAGCTTAATTTACACAAGACAAGTGATTTGATTAAGTACTCATTAGAGAACAAAATACTTGATATTTGATCTTATAAATGTCCAATCTAAAATGTCCATTCTAAGGAGAAGGGAAAGGGGGACAGCGACTATTTATAAGAGTAATATTTATAATAAAATAGAGTAGTTTTACGATTGTTATTTTAGGATAAATATAATATACTTAAGGTACAGGTTAAAAATAAAAAATGGCAGGTATAATGAAAATAATAAACAATAACAATAACAATAACAACAAAGGGGACAGCGACTATTACTATTTTTGCGCTATGATAAAAAAAGTCGCTGTCCCCATTTTGGTTGCGTGTTTTTTTGTTGTCGCAGCGCAGGCAGAGGTCTTGGTAATTAAAGCTCCCTTAACTTGGGGGCTTGATAAATCCGCAGAATACCCTTTGCCAAAAGTATTAAACGGTATTTATACAACTGACCAGTTTGTAGCTACTGAAGGACAAGTTAGCGCTATTACGATGAATTGGGAATCAAGGGGCGCTATATCAATGGAGGTAAGCGCTGATAATGGGCTGCATTATACTCCGGTAATAAATGGCGTTCCTTTAGAGAGCGGTTTTGTAAGTGGAGATAGGATTCGCTGGCGGGCACAAGCGCTAAATGAGGATGCGCAGTTAACAGCGGTGAATCTTTCTTATTCTGATACATCCGGAGTAATAGGGGATTTTGGCCAGCCACTTTTAAGCGGATTTATGTACCGTAAAGAATTTATAGTGCGCAATGATTCTAGAGAAGATTTATACAATTATCAGATGAAGCTAAGAATAGGGGAAAGTGAATTAGCCAAGGATGCTGATATCTGCCTTTCTAAAAAAGCAAAAGAGGATTTTAGCGATATAAGAATTAGCGCATCTGATGGTAAGCGTATTTTATCCTATTATCTTGAAAGCATAGAAGGCGAGCTTCCAGGAAAGCGCAGTGCTGTAATTTGGGTTAATATTCCTCAACTGCCAAAAGAAAAAGATTTAAAGCTTTACCTATATTATGGGAATCCGCAGGCTTTAAGTTTATCAAGCGGCGAGCAGACGTTTGATTTTTTTGATGATTTTAAAGACCCTGCCAAGAGCAATGAGAAATGGATAACCTATACAGAAAAAAACGGTACCTTGCAATTAAAAAATGGGGAAATTAAGCTTGATGCAGCCGAAGCCATTACAAAAGATTTTCTTTTTAAAGAAGGAATTGTTGAGTATCCCGTAGAGATTGAGAGCGGTTTTGAAAACAGTTTAAACTTGCGTGTCCAGAATGGTAACTCTTATGATATTCCGCTTTGGTCGGGTTATTCTTCTTTATACAAAGGTGCAGAGCATTGCATTGCTGTAGAGGGGACAGTAAGAAATAATGACACAACTGCTCTACCTTCTTTTGCCGGAAATAGGTATTACTACCGTTTTGAATATTTTAATGGTAATATAGTCTTTAGCCGTTTTGATGCTTTGACTAAAGAAAAGCAGGCAGAGGCAGTCTTTAAGTCTGATTCTTTGCAAAAAATAGGCTATCTGTCTTTGCGTTCCGGAGGTGACGGGAATGGCAAGAATGTTATTCGTTTTGGCGCTATACTTGTGCGTAAAGCTGCTTTAATCAAACCGTATTTTGTTTCAGCAGGAAAAGAAGAGCAACTCTCTTTGCCTATTTTTTCCGGTACAACTCTTTCTTCTTTTGGGAGCCTTACTTTGGCCAAAGGGGCAATGAGCGGGCATTATATTTCAAGTAATATCCGAAGCGAAGACCAGATAAGGATCATGATCCCTGACTGGGATATTGATTCTCTTGGAGGAGAGTTTATCTTACATCTTTCTGCTGATGCCGGCGGGTCATATAAGAAAGGCTGCGAAAAGGGGAAGTATTATTATGCTTCAAAAAAGGATTTTGTCCCCGGGAAAAACTTAAAGATACGCATTGACCTTTTAAAAGGGGCAGGCTCCGAAGTCGAAAAAGTCGCTGTCCCCTTTGTGAAGGTGGAGCATAGGGCAGGAAAGGTAAATATTATTTCACCTAATGGCAGAGAGGTCTGGGAGGTAGGAAGCAGTAAGAAGATTAGCTGGAGTGCCTTGGATTACGATGAAACTTATCTTTTTGATTTAGCTTACTCTGTCAATGGAGGAAAGGATTATATTGAGATTATAGCCAATAAAGATAATGATGGAGTTTATACTTGGGTTGTCCCGGATAAAATTACTAAAATCGCAAAGATAAAGATATCTGATTCTTTGGATAAAGGTATTTATGATCTTTCCGATGCTTATTTTTCTATTGTAGCTAGAGAAGATTTAAGCATTCAGGAAGAGAAAAAAGAAGAAGCAGGGGTAGTAGTGCAGGCAGCGCTAAAAGATAAAGCCAGTAAAGAGAGCAAAGATAAGAAAGATAAAGTTACTAAAGAAAGCAAAAAGAAGAAAGATAAAGTTAGCAAAGAGAACAAAAAGTTGCCGGGGAAAAATCTTTATGATCTTTTAATTAAGATAGGCGATAGCAGGTCTTCCTACAGCGAGGGGGATATTGTTATCTTAAGGCCTTCAGGTTATATTTGGAGCGTTGAAGAGAGGGAGAAGTTTTTGATTGCGCAGGTATACCTAACTGAAAAGCAGGCTGAGGAATTAACCTCTCCTTTAAAAACAAAGGATGGAGAGATATTAAGCCGCAGGAAATATAGGATTAACTTGCTTAAGCAGGGGCTTAAAGGTTTGACAGGGTCAATTAAAAGGCCAAAGGGCTCTTTTGAGGCAGGGGTTATTGAGGATAAGGCAAATTAGGCAAAGGTATAACTTTTCTTCCTATTAAGGGGGTTTTTAAGATGAGAAAGAAGTTATTAGTCTTCTGGGTTTTATTTTTTGCTTTAGTATTTTTAAAGAGTACCTTTGCCAATAATATAACTGTAAGCAACCTTTCGCTGGATAACCTGGATTCAGCTTCAGGCACAGTTGAGATAAAGTTTGATTTAGATTGGGAGAATAGTTTTTCCCCGGAACAAGACCCTGATGCTACAACATTTGACGCAGCGTGGGTATTTGTTAAGTTTTACAGCGGAGATCCTAAGAAGTGGCATCATGCGCGGCTAAGCGAAGGCGGGACCTTCCAGTTGTATAGCACGGAGACAAAATTAGGGATTACCGAGGATAGAGTAGGTGTTTTTTGCCGCCCGGGAAACAACCAAACCCTTATCTGGAACTATCGTGATGCAGGAGTCAGCTTGGAAGAGGAGGATATAAAGATTAAGGTCTTTGCCATTGAGATGGTATATATACCAGAGGGAGAGTTTTATATAGGTTCCGGTATGCTAGAAGCTTATTCGTTTTATGACGCCTCTGATCCTACTCGGAGTCAGCCTATTAAAATTACTGCCTCTTCTCCCTGGCTCTCTGATAGGGCTAATGGCGCTGAAGGCACAGGAATACCAGGAGATATAGCGTTTAATAAGACTACCAGTCCTGGCTATGGTAATCTGCCAGTAGTAAGAACCCAATTAAACCCTAACTATCCTACAGGATACAAGGGGTTTTATATCGCAAAGTATCCGATCTCTCAGGGTCAATACAGGGATTTTTTAAATACCCTGACTAGGGAAGAGCAGCATAGGCTGGTTGGGAAAACTATAAGTGACACTAACGCATCTTTCTCACTTCCTGACAATATCCCTCCAGGAACAACAGAGGTAACTAATGTATATGTAATGGAGAATTCTCCCGCCTTAACTAGGCGTGTTTCAATAAGATGCGATAGCCAGATAGATGCGTATGCTCCGGTAACTTTTTACTGCGACTTAAATGGAAACGGTATTCCTAATGAAGAAGATGATGGAGAGTGGCTCCCGATGAGTGACATCTGGTGGCACTTTAACGGAGCATTCTGTGATTGGGCAGGGTTGCGGCCTATAACTGAATTAGAATATGAAAAAGCCTGCCGCGGTCCAGTTTATCCTGTCCCAGGGGAATTGGCTCATGGGCTTTCTAACGTTAATTATCTTTCGGTTTCCGCTGCCCAGGTAGGTAACCCCGGGCGAATTGATGAGTATGCAACTAATAACGGGAACTTTCGTTGGATATATGGTACCTCGTGGATAATGCGGGTAGGTTTTGCCGCGACCCCTAATTCTACCAGGGAATCAGCAATTTCTTCTTATTATGGGGTAATGGATATGACATCCCAGGTTAGTACTCCTGTTGTAAGTGTAGTTGCTCTTACTTTTGACGGACAACATGGAGATGGAGAGTTAGACGCGTCAGTAAACACAGTGCATAATGTGCCTAACTGGCCTACAGATCATGCAGGCTGGCGCTCCGGTGACAGGAATTATGTGAGTGCGGTTTCGTACCGTTATTCTGATAGCAATCTGGATCCTTTAGTATGGAAAAAGAATCGTACTGGAAATAGCAGTATACGTCCTTGCCGGACTGCTTATTAGGAAGTTAACAGGTTTTTGTAGGATTAAAGAGGATTTAAAAGAGGGAAAGATGGAAAAGAAAGAGAGAATAAACATAATAATTTCAGTAATTCTTATTCTTACGGCAGCATCCCTGTTTTTTCCGCTTTCTTCTGCCTTTGCCGGCCAATTTACCGGAGGTATCGGCGACGGAGATGCTTGTGCAGAGGTCTCTCTCTCCTCTCTGGCTACGGTTCCAGAAGTAGTTTCAAAGATTATCCGGGCAGGGGAGGAGATATTATCTATCAGCCGCTTAAATAACAAAGTTACCGTTGTCTTGACTAACCCCTACCCTAATAATAACCTTAAACCCGGCCAGTATATTGTGATTTATACCGGGATCTCTGGGACTCCTTCTTTTAACGGCAGATTCTTAATTGATAGCGTCTTAAGCCAAAGCGAGTTTACCTATCAGCAGGGAGGCAGTAATGAGTCAGGGTCTATAGGAAGCTTTAGTTTTGCCGGAGGAGATTTTAGTACCCTTACTAGCTGGGAGGCTGATTTACCGTATGATTTAGCCAGTACAGGCACGCCGCATATCGCCGTATGTTATAATGATTGGGTATCAGGGCTTAAAGATAACCTTGTGGTTGAAGGACATACAACCACCCCTAAATATTATATAAAAATTACTCCTTTTAGGCTTGACCGAAATACTGGGAAACCAAAGTCAGGCTTTTTTATTGCTCCTTCAAGCGGAAATGCAATAATCCTCCAGGATAATGCTGATTTGGTGCTTGATAGTATTGAAGCTACTGCTCCGGTAGTGATCAATGCCGGAGTAGCCCGGGTTGATGATCGTTCCATCTATTCAAAGTTAGAGGTAGGTAGCGGCGCGACCTTGGCTCTTAGCGGGGCGAATTTTGGTAATTTAAAAGAGATGGTTATAAACGCAGGTTCAACCCTTGAATATCTTGACGGTGATTCTTCTTCTTTAGACAACCCAATAGCCTTGCTTAACCAGGATCACCATCATCTTAAGCTTTCTAAGGGGTTTTTTAAGTTACCGGCAGATAATTTTACTATTATGGGTAATATTGATATCGGATCACAGGCAAGCTTGGATGCGACAGAAAATAATTATAATATCAAAGTTGCAGGAGATTGGTTCTGTTTGGGGAATTTTAATTCGCGCGTGGCAGGAGTGGAATTTAACGGAACTAACCAAAAGATATCCGGGTCAACTTCTTTCTTTAATTTTAGAAAAGATAACTCAGGCCCTGGTACCTTAATCTTGACCTTTGAAAGCGCATCTCTTCAGACTGTCAAAGGCAGGCTTGACTTAGGAAGAGGAAGCAGGGAAAATTTTTTAAAGTTGCGCAGCAGCCAGGAGGGGAGTCAGTGGGAGCTTGACCTTCAGGGAGATAGCTTAGCCGGGTTTGTAAATGTAAAGGATTCTGATGCTTCCAGGGGAAATAAGGTTTATGCTACAGCTTCTTTGGATTCCGGGAATAATGATAATTGGGAGTTTAACAGCGCTGAAGGAGGGCCTATCCAGTCTGTGAGCGTTTCTCCTTCAAGCGGGTATCGAAAGATCGGAGAGAGTGTAGGGTTTACAATTAAAATCAAGCCGCAATATTCTAACAGCACTCTTTTGTATTATGAATCTTATTTTGGAAACCATTTAATTGAGCTAACCAGGGAAGAAGACGGTATAACTTTTAATGGTTCCTATATAGTTAAAGAGGGTGATCCTGATATAGCTGATCCTTCTTTGTCAGGCAGGCTTGAGATTATGCCTTTTGGGGGAGCTACATCTCTTTTTAGCGCGATTTTATCTAAAACCACTCTGTATATAGATGCTAATAAGCCGGTAGTAAGTAGTGGAAACATCTTAGTTACCACTAGTCCTGATAATGGTGAATTTTATCGCGCTGGCGAAGATATTACTCTTACCTGGGATAATTCTGCTTCTGGAGACGGGAGCCATAATCCGGATATTGCCCTAGTTACCGCTGATTTTTCAGCTTTAGGCGGAAGTTCTGCTGTAGAGATGTCAGAGAGCGAAGGTATTTATACCGCAAGCTATACAGTTTCTGCTGAGAGTATAAATGGTACCCATGATATCTTAGTTACTGTTACGGATAAGGCCGGCAACCAGACCTCTCTTGCCGCCCCTACAAAGGTAAGAGTTGTCTCTGGCTCTCTTACGCTTACCAGCCCCACTACCCCGGTAAGCTATGTTGCCGGAACAACCCAGAAGATAACCTGGAATGCTTCTGGAGATATAAGTACGGTAAATTTAAAATATTCCATTGATTCAGGACAAAGTTATAAGACCATTAACACTGTAGGGTCTTTGACCGGGGGGAATACTTGTGACTGGGTAGTTCCTAGCGATATAACTTCTAAGGCCCGGGTTAAGGTTGAGGATACTGCCATTAAGCAGGTTTATAGCGCCTCAAGCGTAGATTTTAGCATTGTTTATCCTTCTGTTACTATTACCAGTCCTAATGGAGGGGAGTCTTGGACAGCAGGCTCTAAACAGAATATTACTTGGACAACGAATTCACCTTTAGTGACTCATCTTAAACTTGAATATTCTGTTGATGGAGGATCAAGCTGGAATTTAATTGCCGCAGCAGTTCCTAATACAGGATCATATTTATGGAAACTGGATAACCTTTTTGCTGTAGATACTGTTAGGGTAAGGGCGACAGGCTTAGCCCGTAATCAAATGTTAACTTTAGGCGGAAGCGCTATGGACAAAGTTTCTTCTGGCGCTTGGCTGGAGGATAACTATAAGGTTTTAGCCATAGAGGTCTTAAGTGATTTTAACGCAGGAGACACTCTGCTGATATCTGGTCTAAAGTTCGGTAATTTTATTGTCTCTCCTGCGAATAACCTGAAGTTAAGCGCTGGAAGTAATTCTGTTATAGATGATAAGAAGATTACAGTTATAGCGCCTTCTGTTTAGCAAGGCGGATTTGGGGATAGTTTTGTTTAGGTAAGGGGATTATAGAGGTTTTAAGATAAGAGTAGTTAGAGATGGTTAGAAGATGTGGGGTGAATAGATTATGAAGAAAATACTCAAGGTATTATTAATAGGCGGGTTAGCGCTCTGGGGTTATTTTGAATCCGCATCCTTGGCTTTAGGAGCTAATCTTTCTATCTCAAGCGCGTCTGATCAGACCTTTATCTCTGAGGAAGCGCCTAAGGATGCGCAGGCTATAACCATTACTGATGTATCTGGATCCGGCATAATCGTTTCAAGCGGGTTGAGGATACTTATCCCGGATTCTTTCGGGATGCAGTGGCATGGGGCTATGCTTAGGGATGATAGCGTGACTGATACCTCTAACGCTGATTTTAGTGTTATTGCCGCGCAGATAATCTCTGCCGGGGTAACCTTGGAAAGTTCAGATGCCGGAGCAACCGGGAGCGTGGAGGTTAATTTTACCAGTATAAACTCTATACCTGCTGATGCAAAGATAGTGATTACATTCCCGGATAATTTTGTTTTTAATTCTAAAAGCCCAACTCTTGCTTCTTCTGCCACAATGAGCGGGGATTTTAGTGTTAGTATTACTGGGCAGGTTATAACAGTTACCCGCAACTCAACTTCGGCTTCTTCTGCTGGAAGCCACTTAATTACCTTAACTAATATTAAGAATCCGATTAGGCCGGGAACAACTGGGGCATATTCATTGAAGATCCAGACTCTGGCGGGGTTTGATATTGATGTGAATAATGATTTAGCCGCTTCCACGATTGTCCCTGCGGCAACTTCCCGTATAACTTTAAATTCTCCGGATGATATGACTGCAGGCGCAGCGCGCGCAGCCTACACCTTAACCCGTTATGATGAGTACGGTAATTTAAGTACACAAGAGGAAGAAGTCTTTGACATTTCAACTACCTCTACCGGGGATAATGCTGTTTTCTACAATGATGCTACTGCAAGCGAAGCCGGGAATATCATTACCAGTATCACTATCCCCCAGGGTTCTTCTTCGGTTAACTTCTGGTATGACGATACCAAGATGGGGGCGTATACAATTGCGGCTATTAAATCAGATCAGCCTGAGATTACCGTTTCTGATGGTATAAATGTAAAGCATGCTGAACCGGATCATTTAAGGTTTGTTTCTGATATACCTACTGCGGATGCCAAGCAGGTCTCTGTGCAGTTTAACCTGCCTCAGCTTGCTGCTGTTGACCGTTATGATAATATACTTACTAATGACTACGGAGCTGCTGCTTATTCCGGGAATAAGGCTATAACCTATTCCTTAAGCGGTCAAAGAGACGCTCCCGACGGAAATGGGACAGATCTTTTTTATTCCGACAATGTAGCTTCGGCGAAGGTAAATTTTACTAACGGCCTCTCAACAAATGCCCTTAGCGCTAAGTTATACCGGGCGCAGAATACGGTTATATCCCCGGCGGATAGTAATCTTCCCAGCGAGAGTCTTCCTTCTAACGAGATTATTGTTAACCCGGCTACAGCGACAAAACTGGTCTTTAAACAGCAGCCTTCTGGCAGTGCGATAGTCAACTCTGCCTTTTTACAACAGCCGGTAGTAGCTATCCAGGATCATTACGGCAACCAGACTTTGGATATATTCCCGATAAAGCTCTATGATTCTATCCGTTCGGAATTTCCTTATGCCGATGCTCCTGGAATTTTAACTTCTGACCACGAGGATAATACATTAAATGCCGTTGCAGGCGAGGCGTCTTTTAGCGGGGTTGAATATAATGCCTCAGGTGTAATATACCTGTATGCCCAAGGATTAGGCGCAGGCAGCAATGTTAACCCTGTTTTTTCAAATGAGATAACCCTGGCTACTTCCGTCACAACCATGGTTAAGGCCGCGGATACTCCTGTAGCTGACTTTAACCTAACTCCTACCAACGATACATTGGAAAAGAAGTTTAAGGTTTTAAAGTTTAAGGTAACTGATGCCGGAGAAGATAAGACTCCTACATTGATCGATCAGATTAAAATAGCAGTATCCGGCACCGGGGGTCATGCTTCTACAGATATTGCCTGGGCAGGTTTATATGTAGGAGAAGAAAAGGTGGCGGATGCTGCTTCTATAACAGATGACTTTATTACTTTTGGGCAGGAGCCTAACAGCGATTCTACTGCAGGTATCTACAGCGTGCCTGATAGTAGCTCTGTTGAATTTACCGTGTATATCCATATGAAGCCGGATAAGTTATCCGCCCTTGACGGCCAGTCGTATATCTTTACTACTGATGAAGATAGGGTAGGGGTTGACAGAGGGGCTTCTTCGCAAATGACGGCAAGCTCAGGCAGTATAGCCGCTGTTACCGGAACTATTAAAGTTGATATGACGCATCTTGAGATTGTAACTGAAGAAGGAGCCTCAACATTAACTGTCTCTGCTGGGGTGCCGGTAGAGCTGTTGGTGCGCGCTACCGACGCTAATAAGAACATAGATAGCGATTATAATGGTAGCCATACCTTAGTCTTCTCAGGGTTAAATAGTGTTGGTACCCTTTACCCAAAGATAGAGAGTGTCCTTTTTGGCTATAATATAACTATTTCTTTTTCAGGAGGTATTTCTGCTTCTCAAGGAGTTACCCTTACTCCTTATAAGAGCGAGGAAGGTATAATCGTTGTCCAGGAATCAGGAAAGTCTTACAGTCAGCATGGATTAACTGCCACGATTGTCCCTGCGGCGACTTCCCGTATAACTTTAAATTCTCCGGATGATATGACTGCAGGCGCAGCGCGCGCAGCCTACACCTTAACCCGTTATGATGAGTACGGTAATTTAAGTACACAAGAGGAAGAAGTCTTTGACATTTCAACTACCTCTACCGGGGATAATGCTGTTTTCTACAATGATGCTACTGCAAGCGAAGCCGGGAATATCATTACCAGTATCACTATCCCCCAGGGTTCTTCTTCGGTTAACTTCTGGTATGACGATACCAAGATGGGGGCGTATACAATTGCGGCTATTAAATCAGATCAGCCTGAGATTACCGTTTCTGATGGTATAAATGTAAAGCATGCTGAACCGGATCATTTAAGGTTTGTTTCTGATATACCTACTGCGGATGCCAAGCAGGTCTCTGTGCAGTTTAACCTGCCTCAGCTTGCTGCTGTTGACCGTTATGATAATATACTTACTAATGACTACGGAGCTGCTGCTTATTCCGGGAATAAGGCTATAACCTATTCCTTAAGCGGTCAAAGAGACGCTCCCGACGGAAATGGGACAGATCTTTTTTATTCCGACAATGTAGCTTCGGCGAAGGTAAATTTTACTAACGGCCTCTCAACAAATGCCCTTAGCGCTAAGTTATACCGGGCGCAGAATACGGTTATATCCCCGGCGGATAGTAATCTTCCCAGCGAGAGTCTTCCTTCTAACGAGATTATTGTTAACCCGGCTACAGCGACAAAACTGGTCTTTAAACAGCAGCCTTCTGGCAGTGCGATAGTCAACTCTGCCTTTTTACAACAGCCGGTAGTAGCTATCCAGGATCATTACGGCAACCAGACTTTGGATATATTCCCGATAAAGCTCTATGATTCTATCCGTTCGGAATTTCCTTATGCCGATGCTCCTGGAATTTTAACTTCTGACCACGAGGATAATACATTAAATGCCGTTGCAGGCGAGGCGTCTTTTAGCGGGGTTGAATATAATGCCTCAGGTGTAATATACCTGTATGCCCAAGGATTAGGCGCAGGCAGCAATGTTAACCCTGTTTTTTCAAATGAGATAACCCTGGCTACTTCCGTCACAACCATGGTTAAGGCCGCGGATACTCCTGTAGCTGACTTTAACCTAACTCCTACCAACGATACATTGGAAAAGAAGTTTAAGGTTTTAAAGTTTAAGGTAACTGATGCCGGAGAAGATAAGACTCCTACATTGATCGATCAGATTAAAATAGCAGTATCCGGCACCGGGGGTCATGCTTCTACAGATATTGCCTGGGCAGGTTTATATGTAGGAGAAGAAAAGGTGGCGGATGCTGCTTCTATAACAGATGACTTTATTACTTTTGGGCAGGAGCCTAACAGCGATTCTACTGCAGGTATCTACAGCGTGCCTGATAGTAGCTCTGTTGAATTTACCGTGTATATCCATATGAAGCCGGATAAGTTATCCGCCCTTGACGGCCAGTCGTATATCTTTACTACTGATGAAGATAGGGTAGGGGTTGACAGAGGGGCTTCTTCGCAAATGACGGCAAGCTCAGGCAGTATAGCCGCTGTTACCGGAACTATTAAAGTTGATATGACGCATCTTGAGATTGTAACTGAAGAAGGAGCCTCAACATTAACTGTCTCTGCTGGGGTGCCGGTAGAGCTGTTGGTGCGCGCTACCGACGCTAATAAGAACATAGATAGCGATTATAATGGTAGCCATACCTTAGTCTTCTCAGGGTTAAATAGTGTTGGTACCCTTTACCCAAAGATAGAGAGTGTCCTTTTTGGCTATAATATAACTATTTCTTTTTCAGGAGGTATTTCTGCTTCTCAAGGAGTTACCCTTACTCCTTATAAGAGCGAGGAAGGTATAATCGTTGTCCAGGAATCAGGAAAGTCTTACAGTCAGCATGGATTAACTGCCACGATTAATGCGGGTGCTGCCAGTAATATTGCCCTATTAAGCGGCAATAACCAATCTGGAAAGATAGCCGCGCCTCTACTCCAGGCTTTTGTGGTGGCAGTTACCGATGTTTATGGTAATGGTATTGGATCTGGGACCGGGGTTGATTTTGCTATTCTTAGCCAGCCTGAAGGTGCAACAGGAGCTTTATTAAGCACTATTTCTGGTGTAACTGATGCTAATGGCCATGCCTTTACAACCCTGACTGTAGGTAGCCTTGCTGGTGATTATCAGGTGACTGCTTCTTCAGCGGGGTTATCTGGTTCACCGGTAACTTTTATCGCTACGGGTTTACTCCCTAGTGCAATTCAGCTTTTAAGCGGAGATAACCAGTCTAAACAGGTAGTTTCTGCATTAGATGACCCTCTGGTAGTTAAAATAGTTGATTCAACAGGTATTCCTATTCCTCGTGAGAAAGTGGATTTTACTATATCTTCTTATCCTGAAGGCGCGGTTGGGCAAGCGCTCTTGTCAGGCTCAGTGGTAACTGATGATAACGGCCAGGCACAGACCAGCTTTACTTTAGGAGATAAGGCAGGGGTTTACAAGGTAACTGTTAATTGCGGTTCGCTTACTGCGGTTGATTTTAATTTTAATGCTACTGCCAGGGCTCCTTATCAGGTAGCCTTAAGAGGTCCGGTTTCAGTCAAGGCAGGGGAGGTCTCTACCAAATTTACCGTCTCCATAGAGGATGAATACAATAATCCTTCTAATTTATCCCAGGCAACTGTATTTTCATTAACCAATAATCCTTCTCGGCCAAGCGGAATATTTTATTCAAATAGCGACGGGACGTTAGCAATTAATTCTCTGACTGTAGCTAAGGGTACGAATAGCGCCAGTTTTTACTATAAGGATACAATAACTGGCATGGCGAATATTACGGCAACCCGTACTAGCGGGCAGTCTTTAATCCAGGGAATATCAAGCCAGGAAGTTACGGTTATCCCTTCGGATGCCTATCGTTTTACTATTGTTGGCAATACTGATACTATAGAGACAGGGGAAAGTAAAGTATTGACCATAACCGCTTATGATAATTTAGGCAATGTAAAGAGCGATTATACCGGGAATGTTAATGTTCTCTTCTCTGGGGCTAGTGCTTCCCCAGCTCCTTCATCAAAGAAAGCCACAGCTTCTAACCATCTAAGTCAGGATATTGAATTTGGAAAGACTACCAGCCTAAACTTTATTAATGGTGTAGCTGTTTCAACCTTGAAGTTTTATAAAGTAGAGGATGTGAATATAAAGATAACCAGCGGTTCAATAGTTACTGCTGAAGAGGATAGTCTAAGCTTTACCGTCAGGCATGGTCAGGCAGATCACTTGAAATTCGGCGGGAATCTTCCTGCTTTGCAGGAGGCGGGGGTAGAGTTTGATTTTGAAACTACGCTGCAAGCGGTTGACCTTTATGATAATATCTGCAACGGCCTTAATGGTTCTTCCGGATTCTCTGGTTCAAAGAAGGTTACCTGGAGTTTAAGCGGAGCTTCTGATGGACCTGAGGGGAATGTTATTGATGAGTTTGTCAGTCCTGTAGAGTTTAGCTTAGGGGTATCCACTACTACTTTAAGCGCAAAGCTCTACCGTGCACAGGATACCACCATTACCGCTGCTATTTCTGCTTTAATAGGGGTAAATGTTGCTTCGAATACAATTACAGTTGAGCCTGGGGCAGTAGCAAAGCTAAGGTTCTCTCAGGAGCCTGCGGCTTCTTCCATTACCAGTCAGGCTTTAGAGGTACAGCCTAAGGTTGCGGTAAGTGATCAGTATGGTAACCCTGTTTCTACTACCTCGGCTAACGTAAGCATTGCTGCTTCAACTAGCAATGATTCATTTGTACCTGTGGTTAATGGAGTATTAAGCGCTATTGGAGGACTTACAGCATCTACAGTTAACGGAGTAGCTTCTTTTAGCGGAGTAACCTATAATTATCCTGAGACTATTTACCTTCGCGCCACAGTCGCAGGGGTAAGCCTGGTGCCGGTATTCTCTTCAGGTATAACATTTAGTACCGCTCAGGAAACAGCTCTCTCTGTTACTACACCAGGGCCTACTGCTATTTCTTCTCTTGCCTATACTACTGCAGACAGAGTTGGGGTGCTTAATTTTAGGGTTGTTGATGGGGGGACTGATGGTTTCTCCAGTAAGATACGCCAGGTGATTGTAAAGCGCAACACCTCTGATACTACCGGCGGGTGGACAAATTACCTGCAGGGAGTCTATATTACCGATGGAGCAACGCAGGTGGTTGGGAGGATAGAGGATGATCAGATTATTTTTGGCTTGGGGGGAAATGATATTTATGATGTTACTAACGGCACGACTAAGAATTTTACTGTGAGCGTATTTTTGAAGAATCCGCTCCCCTTAGATTCAGATAATAAGGTTTTGGGTTTCAAGCTTGATCCGGCTACAGATATAGTATTTGGTTCACCTAGCTCTAGGCTTGTCTCTTCTTCTGTGATGAGTTCAACTCCAAAGATCTCGGTTGTGGCTACTGATTTTGCTATTTTTGGCTCTCCTACCATGAATGCCGGAGATACCCAGCCGATTACGCTTAAGGCCGTAGATATACTGGGCAATATTGATAAGGATTATGTTGGAGAAAAAACTTTAGTTTTTAGCGGACCAAGTATAACGAGTAAAGGAAATGAGCCCATCGAGACGACCTCAAATATTCCTTTTGGTACGGATACCCCGGTTTCTTTTACCAACGGCCAGAGCTCATCTACCGTCGGGATTAAACTCTTTAAAGCCGAAACTGCTTATGTTAAGGCAGCCGATATTTCTGCGGGGATAACTACTCCTAATCAGAAAGCCTTGATTGTTACGGTTTACGGCGGAGCTGCCACGGGTTTAAGTTGGCTTACCCAGCCGGTGGGCGTAGTTGTCGAAAATGCCCCGTGGAAAGAGTTTAGTATTTCAGTTACCGATGCTTATGGCAATACCTCATCCAGCAGTACTGAGGTAACCGTAGCTCCTTCTAACGGCAGTATCTCTACAGGTTCGCAGGCAACAGTTACCGCTCAATCGGGAATAGCCACATTCTATAATTTTGCGGTAAATGGTCTTAATGATGAAGAGAAGATCACTTTAAGCGCATCAGCAAGCGGGGTAGCCGGTACCGGTCCTTCCAATGAAGTGCAGGTATTTAAGGTTTATAAGGTAACGGTCTTTGTAAAAGATTATACTAGCGCTAGTAATCTTACTGAATGCGCTTTGGATGCCACATCTAACGGAGTAGTCGTAGATGGTTTTCCAAAGACAGGCAACAGCCCGTTTACTTTTAACTTGCCCTACGGGACGTATACCTTCCGGGTCTCTAAGGAAAAATATGTTGATGAAAACACCGAAAAGACAGCTGGTGTTGCCGCGGATTACCTGGACGGAGTATATGATGCAAAGATTACCTGGTCTTTGACTGCTACAAGTTTAGTTGAGGCTACTGCTGATTATAAAGCACAGAGCGCTTTTGTTTATGATGAAAGTACTGACAAGCTTTCTATCCGCGTCTGGCTGGAGAAGCGCGGGAAGATGGTAGTTAATGATGATGTTAATATTTTAGGTAATGCGGTTGTAGATATCTATAATGATTCTACCGGGGGATGGCTTAAGTCAATTACCTTAGAGCCTCCTGCTGCGTCTAATACTGTAAATGGAGTTTATTTTAAGGAGATACCTAATGTAGTTTCTGTTGACGATGATTTTAACCTTGTTGCAGGCAAGACCTATTTTGCCCGTGTTGTCATTAATTATGGTGGGCTTACTGGTACAGGCAGAAGTTATGAAGGAGGAGCGACCTTTAGTGTTACTATAAACGAGAATCTGCGCGCAGTTACTAATTCTATTCAGACGGTTGCTACTAATATCGCCGGGCAGACTGCGGCAATTCAAAAGACGATAAAGGATGAGATAGAAGGCCAGATTACTAGTGTTGTTGTGCCTAAGATTACTGATGTAAAGACTGAGACATCTAAGATTCTTTCTGCCACAGGCACAGAGTCTTTGCAGGATAAGATTGCCGAGGTAAAAACACAGGTAGTCCAGGAGGTTCAGCCGCATATTAAATCCGGTATATTAAATGGAGAGACTGCGGTAAGAACTGGCTCTAAACTAGCTGTTCGTTATCGAACTGATTCTGGACTTTCTCCAACGATATCCGTATATAGCCCCAAGAACAATCTTCTTATCTCCGACAGGGCTATGGCAGAGATAGGGATAACGGGAATCTATGAGTATAATGTAACATTTTTACCGGCTTGGGGGAGGGGATCCTTTACTATTGTTTGTTCAGAGCCGGTAAAAGGAACAGCTGATGCCTTTGTGCTTAAGGTAAGTGATTCGGATATAGAGGATATATCAAGTAGTGTCTCTGCTGTTTTAGGTAGCACCTCTGGCATTACCAACCTTAAGAAAGTAACCGAAACCTTAAACGCGCAGTTTAGTGATATGGATAAGGCTATTGCCCAAATCAGCAAGAATATTACTGGAAAGGTTGAAGAGGTAAAAGGGGCTGCCGTTGAACTTGCCGGCGTATTTAAGCAGCTTGAGGATATGAGTAATACCATTAAGAGCTTAGGAGGGACAGCCGGTATAAATATTGATAAGATTTACGAGGTATCTAAAGATAAGCAGGAGGATATTAGTTATATTAAGAATAAGAGCGAAGAGCTTAAGGCGGCGATGGAGCTTAACCAAAAGATGATAGAGAATGTTGCTAAGAAGCCAGTAGTTCAAACCTGGTTTGAATTCAAGTAAAAATAATGATAATGGATAATGGGGACAGCGACTTTTTTGATAAAAAGTCGCTGTCCCCCTAGAAAAAGTCGCTGTCCCCTTTAAAAGGGTGACATATTTGAAAAATATGGTAAAATAAAATCAAGATGATAAAAATACTATTGAAGGGTAGGTTTAATTTTATTCTAATTATCTTTATTGCGTTATTTCTTTTTTTTGTTCCTGCGGAAGCTGGCATTACTATGCGCCTTATGGCAGTAAACCCGGCTGATTCAGAGCAAACCGTTCCGATAAAGGTTTATCTTCCTGTAGAAGTCAAGCCCGAAGATATAATATATAAAGACGATTTAGATGTAGCTTATGATACCCAGCAGGGAAGTTATTATGTTTTTGGAGAATTCCTCTTAGCCCCTAAAGAGGTATTAGAGAAAGAAATAGAGATAAAGGATATCTGGGTTATAGATTTAAGCGAGGTTGAAATGTTACGCTTAGAGGCTAAGGATATGCTGAAGTCTTTTAAGAAGACAAAGTATTATGAACGCGCCCAGCTTATTTATAATGGGATAGATAAAAAGCTTAAAGAGGTAGAAGAGGAGCAAGATTTGTCTTCTGCCAGCCCTGCTTATAAGATTTCAAATTATAGAAATTCTTTAAGTTTGATTGATTCTGTCAAGGCCGATCTTGTCTCAGCTAAAACCCTTTTATCTGAGGCTTTACCTAAAGGTATGGCTAAGCTTACTTGGGGAGTTATTTTGTTTATTGTGCTTTTTTTAGGGGTTTTAGGGGGAGGATCTTTTTTTATTTGGCAACACCAGTCAAGGCTTGAATCTGAAGAGAAGACCAAGGAGTAAATAAAATAAATACAAATATTATCAGGACAGATAGGGCAAGCCCTTTTAATACCTAAACGTTAATTAATGAAAAGGGAATTTGTTATTTTATTAGTAATTTTATTTTTTTTTGTGCATAGTTTAGGCGCGCAGGCTTCAGAAGGGCTTTGGAATACTGAAAAGACTCAGCATTTTATAATATATTACCAGTCTGCCCAGGCAAGTTTTATTCGGGATTTGGCTTATGCCGCTGAAAGGTATTATAACAGCATTATTGATGAGCTTGGTTTTAGGCGTATGGATTTTTGGAGTTGGGATAACCGGGCTAAAATCTATATATACAATGGATTTGAAGATTATAAAAAAGAGGCTGACCGTAAAGATTGGTCTGGTGCGGTTGTTTTTGTGGATACCCGTACTATTAAAAGTTTTTTAGGGCAGTTTGATTTTTTTGATTCTATCCTTCCGCATGAGATGACCCATATAATATTCAGGGAATTTGTGGGTAGAGAAGCAATCCTTCCTTTGTGTATAGATGAAGGAGTTGCAAGCTCTCAGGAGAAAGGCCATTTGCATGAGAGGTTATCTTTGATAAAGAAACTTATTTTGCAGGGAAAATATATGCATTTTGATAAATTATTCAATATCTACCAGGCTAAGGGTATAAGCCCTCAGGAGTTTTATGCCCAGTCAGCCTCGCTCGTTGTTTTTTTAATAAAACAATATGGAAGAGAACGTTTTGTTGATTTTAGCCGTAAATTAAGGGACGGAATGCTTTGGGATAAGGCTTTATTAAGCGTATATAAGTTTAAGAGCTTTGCAGATATGGAGAATGAGTGGAAAGATTTTATTTTGAGAAATTTCTGAAATACTGCTATAATAAACAGTGATATAGTGGGGACAGCGACTTTTTGACTTTTTATTTTTAGCTCTTTGATAATTTTTACTTAAATTTTTAAGTTAGATTTCCTTCCTTGCCGCGTCTATTGATAGTGAAGGTGATAGATGATATAGGGCCTAAAAGGAAGGGGTGGTATGGGGAGAATAGCCAGAATAGTAGGAGTAGGGTTGCCGCACCATATTACACAGAGAAGGAATTACCAATAATGTTGCTCATATGCGTTATTCGCAGTATTTTAATAATAAATTAAACCAGCGAGGGCATCTTTGGCAGGGAAGATTTTATTCTTGTATTTTGTCGCAAGCGCACCTTATGCTTGCTGCTTGCTATATAGAGCGTAATCCTGTACGCGCGGGTTTAGTAGATCAGCCATGGCATTGGCAATGGTCAAGTGCTGCCAGCCATACAAACCGTAAGATTGATGAGTTGGTTAATTCTGATGAGTTGTTAAAGCTTGTAGGTATGTCAAGCTCTTCTTGGGAGAAATATATAGAAACAAAGGAAGAAGAGAGTTTTTTGCAGGATATAAGGAAACATACTTTTACCAGTCGTTCTTTTGGCGTGGTTTAGGTTATTTTAAGGAGCAGGTCTAAGAAGGATAGGGTTGGGTTAAAAAAAAGTCGCTGTCCCCGTTTTAGTATGGAGGTTATTTAAGATGCATAAAGATGTAGATATTTTAGTTATCAAAGGAGAAGAAAAAGCCACAGGGTTGATTGAATCTACGGTTCGTTCTGCAGGCTACAATGTTTGGTTGGCCAATGATCATAATGAAGGCTTGAAGCTTTTGCGTTCTAATACTTTCCCGATAGTAATTACAGAAGTACTTTCTGTAAAGATGGATGTTGCTCACTTTTGTAGAGAGGTCAACAAACTAAGCCCGTTGACTAACGTGATTGTTGTTGCCCTCTATTCTTTAATTAATAACGCTATTAAGGCTATGGAGGCAGGGGCTTACGGGTATATTACTAAGCCACTAAATGTTTCTGAAATACGTATAGTCGTGGAGAGGGCAGTAGAGAGGTACTTTCTGTTTTCTGCCAGGGAAGATAAGGATTATTTTGTTGATTTAGCTGTAAGGGATGGGCTTACCGGACTTTTTAATCGGCGCTATTTTAATGAATTAATAAAAATAGAGTTTAGCCGCATTAAGCGGTTACCGTCGTTTCTCTCTCTGCTAATTCTTGACATAGATAATTTTAAAAACTATAATGATACGCAAGGACATAGCGCAGGCGACATTTTATTAAAGAATGCCGCTAAAATTTTTAAGAGTTCTGTGCGTACCGTAGATATAGTTTTTCGCTATGGGGGAGAGGAGTTTGCAGTAATACTTCCTAGTACAGATAAAAAAGGGGCTCAGATTATTGCAGAGAGGATACGTATGCAGGTGAGCCTGTATCTACCTACTACTGTAAGTATAGGCATTTCTACTGCCCCAGAAGATGCCGAGGAGATAAGCCTATTGATAGAGAAGGCGGATAAGGCTTTGTATCAAGCGAAGAACAGTGGTAAAAATAAGTGGTGTGTTGCATGAGGGTTCTTATACTAGAGCCTAAAGGGACTATTTGGGAGGGGATAGCAGAGCAAGTGACCCTTCCGGCTAAAGAAGGTCAAATGTGTGTGCTTGATTTTCATCAGCCTTTTGCAGTTAGGTTGATAAATGGCAGCATTGTTTTTAGCAATAAAAGAATAAAAATAAAAGACGGGGTTGCTTATATGCGGTCTAACAATTTGACGGCCTTTGTGCAAACTTAAAAAATATGAGTAGTATAGGATTAATTATCGTTATGTTTTTAAGCACTGCCGGCCCGGCTGCAGTTATAGCTTTTGTAGGATATGCTGCGGTTAAGGCGGTCGCGCGTAATCCTTCCGCGAGCCCAAAGATATTTACTGTTATGATTCTATCATTTATATTCGCAGAGGCGATAGCGATTTTAGCCCTTCTGATTATATATAATTTGTTTACCAAATAAGATAAATATGTTGATTAACCTTTTGATTTTGCAAATTATTACCTTTATAGGGGTTGTCTTACTTTTACGTTTTATATTTACCCGCCACTTAAAATCCGCGTTATCCAGGCTTAATGCCTTGCATGGGGAAAATTTATCTAAAGAAGAAGAGCTTAAGGAGGAGATCAGGCGTGTTAAGGAGCAAAGCGAAGCCTTTATTAAACAAAGCAGGGAAGAAGCAGAATTAATCATTGCTGAGGCTAATAAGAATGCTCAGAGAATTAGGATGAATATTGAGGAGCAGGCTAGAAATCAGGCAGAGAAGATCATCAGTGATTCTCGCATAGATAGCGAGAAAATTCAAAAGGAAGCACTTAAGAATATACAGGGACAGAGTATAGAGTTAGCCTTAAGGATGATTTCAGAATTGCTTACTGAAACAGATAAGGTAGCTTTGCAGTATGAGTTAGCCAACGGTATTATTGAAGAGATCTCCCGATTGCCTAAAGAACAGTTTAGTGTTCCCGGGGGGGAAGTCAACATTACTTCCAGCTTTCCGCTGTTAGAAAGGCAATGCAATAAAATAAAGAGTATTCTTACAGATAAATCAGGTTCGCCTGTAAATTTAAATCAAAAGTTAGACCCGGAGATTATCGGCGGGCTTATAGTTGAAATGGGGGGCATGGTCATCGACGGGACATTAAGAAGCAGGCTACAGAGGGTTGCTGAGGGGTTTAAATAAGCTTATGGCTGTTGAGGCGTTAGATATTAAAGAAGTAGGCAAGGTTGAGGAGCTTAAGCAGGGGATCGTTAAAATTAGTGGTTTGCCTAATTGCGCCTTTGGGGATGTTATAACTTTTGATAATTCATCTTTTAGCATTGATAGTATGCTTAAGGGGATGATTATTGAGTTTGATTCTAAATACGCCTTTGGCATTGTTTTTGGGGATGAGCATAGCATAAAAGTAGGGGATATTGTTTCTAGCCGTAAACATTTATTAAGCGTACCGGTTGGAGATAGTTTTATAGGTAGGGTGGTAGATGCCTTAGGTAATCCTTTGGATGGTAAAGGTAAGATAGAGAAGGATGAAGATTATCCGGTTTTTCGGCAAGCTGCCGGGATAATGGAACGCGAACCCATTTCTCAGACTTTGCATACGGGTATTAAAATTATAGATATGTTGATTCCTTTAGGCAAGGGGCAACGTGAGCTTGTTGTTGGGGATAGGCAAATAGGCAAAACTTCTATTGCCTTGGATATGATAATAAATCAAAAAGGCAGAGATGTTATATGTATATATTGCTGGATTGGAGGCAGTATATCTGCCTTTAATAAGGTTATTCAGACTATAAAAGAGCACGGGTGCATGGATTTTACTTTAGCTGTTTGTGCTTCTGCCGGGTCATCGGTTAGCGAACAGTATATTGCTCCTTATACTGCCGCGGCTTTAGGCGAGTATTTTATGTATAAAGGCAAGGATGTGTTAGTAGTTTTTGATGATTTGACTAAGCATAGCTGGGTTTATAGGCAGATGTCTTTGTTACTGGAGCGTGCCCCTGGGAGAGAAGCTTACCCCGGAGATATATTCTTTCTTCACTCTCAATTAATGGAACGTGCTGGGAGGCTTAAAAAAGAATTTGGCGGAGGAACTATGACTTTTTTACCTTTGGCTGAAACACTGCAAGGAGATATTACAGGCTATATCTGTTCTAATATCGTTTCAATGACTGACGGGCAAATCTATTTAAATACTGGGTTATTCCAAGAAGGTTTTAAGCCAGCAATTGATTTAGAGTTATCTGTATCTCGTATTGGCAGTAAGGTACAGTCTCCGGCCATTAAGAAGTTAAGCGAAGGATTGCGTTATGAATATGTACATTACCGTTCTTTGTTGAGATTGACGCGCCTGCGGACAAAATTAAGCCCCGAGGCTACGCAACAGATTCAGCGCGGTAGGGCGCTCTATGAATTGCTTATACAAGAAAATTTTTCTCCTGTTTCTCAAGCAGAAGAGATTGTTTCTTTTTACGCTTTTCAACAAAAAATCCTCGAGTCGATAAATTTGGACGAGGTAAAATTGTTTAAGAAAAACTTTTTCCCTTATTTAAGTAAAAATAATCAAGATTTGGTGGATATTTTGAATGATAAAGGTGAACTTACAGAAGAAGTCAAGCAGCTTTTAGACAAGGCGATAAAAGGTTTTTTTGCGCTTTCATAAATGGGATAAATGAAATGGGGGACGAAATGGGGGACAGCGACTTTTTTCTAAAAAAAGTCGCTGTCCTCCCATAAAGTCGCTGTCCCTCCCATTAAAAGATGATACCGGTTGGGAAGCTAAAAGTAAACCTGCAGTTTAATAAGAACCTCGGCAATTTAGTTGAGGTGATGAAGTTGGCGGCGACCTCGCAGTTTAATCAATTTCGTTTAAAGGGGGAGCCGTCTTCTGAGTATGTAAAGCTGCTTGGTGATTTCTTTGGAACCCTTTTAAGTATTGGTATTGGCAATGATTTATTAAGGCCCAGGGAGGGCCTGCCGTCTCTTTTAGTCTTAGTAAGTTCCGATGAAGGTTTTTTAGGAGAGCTTAACTTTCTTTTAGTTAATAGTCTTCTTAATACTTTAAGGCGAAATGATATCATTGCTTGTTCAGGAACCTTAGGGGCCAACTATTTAAAAGAGGTCCAAATTGACTTTTCTTATTTTGATTCTCCTGGAGAAAAGCTTGATACAAAAGCCCTATCTTCCTTAAGGGATTATATATTAAACCTTTATTTAAAGAAGAAGGTTGGCAGGGTTTATATAATTTACTCTAAGTTTATAAACATCGGCGCTCAACAGATTGAGGTAGAGACTATATTGCCTTTGTTTCAAGATTACCAGATGCAAAGAGTCCCCATTCAAAATTTTTTAATTGAGCCTAACCTTAAGTCGGTAATAGAAGGATGGGTTAAAAGCTGGCTGGATTTTCGCCTTTATCAAATTTTTTGGTTAAGCAAGCTCTCAGAGTTTGCCGCTAGGATTATGCATTTAGAGGGTAGTGTCCAAGAGTTAAAAAGGATAAATGGCCGCTTGAATATAGAGTATTTTAAATATTTACATGCCTTATCTGATAAATCGATTAGGGAGATTACTGCGGCGCGTTTAATTAATAAATATAGGTAATTTATGGAAACAAGTTCTTTAGCCAAAATTATTGCAGTTTATGGTTCAGTAGTGGATGTGCAGTTTCCCTTAGGAGTAAATCTACCTGTAATAAATACTATGCTTAAGGTCCGCAATAGCCAGAGTGAAGATATAGGGCTTCAGGTAGTTGAACACCGCGGGGGTAATGTCTGTCGTTGTGTGGCGTTAGGGTTTACTTATGGGGTAGGGAGGAATATGCGCGTTGAGGTTATGAAACAAGGAGTAACTGTGCCTAAGGATCTCTCTATGCTTTATGGGCGGGTATTAAATGCTATGGCAGTTCCTATTGACTATAAAGAGGCCATAGATACCAAAGATATTATTCCCATAAAAGATTTTTCCTCTAAAACAAGCTCTGGGATGAATTTAGAAGTGGGGCAAAAACCTGAGATTATACATACAGGAATAAAAATGATAGATTTATTATACCCACTTGTAAAGGGTTCTAAGAGCGGGCTTTTAGGCGGGGCTGCCTGTGGCAAGACTATACTTATTCTTGAGATTATACATAATATTATTAGTTATCAAAGCGGTACCTGTATTTTTGCAGGAGTTGGAGAGCGTATAAGGGAGGGGAATGAGCTTTACCATGAATTTTTACGGGCCGAACTTTTAAGCCGTTCTATATTGGTTTTTGGCCAAATGAATGAGTCTCCGGGTATGCGTTTTAAGGCAGCGCATACTGCGGTTGCCTTAGCTGAAATGATACGTTCTAATGGCAGGGATGTTCTTTTTTTTATGGATAATGTATTCCGTTTTGTGCAGGCAGGTAGCGAGATTTCTACCTTGCTTGGCAGGATACCTTCTGAGGGGGGGTATCAATCGACCCTTACCAGCGAGATAAGCCAGTTGCATGAGAGAATTAGTTCTGAGAAATATGCAAGCATCACCGCTATTGAAGCTATTTATGTGCCTGCCGATGACCTTACAGATCCTGCTGTTGTCGCTATATTTGCGCATATGGATAACTTAATAGTTCTTTCTCGTTCGCTTGTGCAGCGTGGGCTATATCCAGCTATAGATCCTTTACAATCTTCCGCTAATTCTTTGAGTCCTGCTATAGTTGGCAAAAAACATTTTGAAGTAGCTCAAGAGGTTTTGAAGCATTTTAGACGCTATGAAGAATTAGAGCGTATTGTTTCTATTATAGGGAAAGAAGAGCTTTCTAGCGAAGAGAAGATTATTTTCGACCGTGCAAAAAAACTACAGAATTTTCTCTCACAACCGTTTTTTACCGCACAAATGTATACCGGAAAACCCGGAGAGTTTGTTGAGATTGCCGATACAATTTCAGGTTGTGAAATGATAATCCGTGGAGATTTAGATAAGGTAGGTGAGGCTAGTCTTTATTCCATAGGAAAGATTAATAAATTAAATGGAGATTAAATATGTCTAATAAATTATTAGGAGAGATGTTGTTGAGGAAGAAGTTTATCAGCGAGGAACAACTTTCTCAGGCATTAATGGCTTGTTCTCAGAATGAATCTATGTTGGGGGCATACTTAGTGGAGAAAGGTCTTATCAGGGAAGAGGAGCTTTTAAGTGTCTTGTCCGAACAGTTTAATATTCCTTTTCTTTCTAATTTAAGAGAGGTTAAGGTTTCTACTGAAGCGATAAAAGCTATCCCGGCAAAATTAGTACAACACCACGGGTTTATCCCCATAAGTTTAGATGGCCAAGTTTTAACGGTTGTGGTTTTTAATCCCATGGATTTATGGCTTGCGGAAAATATTAAACTTAATTTAGGCTTTCAAATTAAGAGGGTACTCTCTACGCGAAATGAAGTAGAGAAGGCAATACACAAGTATTATGGTGCTGTTGCCGGTACTGTGGATAAAATCATGGAAGGAAGATTTAGGCCCGGGATAAAGATTGAAAAAAGAGAGACCATAGAGGATATTGAAAAAAACTCCGATGAGGCCTCAGTGATAAAGCTGGTGAATCAGATTATTTCAGAGGCAATAAAAATAAACGCGACTGATATTCACATTGAGATTTATGAGAAGAAGATAGAGTTGCGTTACCGCATTGATGGAGTTTTACGTGAAATGAAGTTGCCCCAGGATGCTTATTATATCGGCCCGGCAATTGTATCCAGGGTTAAAATTATGTGCCGTTTGGATGTTGTAGAACACCGCTTGCCTCAGGATGGCAGGGCAAGGGTGCGTTTAATTAGCGGGCAAGAGGTAGATTTAAGGGTTTCGGTTTTACCCAGTTATTTTGGAGAGAATGTTGTTATTCGCATACTTCCTTCGGGAGTTTTGCTTTGTTTGGATAAGATAGGTTTTTTCCCCGAAGATCTAAAGAAGATAAAAATGCTTTTGCAAAAACCGCACGGGATAATCCTTATTACAGGGCCTACCGGAAGCGGCAAGACTACCACGCTCTATGCTTCTTTAAGCCAATTAAACCGTAAAGAGGTAAAGATAATCAGTATAGAAGATCCGGTTGAATATGCAGTAGAGGGAATTACCCAAATCCATATTAATCCTAAAATCGGGCTTACTTTTGCCAGCGCATTACGCAGTGTATTAAGGCATGATCCGGATGTTATGATGATAGGGGAGATCCGAGATCCTGAGACTGCGGATTTAGCGATACGTTCTGCATTAACCGGCCATTTGGTATTCTCTACGCTTCATACCAATGATTCAGCATCTGGGGTTGCCCGTCTTATAGATATGGGGATCGAGCCGTATCTTTTAGCTTCCTCAATTGAGGTAATTATAGCGCAGAGGTTAGTGCGCTTGCTCTGTACTGCTTGTTCAGGAAAAGGTTGCGAGGCTTGCAGTGAAACAGGGTTTAAGGGGAGAAGGCCGGTTTATGAGATTATGATTATAGATGATGAAATTCGTAATATGATTATATCTCGTAAAAGTTCGCAAGAAATAAAGGCTAAGGCGCGGCAGAACGGGATGCTTACCCTTATGGATAACGGCATGCTTTTAGTTGAACAAGGTTTAACTAGTAAGGAAGAGATTTTACGCGTTGTGGAGTTAGAGCAGGAAGGTTAAATGATATTTAGATATAAAGCTAAAAAAAATCTTAACGAGGCAGTAGAAGGAGAAATCAAGAGTGAAAGTTTAGAAAAAGCCCTAGCTAGCCTTCAGTCTGAAGGTTTGGTCCCAGTTTATATTGAACCTGTTAGCCAGGATATTCCTATTGAGCAGTTAGAGGTTAACCCTAAGAAAAATTTTGGCAAGTGGCAACAGAAGCAGTTAATTTTATTTACACAGAAGCTTTATAATTTAGTTAATTCTAATGTAGAATTGTTAAGGGCATTAATGCTTTTAGAGGAGGATTGCCGCAATCTTACGGAAAAGGTATTAATTGGAGAAATTATAAGGAGTATTAAAGATGGGGCTACTTTCTCTGCTTCTTTAAGCTTGTACCCGCAATATTTCCCTGCTATTTATGTTAATATGCTGCGCGCAGGAGAATCAACCGGGAGGATTAAGGATGCACTTTTTCAGGTCTTAGGCTACCTCTGTAGGGTTGAAGACTTAAAAAGTAAGGTTAAGCAGGCTTTGGCTTATCCGCTATTTATGGTGATAGTAGGGACGGGGACTATATTTTTAATGCTTACCTTTGTTTTACCCCGTATTGCCGGGATGTTTGAAGATTTTCAGGCAGAACTTCCTTTCCCTACGCGCGTACTCTTATCTACCTCTGAATTTATTAAAACCCACTGGTTTTTTTTGTTACTTTTTGCTTTTCTTTTAGTTTTTATTATCGGGAAAAAAGGCAAAAAAGGAATTTTTGCCAGTATTAAATACCGCCTCCCCATAGTTAAGGATATAATATATAAACAGGCAATTGCAAATTTTTCCCGTAGTGCTTCTCTTCTTTTACAAGGCGGAGTTAACCTTCTCTCTGCATTAAAAGATGCCATACCTTTAATAGACAACCCTATTTATATTAAGCAACTTCAACAGGTACGCAAGGAGATTAGCGAAGGAAAGTCTTTTTCTGACGCCCTTGCGCAGTTTAAAATTTTTCCTGATTTTTTCGTACAGATGATTAGGGTAGGTGAAGAGGGGGGGAGGTTGGATAGTATTTTAGCGGACATGTCCGAATCTTACGATAAGGAGATAGAGGGTGATTTGAAAATAGTAAGTTCGCTTATTGAACCGGCTATAATTCTCTCTTTAGGATTGATTATAGGAGCGATGGTTATTGCTATGCTTTTGCCTATTTTCAATATGAATGCCATCTTTGGTGGGTAGAGCCAAAGGGAGGGATTCTTGTCGTTACTTAAATAACAATACGCATTTTTTTTGATTTATGAGAACTAAGGTAATTGTAGAGCTTTCAGATAAGTATCTTAAGGTTTGCATTGGCAGGAAAGTTAGAGCCATCAAGCTAGCTAATATTGACTCTCCTTCTATCCTCGCAGCTTTAAATTCTGTATTTAAAGACAATAAGCAGATTAAAAATTTTGATGTTTTTGTTGTTATAGGCAGGAATAAGATTACTGTTCGTCGTGTTGAATTGCCTTCTCAGGATTTAAAGGAGATAGAGCAGATGTTGGGGCTTTATCTAATACGCCAGATACCATATCGCAAGGAGGAGGTTTGTTGGGCATATCAGAATCTCGGTTTTGACGGTATAAATAATAGCTGTTTAATTTTGGCTGTAGTTCTTAAAAATGTTTTTAATGGTATAGTAAACTCTTTCATCCCTATGAATATTCTTCCGGAAGCAGTTCTGATGAGTACACAGGGTCTTTTACATTATGTAAATGAGTCTATTAAGGATAAGGCATTAACGGATTCTTCATATTTTATCCTTGATATTGATGAGAACTATAGCGATCTTGTTTTAGTACACCGGCATAAATTAGGCTCAAGCGTGGTTATCCCTATGGGCACGGATAATTTAAATAGCCTTACTGATAGAGAGAGATTTTCAGCAGAGCTTGCACAGAGCTTACTTGTGCTTAGTAATGAGGTATTAGAAGCTAAATGTGAAAGAATTTTTTTAACCGGTGCCTCTCTTGCTTATATAGATACGGTAGAAAAAGCGGCAAAAGATTTAAGGCTTAAAGCGCAGTATCTTTCTACTAAAGAATATGATGTTTTTGCTGCAACAGAATATAAGGGGATATCTTTATCTTCGGTTTTAGGGTTTAGTTATCAAGTAGCTAAGGATGATATTAGGTTTATTATTCCTGAGTTGCAGGTTAAGAAGGATATGAAAGCCAAGACGCAACAGTTAATAATTTTAGGGGCGGCGTTGGTTTTTATATTAGTTATGCTTTGTGGTATTGGGTTAGTTAGGCTCATTCAAAAACATTCTTATTCCGCTTCCCTTAGGGTAAGGGCAGGTGATTTAGAAAAAAATGCTAAGGAGTTAGATTTTATTATTGACAGTCTTAAGGTAGTTAAACAATATGTTGACTTTAAGTCATCGGCTCTTTTTTTTATCGCTGAATTAAGCCGCCTTTGCCCTGATAATATTACGATTACAAATTACAGTTGGGAATGGAAAAAGGGATTGTCTTTTAGAGGGTATGCCAAGCAGATACCTGATATTCTTTCTTTTGTTAGCACTTTAAATGGCTCAGAGGCTTTTAAGGGCGCGCAGAACCGTTATACTAGAAGAAGAAAAGCAAAGGATAAGGAAGTGGTCGATTTTGAGATATTTATAAAATGAGAAAATTAAATCGGAATGAAAAAATCCTAGTTTTTTTCATTATTTTCCTGTTAGGAGTCTTTATTTTTAGATCTTTTGTCATCAGCCCTTTGCATGAGAGAGTTTCTTTTTATAACGTAGAGATAGAAAAATCTAAGTCGCTTATTCGTAAGTACACCCTATTAGAGCATAACAGAGGAGAGATTCTGAAAGCTCAAAAGCAGATAGAGGGTTATCTTACCCTTAAAGGATCTAATGATCAGAAGTCTTCAATTATAATGAGCAAGATAGAATCTGAGGCCAGGAAGTCAAAGCTTCAGATTCTGGATTTGAATTCTATAGGGTCAAGTAAAATTAAAGGGTCGATTTGGGTTCACCGTATAAATTTACGCGCAGAAGGGCAGATCAAGGATATCCTTGACTTTATTTCTGCTATTGAAGAGGCGGATATTTTATTACAGGTTGAAAAGCTTAACTTATCTGGGAAAGATGATTCCGGATCTATATTAAAGATAGAGGCTGTTATATTTGGAGTCTCCTTTAAGTAATTAGGAATAGTGGCAATAATTAAGGATAGGGCGTATGGCTCTTTAGGAGGGGATATGAAAAAAGGATTTACTTTAATTGAACTGATGTTAGTGGTAATAATAATTGGTATTTTATCTGCAATGGTTGTGCCGCGATTGGCGGGGCGTTCTGAGCAGGCGCGTATTCAGGCAACAAAGGCGGATATTAATTCCAGTATTCCTTTAGCGCTTGACCTTTATGAGATGGATATGGGTAAATATCCTGAGTCATTAGACTATTTAAGGATTCGCCCTTCAGGTTCAGACGCGCAGTTTTGGAAGGGCCCGTATTTAAAGAAAAAGCCACTTGACCATTGGGGGAGGCCTTATGTATATAAGTTCCCCGGAGAGCATAATACAGAAGGTTATGATCTTTTTTCTCTAGGCGGCGACGGGCAAGCAGGTACAGCAGATGATATTCTTGGTTGGGATGAGTAAGGCAAAGGGCTATACTTTAGTTGAAGTAATGGTTAGCGTTTTAATGTTAGGGATAGGGCTAGTTTTTATAGTCAATTCATATGCAATGGCCTTAAGGGGGGTAAATAGCGCTGTTAATATAATTGAGGCAATGAGATTGGGTCAAGAGAAGATAGGTGCCCTTGAAATTTCTAATTTAAAAGGAGAATTATCCAATTATCAAGACCGAGGGGCTATTAAATCTTTAGTTAAAGAGTATAATTATGAATTGCTTATTTCTGATTCAGCAGATTTTGGCTCTTTATCAGAGCATTTAGTGGAGGTTTGCCTGGGCCTTAATTGGCAAGAGCAATATTCTAATAGAAATGCCTCTTTTTCCATTCTTTTACCTAAGCAGAAAGAGTAGTAGTTCTAATAGGCTTGCTTTTAGTCTAGTAGAGCTTTTGATCGCAGTATTGATTTTTTCCATAGTTATTGTTGCTATTTATTCTACCTTTAGCGGCGGGATATCGGTCTTTCGTAAAATCATCAACGTGGATATCCAGCGACAAAAAGTTTTGCTTAAAATAGAAAGGTTTGCCCGTGAGGTAAGGCAGCAGGTACCTTGCCGTAGTTTTCTGTTTCTTGGTTCCAAAGATAGGTTGAGTTTCCCCGGTTTATCTGATTTTATGCCTTCCCGTATAACTTATTATTACGACAATCAAGCTAATACTTTATATAGGGTTGCAGAGCCGCTCTCTGAAATTATTACACATACAGGTTCAATTGATCCTAAGGTAAAGATAACCTTAAGCAGGGTTTTTTTAAAGAAGATAAAAGGGGTTAATTTCTCATATCTTTTTTTAGACCTTAAAAACAATGATTATGTTTGGCTGGAAGAATGGTCTTTTGATTATTTGCCTATAGCAGTTAAGATTATTATTAAAGAAGAAAAAGAAGAATATGTCAAAATTGTTTTCTTACCCCTTGCTTAAACTTAAAAGAGAGAATGCAAGCATTCTGATTATCTGTCTTTGGATGATAATGACTCTTTCTATATTGGCTGTAGCTTTAACATTTTTTGTTTTTCAAGAGATAAAGTTTGCACGCTCTTATAGGCGTATAGCGCTATCACTGCCTTTAGCGCGTTCTGCGTTGCATGCGGTTTTTTATTTAAGAGAAGAAGACCCCACTCCCCAATATGATACAATGCAGGAGTTAGCGGATAAAAAAAGAATTGATCTTTGCGCAGGCAATTCTTTAGAGTATTATTTTGTTGATAAGGTTGCCAGGGATAACAATATTGAGATTATAGACGAGGGTGCTTTAATTAACCTTAATACTGCTTCAGCCCAGGTCCTTAAAAGACTTCCGGGGATAGACGAGGGGTTGGCAGAGAATATCGTTAATTCAAATATGCGTCCATTTAGTACGGTGAATGAGGTTTTATTGGTTGAAGGGATGGATAAGGAGCTATTTTTGCTTTTTAAGGATTTTGTAACTGTTTATGGTTTAGGTAAGATAAATATTAATACTGTAAGTAAAAGAGTTCTGTTGGCTTTAGGGTTAGATAATGATTTAGTTGAGGCGATTATACGTTTTAGGGCTCAAAACCAGATAGTACCCATTGATGATACTTCTGTATTGAATTTAGAGCCTGAATATGGGATTTCAAGCATTTCTACTTTTTTAAATGACTTAAGTAGATTTACTACTTTAGGGCTACGCCAGGAGCAAGAACTGCTTTCTTTGCTGCCTCTTTTTGATGTTAAGTCAGAATACCTAAGGTTAAATGTTGTTACTCGTTTGGGTGAAGAAGAGGGAGTCCATTATAGCGTAGTAATTCATCCTGCGACTAGGAAGGTTATTTCTTGGAGAGAGGAGTAGGGGTATGTTTTGACTAACTCCTTGACAATAGCTTTCAATTTTGTTAAAGTTTAACTAATTCCTACCGATAATTTTAAGTTGCCTATTTTAACTTAAAATTTAGATAAAGTTGCGTTTCTAAGAAAGGATTTTTTCTATGGTTACCTTTATTATAAAAGGCGGGCCTGTAATGTTACCGATTATATTAGGGTCAATTCTTGGCTTTGCTATTGTGATAGAGAGGCTTTGGGTATTTAGGGGTATGAGGCTTAACCTCTTTGATTTTGTTCAGTCTGTATTCCGTAATATTAAAGAGGGTAAAAAAGAAGAAGCTGTTCTTATTTGCCAAAAGTATGCCTATCATCCGCTTGCGGTTATGTTTAGAATAGGCATAGAGAGAAGAAATCTTCCCTTAGAGAGGTTAGAGAAAGTTCTAGAACAAGCAGGGAATAATCAAGTGCAGGGGTTAGAAAAGCATTTAGGTGCTCTAGTTACTATAGTTGGCATTGAGCCTCTCTTAGGTTTTTTAGGGACTATCACTGGCTTGATTAAGGCGTTTATGTCTTGGGAGCGTGCAGGCGCAAATGTTACTGTGAGCCTTTTGGCTGCGGGCATATATGAGGCGATGATTACTACTGCCGCGGGTTTAATTGTAGCGATACCTCTTTATTTATGCTACAACTATTTTATAAGCCGTATTAAATATGTCTCTAGCGATTTATCTAATTATTCTATTCAACTTCTTGAAGTTATAGCTGAGGCAAGAGAAAAAAAGATTTTATGAAGATATCAGGACGCAGGGGATACCTTGAGAAATTTGAGTCAGTAGTTATGACGGATATTATCCTGAATATGTTTATCTTCTTTTTTATCTCCTTTAGTCTGCTTTATACCTTTAACCCGTATCGGTTAAAAAAGTTAGAGATAAACTTGCCGCAGGCCCAATCTGCCTCTTTATTTGAGGGGAAGAACCAGGCGGATATTGCTATAAACAACGAAGGGATTATTTGTTTAGATCAAGAACAGGTTACTAAAAAAGAGCTACGCAAAAGAATTGTTGAAAGGCGTTTAGCCAACCCTAATTTAGCGGTGATTATAAGTTCTGATAGGCTGGTGCGGTTTAAAGATATTGTTGATGTCTTAGATATATTAAATGCCGTGGGCGTTAAAAACTTAAATATTGCGGCTATAAATGAAAGATGAAGATATTAGCTAAAAGAATCTTAAGCGATTTTCAGGGGGTAAGGATTATAAATATGGAGGTTTATTCTCCCCAAATAGCCTTGAAGGCTAAACCCGGGCAATTTATAGCGCTTATGGTCAATAAAGACGGGGAGCGCCTGCCGCTTACTATTGTTGGAAGCAATAGGGAGTCCATAGGCCTTATTTTTCAGGAGGCGGGTTTTACGACTAAGCTCTTAGGCAGGCTAAATGTAGGAGATTCTCTTTATTCTATAGTTGGGCCATTAGGGCATGCAACTGAAATTAAAAATTACGGTAAGGTTATTCTTGTAGGAGGAGGGGTGGGTATCGCTGAGATTTATCCGGTAGCCAAAGCGTTTAAAGAGGCAGGAAATGAGGTAATTAGTGTTTTAGGTTCAAGAACCAAAGAGCTTCTTATTTTAGAGGAAGAGTTAAGGAGTGTTTCTGATAAGCTTTATATCGCTACCGATGACGGTTCTTATCAGCGAAAAGGACTTACCACGGATATTTTAAGGGAGTTGTTAGGGGAGGGTAAATACGGCCTTGTTTATTCAGTTGGGCCTATTGCGATGATGAGGGCTTCAGCCGTTATCACTAAAGAGTTTAAGGTAAGGGCGATAGCTTCCTTAAATGCGATTATGGTTGATGCAACCGGGATGTGCGGTTGTTGTAGGGTGACAGTTGCCGGCAAAACTAAATTTAGTTGTATTGATGGTCCAGAATTTGAAGCGCAGGATGTAGATTGGGATGAGTTAATTAGACGCAACCGCGTATATGAGAATAAGGAAAAGCATATTTGTAAGTTAAATAAATTACTTTAGTTGATCTGTATGTCAAAAGAGCCTGTAAAGATAAGAGAGTCTTGTGTGGAAGAAAGGATAGAAAACTTCTCTGAGGTTGTAACAGGGTACTTAGAACACGAGGCCTTGCTTGAGGCATCGCGTTGCCTGCAATGCAAGGATCCAAGATGTATATCCGGTTGCCCGGTAGGTATAAATATCAAGAAATTTATAAAACAGATTACTGAGAAGGATTATGCCGGGGCATATTTTACTATTAGGGATAAAAATAATTTCCCTTGTATCTGCGGTAGGGTCTGCCCGGCAGAATACCAATGCAGGAGAGAATGCGTTCTTACTAAGAGGGGTTCTGCCTTTGCTTCTCCTTCGGCAATTAATATACACTTTCTTGAGAGGTTTATCGGAGATTTTGGGATGAGGAATAATCTTAAGGTAGAGATAAACCCGGATCAGTGTATAAGCAAGCACAGGGTTGCTGTTGTTGGTTCTGGCCCTGCTGGGCTATGCTGTGCAGGGGAGCTTGCCCGGTTAGGGGTAAAGGTTGTTCTCTTTGAGTCTTTGCATAGTGCAGGTGGAGTTTTAAGGTACGGGATTCCGCCTTTTAGGCTACCTAGGGATATATTAGATTTTGAGATAGATTATTTAAAGAGCTTAGGGGTTGATATATTGCCTAATTTTATAGTAGGCAAGACCAATGACTTATCAGATTTGTTTAAGGAAGGATTCTCCGCGGTCTTTCTTGGGCTTGGCGCAGGGATCCCTTCTTTTTTGAGGATACCTGGGGAAAATCTTTGTAATGTTTACTCCGCTAATGAGTTTTTGACCAGGGTAAACCTTATGTCTGCGTATAAATTTCCTGAGGCTCATACGCCGGTTAATATAGGTCAACATGTTTTAGTTATAGGCGGGGGTAATACCGCTATGGATGCAGCGAGGTGCGCTTTAAGGTTGCAGAAAATGAACGGTATTAAAGTTGACACGACAATAGTATATCGTCGGACTGAAATTGAGATGCCTGCAAGAAGGTTAGAGATCGAGCATGCTAAAGAAGAGGGTGTTAAGCTTAAAGTTTTAACAGCCCCGAAAGAGTTTATAGGAAACAGCAATGGTTTTGTAGAGAAGTTAATCTCCTTGGAATGCCAATTAGGCCAACCCGATGAATCAGGGAGAAAAAGGCCTATTGCGATAGAGGGGAGTGATTTTTCTCTTGATTGCGACTTAGCGATTATAGCTGTGGGGCTTAAGGCGAATAAGGTTTTAACCAGCGTAACCCCGCAGATAAAGTTAGATAAATATGGGGATGTTATTGTTGATCCGCAGACAATGGAGACTTCTTTAAAAGGGGTTTTTGCCGGAGGGGATATCGTAGGAGGAGAAGGGACGGTTATTGAGGCTATGGGCATGGCTAAAAAGGCAGCCTTAGCAATTAAAGATTACTTATATTCTTTGAAATAGTAGAGTTAATTTTTAAGGAGGGTTAGAATGTTAAAGAGAACAGAAGAATTTATGGATAGCCTTATCAGTAAGAACCCCGCAGAGACAGAGTTTCATCAGGCAGTAAGGGAGGTTGTAGAGGCTGTCTTTTCTTTTATTGAAGGGCGCCCTGAGTATCAGAGAGAGAAGATACTTGAGAGGATGGTCGAGCCTGAGAGGATAATAATATTCCGTGTCCCTTGGCTTGATGATAGCGGAGAGGTTCAGGTTAACCGCGGCTATAGGATAGAGATGAATAGCGCAATCGGGCCTTATAAAGGGGGATTGCGTTTTCATCCCAGCGTGAATTTAGGCATATTAAAGTTTCTTGCCTTTGAGCAGGTTTTTAAAAACGCCCTGACGACTCTTCCTTTGGGAGGGGGCAAAGGGGGAGCGGATTTTGATCCTAAAGGCAAGAGTGATAATGAGGTAATGCGTTTTTGTCAAAGTTTTATGACAGAACTTTTTAGGCATATAGGAGAGAATACGGATGTCCCTGCAGGAGATATCGGGGTAGGCAGGCGCGAGATAGGCTATATGTTTGGCCAGTATAAGAGGCTACGCAATGAGTTTACCGGCGTTTTTACCGGTAAAGGGCTTAATTGGGGTGGGAGTTTAATCCGCCCGGAGGCAACTGGTTATGGCTGTGTTTATTTTGTTGAGGAGATGCTTAAGGAAAAAGGAGAGTCTTTAAAGGGAAAGGTATGCACAGTTTCAGGGTCAGGGAATGTTGCCCAATATACTGTTGAAAAACTACTGCAGTTAGAAGCTAAGGTGGCGACTCTTTCAGATTCAAATGGGTTTATCTATGATAAAGAGGGGATAGACCAGAAAAAACTAAAATCTATTATGAACCTTAAAAATATCAAGCGTGCCCGGATAAAAGAATGTGTTAAGGAGTTTAAGTGTGAGTATTTTGAAAATAAAAGGCCTTGGCTTGTAAAATGCGACTTAGCTTTTCCTTGTGCTACTCAGAACGAGCTTAACGAGCAGGATGCTAAAACCTTGGTAGATAACGGCTGTATGGCTATTGGTGAGGGGGCGAACATGCCCACAACTCCTGAAGGGGTTAAGGTATTTAAAAAGGCAAAGATCCTTTATGCCCCAAGCAAGGCCGCTAATGCCGGGGGGGTAGCCACTTCAGGTTTAGAGATGTCGCAGAATAGTCTGAGGCTATCTTGGCCGCGCGAAGAGGTTGACAGGAGGTTACGCGATATAATGATCGCAATACATCAGCAGTGCATTAGATACGGTAAGGAAGGCAATTATATAGATTATGTAAAGGGTGCCAATATTGCAGGTTTTGTAAAAGTAGCTGATGCTATGATTGAACAGGGCCTAGTCTAGTTAGCGCCATAAAGGCTATTTTTTAAAAACGCCCTCTTAGTTTTTTAAAGGAGGGCGTTTTTGTTGTTGAATAAACTTTTTTTAGAGGTAAAATAAAAATAATGGATAGAGAGCAAGCATTAGATGAGTTTGTAAAAAACCTACGAACTGCTTTTAATAATGCTTTGGCATACCCTAAAGGACACCCCTATTTTGTTAAATCTACGGAGGATTTTAAGTCTAGCGTAGATATTCTTCTTGATTTTTTAAACCCGATAGAGATTAAGGTAGAGCTTAATGCTTTTTCTGTAAACGGTTACCTTCAGGATAAGTTTGCTGCCTCAGTAGAGTTAGCTAAGATGCTACGTAGCCGTAGGATAGAGAAGATTTGGATAAGGTTTGGTTTTGATATAAACGAACTATCTGTGTTTTTAGGTACGCTTATCTTGCCGGTAAAAGATATTATTAACGAAGGGGGCTTGGGGGCTATATTAAAGAAGGCCTCAGTAGTAAATATTTCCGTAGAGAGCATAGATTATTCCTCTTTTTTAGTTTCACAAGGAGGGTATGAGCCAAATAACAGGTGGGGAGAGCTTTTAAGCAGTTTAGCTGCAGCAAAAGATAAAGAAAAGATAATTGAGCTTGCAGATAGCTTTTCTAAAAGCTTTAAGGATATAAAAGTCGATGATCTTCTTGCGGATAAAGATTTACGAAATGCTTTATCAACTTTTCTACTTCGTCTTAAAGATATAGATAAGGAAAAATTCTCAGTTTGTTTAACTAAGCTTTTTAATTATTTATCTGGGGTTTATCCTGGGTTGCCGCCTGAGGATTTAAATGCCCTTAAAGAGTTATTTAGTAGGTTAGGCGAGGAAGATTTTTCGTATCTTTTATGGTCTAATTTGACTAAAGATAACCCTCCGGATAGTTTGTTCTTTGATTTTTTTTCAGCTATATCTGAAGGAGTAAACCAGGGTAGGGTGGCAGAGTTAACTGCCTTAAACGCTAAATCAAAAAAAGACCCTCACGCGCTAAATAAAATAAAGAATCTATTGTCAAGCCCTGCTTCCGATAGCTTTTCTTTCACATACCGTAATGTTCTTTCTGGCATGCTTAAGGATATCTCAACCTCAGGGGATTTTCGTTTTGATCATAAGGAGATTAAGCTTCATTATTATTTTGTTTTGCTTAATATGCTTAAAAAAGAAGATAACCCTCAAAGGCAGGAGCTTATATTAGAAAGGATAAGCAAAGAAGCACAAGAAATAATAGAGAGTAGTAACCTTCAATATATAAGGTACCTGATGGATCTTATAGCGGATAAGAAAAATAGCCTAGAAGTATCTAAAGAGATTTATAATTTTGAAGATAAGTTAATAGAATTAATTGAAGAGTCGGTTTGGGGTGATGATATAGGTTTATCTGGGCTGTTAGAGAAAGTAGAGAAGAGTCGTAAGCAGGGCAGTTATTACTTAAATGCAATATTTGAAGAAGGAAAGGTAAGTAGCCTTGTTTTAAGTTTATTCTTCAGGTTTTTCCCGGAGGAGTTAAATACATTTTATTTTAAACTTAAGGAGAGAAAGGATAATTTGGATTTTTTAAGCCAGGTGATTAAAGCCCTTGAGAGTTTAAATACGGAATTATCTTTCTTAGTTTTAAGTCATATATACTCTTTTTCCGGAGAAATAATCAGAGTAGAGGTTATTAAGGCGATGCGTAAGATAGCCAAGGCTAATAAGGGTTTTTTGGTTACTTTTCTTAAGGGATCCAGCAGGATAATGAAAAGAGAGATTTTATTAACACTTTTTGATAATAAGAAAGAATTATCTTTAGGATTAAAAGAGCTATTTTGCTTGCCGAATCCTTTTGGCAGGGAGAATAAGAAGCTTTTGGAGAATATATCCATAGTTGAAGAGTTAAGATTAAAAGAGGCCGAAGAGTTTTTAAATAAATTTACGCGCCTGCGGTTTTTTTGGCATGCTCCTTTAAGGAAAAATGCGCTAAAGGCATTAGAGGCCATTAGATGAAAGAGAGAATAGGGGCATTTCTCGGGGATTTTTTATCCGCCGTTCAAAGTTCAAAACTATACGGCTTAGAGCATCCTATTTTTAAAAGCGCATTAGACAAAGCTTATAAAAGCATAAGCAACCTTTTAATTGAAAGGGATGATTTAATTATAGGAATAATAGCAGAAGAGGTTGTTTTTGATAAGGAGATTATCCCAGCTTCCAGCAGTTTGTCTAAGGGTGCGGTTAATTACTTAAAGGCGCAAGGAGTTGAAAGGATTGTTTTTAACAGGGGGGTTAGGCTTTTTGAGTTAAAAAAACTTATTGTTCTTTTATCTGCCGCTAAAGAAGAGTCTTTAGAAAAGTTAAAAGAAGGTCTTTTGCTTGCTGGGGTGGATAACATAGATATAGGAAAGATAGGTAAAGAGGTTAAGGCAAGAGCGGTAAAGGAAGAGCCATTTAAGGATATAGTTTCTCCGCTAATTAAGATATTGAACCGCCAGAGTTTTGATGGAGGAATTCTAAAAAGCTCCATTATTAATATAATTAAAAACTTAGATTCGCAATATCAGCAACTGGTTAAACTTAATACCCTTAAAAGGTATGATTCTACCACTTTTGTCCATTTAGTTAATACTTCCATACTGAGTATGTTTTTTGCTTCTAAATTAGGGTTTACAAAGGAAGCTATCTTGGAGATAGGTATATCTGCTTTATTCCATGATATAGGTAAACTTTATATATCTCGTAGCATAATTCGTAAAACTGGACAACTAAGTGAATCAGAGTTTTCCTTGATGGAGAGCCATACCACGTTAGGGTCAACTTTAATTTTACGCTATGTTGATACGGTCGGGATAATGCCGGCTATAGTTAGTTTTGAGCACCACTTAAAATATGATTTGAGCGGATATCCAAAGCTTTTTTTCCCGAGAAGGCCTCATATTATATCCCAGCTTGTATCTATCTGTGATGTTTATGATGCCCTTGCCCAGAGGAGGAGCTATAAATCTGATTATCCTCCGGATGTAATCTATAATATTATGATGCGTGGTAGAGGCACTACTTTTAATCCGGAGTTATTAGATAAGTTTTTTAACATAGTAGGTGTTTGGCCGATAGGGGCTATTGTTGGTTTGAGTGATAATAGGGTGGGGGTAGTATGCAGGATTAATGAAGGCGAGCCTTTTTTACCTAAGGTAAGGATTATTGCCCCTGAAGAAGAAGGAGAAATAGACCTTAAGGATAAAGGCGCAGGCATTAAGATTGAGCGTTATCTTAATCCTTTTAAAGAGGGCAAAGATTACCTTACTTTAATTTGAACTATTTACAAGCAAAGGGAGTGGTAATATAATATTAGTCAAAGAGAAACAAGGGAAACCTTTATGATAAAATCAGGTTTTGATAATGATAAGTATCTTAAAGAGCAGACTCAGGCGATACTTGACCGGGTAAGAAAGTTTGATAATAAACTTTACTTAGAATTCGGAGGAAAACTCTGCTTTGATTACCATGCCGCAAGGGTTTTGCCCGGGTATGACCCTAATGTTAAGATACGGTTGCTGCAGTCTTTAAAAGACAAAATAGATATAATCTTGGTTATTTATGCCGGGGATATAGAAAAAGGGAGGGTGCGTGGAGATTTTGGGATTACTTATGATGTTGCGACTTTAAAATTAATAGATGATTTAAGAAGGTGGGGATTAGATGTACTGGCGGTTGTCATCACCCGTTTTAATAACCAATCTTCTGCCGTAGTTTTTAAAAATAAGCTTGAGCGTAGGCAGGTAAAGGTATGCTTGCATTATCCTATTGAAGGGTACCCGGCGGATGTTAATTCCATAGTAAGTGAAAAAGGTTTTGGTAGAAACGATTTTATAGAGACAAAAAATCCTATATGCGTTGTTACTGCCCCGGGGCCAAATAGCGGTAAGCTTTCTGTTTGCCTGTCTCAATTACACTATGAGCATAAGCGTGGGATAAACGCAGGTTATGCGAAGTTTGAGACTTTTCCTATATGGAATCTTCCCTTAAAGCATCCGGTTAATGTTGCTTATGAGGCAGCTACTGCGGATATACAGGATTTTAACCTTGTTGACCCGTTTCATTTAAATAAATATAATAAGACTGCGATAAATTATAATCGTGATGTAGAGAGTTTCCCTATCCTTAAATTAATTTTAACCCGCATATATGATAAAAATATAAACCTGCCGGCTTATAATTCCCCTACAGATATGGGGGTTAACCGGGTAGGTTTTGGCATTATAGATGATAAGGCAATACAGGAGGCAGCTAAGCAGGAGTTAATCCGCAGGTATTTTAGGTATAATACGGAGTATGTCTTGGGGGTAGGTAAGAAAGAGACTGTTGATAGGGCTTTTCTATTGATGGAGGAGTTAGGTGTTAAGGTTACCGATAGAGTGGTTGTTGAGGTAGCCAGGAAGACTGCTGAGGATGCAGAGGCCAAGGGCAAGGGGAATGAGGGCATATTTTGCGGAGCCGCAGTTCAATTAAATGACGGTAGGGTTATTACGGGGAAGAATTCTAAGCTTATGCATGCTGCTTCAAGTTTAATATTAAACGCAGTAAAGGTCTTAGCTAATATACCTGATGAGATACTCTTGCTATCTCCTCATATTATAAGGCAGATTGCTAAGTTAAAGGAAGGGATATTGGATTTTGATTCTGAGAGCCTTGATTTAGAAGAAGTCCTTATCGCTTTATCTATAAGCGCAACTACAAATCATACCGCAGAGCTGGCTATGCAGAAGCTTATGCTTTTAAAAGGATGTGAGGTGCATATGACGCATATCCCCACCCCCGGAGATGAGGTTGGTTTAAAGAGGCTCGGGGTTAATCTTACCACAGATGGAAAATTCTCTTCGCGCAACCTATTTGTAACATAATGGTTTAGGTTAGGAAGTGGTTATGGTGGCTATAAAGATATCCTTTAAAGATAAGGAGCCTTAAAGAGATGCCGGTAAAGATAAAGTTTTTAGGCGCAGTTATGACGGTTACAGGCTCAAGTCATTTGATAACGGTAGGGAAAACCGAGGTTTTGCTTGATGCCGGGCTTTTCCAGGGCCAGCGGGATGCTTTTTATAAAGTAAATACTCACTTTGATTACAACCCTCGGACAATAGATGCGCTTATTCTATCGCATGCGCATATTGACCATTGCGGGAATATACCGAATTTAATTAAAAATGGCCTACGTTGTAAAATATATACTACCTCTGCTACGAAAGATTTAGCCACGTTGATGCTTGAGGATTCAGGTAAAATTCAAGAGGAGGACATTAAATACTTAAACAAAATAAATAAGCGGATGGGTTTGCCTAAAAGAGATCCACTTTACACTAAAAAAGAAGCCTTGCGTGTAACAAGGTATTTTAGGCCAATATCTTACGGGCAGAGGTTTTGTGTTGCTAAAAATATCTATGTGACCTTAGTAGATGCCGGGCATATCTTAGGTTCAGCTATAGCTATTTTGGATATAAAGGATAATGGAAAGAATATACGTTTAGGTTATGCCGTGGATTTAGGGAGAAAAAACTTACCCCTTCTCAATGACCCGGTAATACCTAAAGATTTAGATTACCTGATCATGGAGAGTACTTATGGAGGGAGGCTGCATGCGCCGATTGAAGAGGCTCAGTCAAAGTTAAGGGAGGCTATATCACGCACCTTGCGCAGGGGGGGGAAGGTTTTGATACCTTCATTTACCCTGGAGCGCACGCAGGAGGTAGTTTACTTTTTAAATGAATTATTGAAAGAGAAGCTTATACCCTTTGTACCTATATATGTAGATAGCCCGTTGGCTACTAATATTACCGAGGTTTTTGAGCACCATACGGATTATCTTAATAAAAAGACAGGGGATGATATTGTTAAGGGAGATAGTCCCTTTGGGTTATTAAATTTAAGGTTTATAAAAGACCAAAAGGAATCTAAGGCCTTAAATACCGATAATCGAGCGATGATTATTATTGCCGGAAGTGGTATGTGTGAGTCTGGAAGGATACTGCATCACCTTCAGAATAATATTGAGGATAGCCGTAATACGATTGTTGTTGTAGGCTATATGGCACGTGATACTTTGGGCAGGAGAATAGTAGAAAAAGAAAAAATAGTCAGGATATTTGGCATAGAGTATGAGCTTAATGCTGAAGTGGTTACGATTAATGCTATGTCAGGCCATGCTGACCAGAAGGAGCTTTTGGAGTTTGCTACCGCCTGTCTTCCCTTAAAGAAAGTATTTTTAGTTCACGGCGAAGAAGATCAGACTAAGGCTCTTTTAGATATTTTATCTTTAAGGGGGATAAACACTCATGCGCCGGTAAAGAATGAAGAGGTATTGCTAGACTGATAAGAATATGTTAAAATTAAAAAATAAATTTAAAGGTTATTTAAAAATCTATAAAGAAGAAGAGTCCGTAGTTAATTTAAGAAGCGTTTATTTAAGGAGGAGAATAAGATGACCGGAGGATTTTCAACACCAAAGAAAGACAAGGCGGTTAAGGTATCAGGGGGAATGTTTGTAAAGACCGGACAGATATTGGTAAGAGGCATAGATACATATAAGGCTGGGGTAAATGTGCGTGGTCCAGGGACACTCGTTGCTTTAACTTCGGGGAGGGTTTATTTTACCCGTAAGAAAACAAGCGGGGGTAGGGCAAGGACTTTTGTTAATGTAAAGCCCGTAGCAAAAAAGGAAAAATAACTTTTTGTAGTCTACAGGAGTTTTTCAAAGATTAATCAGGATAGTTAAAGTGGTTTTTCTAGGAGTTGATAAGCATAAGGCGTACTCTAATATTAAATACAGCCTGCACATAGTAGGGTGGTTTTATTCCGGACTTATCTTATTTTTATTCTTGAAATCAGGGCTTTCTTTTAGGTTCTATCTTTGGTTATCTATTTATCTTAAAGAAATATTTATATTGCCATTTTATTTGGCCGTAGTATCTGCAGGGTATTACCTAATTACCTTTCCTTTAACCTTTTACCAGGGATATTCTTTAGAGCATAAGTTTAATCTTTCAACCCAAGATTTTAAAGGCTGGTTAAAAGATAGCATTAAATCAGGGCTGCTATCTTATCTGATTGGGCTTATAGTTGTTTTTGTTTTTTATTTTATTTTAGATTATCTTCCGGGTATTTGGTGGCTGGTGATGTCGTTATTTTGGGTATTTTTTAGCCTTATACTCGCTAAGATCCTTCCGGTAGTTATAATCCCTTTATTTTTTAAATACAAGAGGCTTGATGATAATGTTTTACGGGAGAGAATTATGCGTTTAGCTTCTAAGATGAATATAAAATTACTGGATTGTTTTGAGATTGATTTTAGCACTAAGACCTTAAAGGCAAATGCCGCTTTTGTCGGGGTAGGTAGGACCCGGCGCGTTATACTCGCCGATACCTTAAAAGACAGATATACTATTGATGAGATAGAGGTCATCTTAGCGCATGAGTTTGCACACTACCGTTTAAGGCACTTGCTGAAGTTAATTGCCTTTAATTCTTTAGTAGTTACTTTTAATTTTTACGTTATTTTTAAAACAAGCAGGTTTTTTTTAAAGGTTTTTGGGCTCTTATCTTTACGCGAGGTTGCGGCGTTTCCTTTGCTGTTGCTTTATTTTCTTTTACTTAGCGTAATTACTCGCCCCTTAGAGGCTTTTATCAGTAGAAGGTTTGAAAGGAGCGCGGATAGGATGGCGCTTGTGGTAACAGGCTTAAAAGGCGCTTTTGTTTCAATGATGAATAAGTTATCTGAACAGAATCTCGCCGATAAGTCCGTGCATCCTTTAATTAAGTTTTTCTTTTTTGACCATCCGCCTCTGGCAGAGCGCATAAGAGACGCTAATTAGGTTTATTTTTTAAAAAAAAAGAGTGTTATTTAAGTAGAGGGAGGATAGCCTCTGCTGCCCGCGAGGCTGCGTTTGGCTTGCCAAGGGAGGATTTAACCTTAGCTAGATTACTTTGCATTCTTTTTAGTTCATCACTATTTTTTAAGATATAAGTTACGCTTTTAGCGATTCTTTTTGGTTTAGCATTAAACTGTATAAACTCCGGAATAATTTTTTTATTATTGATAATATTTATGATTCCGATAAAAGGAACCTTAATCAGGGGCCTGTAGAGAAGGTAATTAAGCAGAGTTGTTTTATATATAACTACAAACGGTTTTTCCATGATTGCTGCTTCCAGCGTTGCTGTCCCTGAGCATACAAGGCAGAAGTCGGCGATATTCATGCAATCGTATGGGCTGTCTTCAACTATTTTTATATCAAGTTTAAATTTTTTTATAGGATTATTATAATCTCTCCAATTAACCTGCGAGGATTTTGCTATTATAAATTGCGCGCCTAATTCTTCTTTTAAGATGGTTGCGCTTTTTAGCATGATTGGAAGTATCCTTTTTACCTCTTGCTTTCTTGAGCCTGGGAAGAGCGCTATGGTGGTTTTCTCTTTGGCCAACTTAAGGCTTTCTTGCAGATATTTTTCCGGTAGGGTTGGTTTTACAGTGTCTATTAGCGGATGCCCTACCCAGTTAACTTCAATGCCGTTTTTTGCGTAGAACTCACGTTCAAATTTAAACAAGACCACAATTTTTTTTATATACTTTTTAAGTATCTTTATCCTTCCTGAGCGCGATGCCCAGACTTGAGGCGAGACGTAATAAATAGTAGGGACGGCATTATTGATTTTTTTAGCCAACCTTAAATTAAAACCTGAGAAATCTATCAATATAACTGCTTTAAATTTTAAAGAGTTTATTTTTTTTAAGAGAAGCTTCTTTAAGGCGAAGAAACGGGGCAGCCTTTTAAAAAGGTCGGAGATTCCCATTACTGAAAGCCCTTTTATATCGTAGAGTATTTTAACACCTTTGCTTTGCAGTAATTGAGAGCCGATGCCAAAAAATTTTATATTTTGGCTTAATTTATTTAATTCTTCAACTAACTCTGCAGCGCGCATCTCCCCGGAAGCCTCGCCGCAAATTATGAGGATATTTTTTTGCTCCATATCTGGTTTTGTATCTTTAGGGCGCAATCCAATGCTTCGCGCGCAACCCTTCCGCTTACTATCGGTTCTTTGTTATTGCGGACGCAGTCAATAAAAGATTCCAACTCTTTTTTTAAGGGCTGTTCTTTTTCTATTGGCAGGTCTTCCTTAGATATTTTAAAGAATTCCTTACGGAACACTTTAGCTATAGCGTTATTGTAATCTAAAGATATATAGGTGTTTTTTTGGAATATACGTATCTTACGCATCACTTCTTCAGATACGCGGCTGGCAGTAAGGTTAGCCACGCAGCCATTTTTGAAGGTTATCCTAGAATTGGCGATATCCTCAAAACGCGTAAGAACATCTACCCCTACAGACTCTATCTTCTCTATAGGAGAATTAACCAAGCCTAAAATAATATCTATATCGTGAATCATTATATCCAATACTGCGCCTATATCAAGTGAACGGTTGGGGAAGGGTGAGAGCCGATGGCATTCAATAAACTTAGGGTCATTGATTATTTTTTTTGTTGCGTTAAAAGCGGAGTTAAACCTTTCTATATGCCCAACCTGTAGGATTAAATTGCCCGTATCCGCTATTCTAATTAACCTGTCTGCTTCTTCTGTTGTAAGTGTAAATGGTTTTTCTACCAGGGAGTGTATCTTGTTATTTAAGAAGTCGTAGGCTATCTTAAAATGCGTTTTTGTAGGAGTGACAATACTTACTGCGTCTATTTTACCATAAAGTTTACGGTAATCGCTTACCCCTAAAACGCCAAGCTCCTTGGATACTGAATCCATAGCCTTACTATCAGTATCGCATACTGCCTCAAGAGAGCATCCGGGGATCTCTTTGTAGAGCTTAGCGTGTATTTTTCCTAGATGTCCGGTACCGATGACCGCAACCCTGATAATCTTTTCCATAAAAGAATGATAGCAAAGAGCCGCCTTTGTTGCAATATAAATTTTTCTTTAAAAATATTGTAAACTGATGCTCGACAAGATATAATTGCTATGATAAAATATCTTTTTATAGGAGATTAGGATATGCGTGATTATTTTAAGTTACTAAGGTTTATTAAACCGTATTTGAGCACTTTTATCTTTGCTGCAATCTGTATGGGGTTTTCTGCTGTTTTTGACGGAGTCTCTCTTGCGATGATGGTACCTCTGGCAGATAAGGTCCTTACTAATAAAAAGATTATAATCCCGGCTAAGTTGCCTGATTTTTTAAATAACCTTATAGAAAAGATAAACGCCATTCCGGCTGAGGCACTTTTAGGCTATATGGCGCTTGCCATTATCTTGCTTTTTATATTAAAGGGTATCTTTGGTTTTTTACAGAGTTATCTTATGTCTGATGTTGGTCAACGGATAATAAGGGATATAAAGGCAATGCTCTATGCAAAGTTTCAGGAATTATCATTAGATTACTTTACCCATAAGCGCGGCGGGGAGATGATGTCGCGTATAACAAACGATGTCGGGGTAGTTGAGAACGCTGTATCTTACGGTTCTACGGATTTAGTCTATCAGGGTTCGCAGGTTATAATATTTTTTACCTTAACCTTGCTTATATATCCTAAGTTTGTTATATTTATACTCCCTCCTTTGGCCATACTGGGGGTGACTATCTCTAGGGTTGGCAAGAAATTAAGGAAATTGTCACGCACCTCCCAGGAGAATGCAGCAGATATTAATTCCGTATTATACGAGACTATTACGGGCGCTAGGATTGTTAAGGCCTTTAATATGGAGCCTTATGAAATTAAGAAATTTAATAAAATTAATAATAATACCTATCGTATCTCTATGAAATCAATCAAGCGTACCTTGCTTTTAAGTCCAGTTACTGAAATTTTGGGTTGCCTTGCGGGTGTTACTGTTTTTTATTTAGGGGGAAGAGAGGTTATTGCAGGGCGTATCTCTTTTGGAGTTTTTGGGCTTTTTATCGGATCTTTGCTCTCCACTATTCGCCCTTTTAAAAAATTAAGCCAAGTTAATTCTTTAAATCAGCAGGCGGTAGCGGCTAGCGCGAGGATATACGAAGTATTAGATTCTAAGCCTTCTGTTATTGAGTCTTCAAAGGCCTTGCAGATTAAAGCCTTTAAGGAGCGTATAACCTTTGAAGATGTCTGGTTTAGTTATGAGGATAATCAGGTCCTTAGGGGGATAAGTATGGATGTTCCTCATGGTTCAATGTTGGCGATTGTAGGCCTTAGTGGTACAGGTAAGACAACGCTTTTAGATTTAATCCCGCGCTTTTATGATCCTCAGCAAGGCAGGATATTTATTGACGGAGTGGATATAAAAGAGATTAGTTTGAAATCCTTGCGTAGTTTAATCGGCATAGTCTCGCAGGAGACGGTTCTTTTTAACGATAGCATTAGGAATAATATAGCTTACGGGAATCCGGATGCTAATGAGGTGCAGATAGAGGAGGCAGCGCGGCAGGCGAATGCCCATGATTTTATAATTAGGCTTCCTAAGGGTTATGATACATTTATAGGAGATAGGGGGATGCGCATTTCCGGAGGGGAGCGTCAAAGAATAGCGATAGCGCGCGCACTTTTAAAGAATCCCCCGATTTTAATCCTTGATGAAGCTACCTCTCAGCTAGATTCCCATTCTGAAGAGGTAGTCCAGGATGCCTTAGATAGGCTTGTAGAAGGTAGGACCGTGTTTGTTATCGCTCATAGGCTTTCTACCGTGCGCAACGCACACAGAATAATAGTTATGGATAAGGGGGTTATTGCTGAAGCAGGAACGCATCAAGAGCTTTTAGGTAAGGATGGTTTGTATAAGAGTTTTTATTCTATTCAAAAGATGCAAAAATAGTTGCAAACTCTCCTTTTTTTGATTATAATACTACACTAATTGTTTGTTTTAAGGTAAACAGAGCTATATTAACAATTTAACAGGGGGAATAAAACGTGCCATCAGATTTGATAAAACAATTATTGGAAGCAGGTGTTCATTTTGGGCATCAGACTAAGCGTTGGAATCCAAAAATGAAGAAATTCATTTTTGGCTCAAGAAGCGGAATTTATATTATTGACTTAGAAAAGACTGAGGAGTGTATTAATCGCGCTAAGGATTTTCTAATGGATATAACCTCTAAAGGAGAGTTTGTATTATTTGTGGGGACTAAGAAACAAGCTCAGGAGGTTATGCAGAAGGAGGCTATTCGTTGCGGGATGTATTATGTTACTGACCGTTGGCCAGGGGGGATGCTTACTAATTTTACGACAATAAAAAAGAGTATTAACCGTCTTAAAGAGATAGAAAATATGCGTCAGGACGGTACCTTTGCTAGGCTTACTAAAAAAGAAGTCGCCGGCTTAGAGAAAGAATTGGCCAAGTTAAATAAAAATTTTGCCGGTATTGTCTCTATGGAGAAGATGCCTAAGGCGATGTTTATAGTAGATACCTGTAAGGAGGATACTGCGGTTAAAGAAGCAAAGAAGTTGCGTATTCCGATAGTAGCCTTAATTGATACTAACTCTAATCCTGATCTTATAGATTATCCTATACCCGGTAACGATGATGCTACTAAATCTATTAAAGCGGTGGCAGGTATTATTACTGATACGATTATAGAAGGTAGGAAGAAGTTTCTCTCTTATTTAAGCCAAGAGGGGGTAAAGGCAGGAGAGTTTGCTAAGGAAGAAGATGTAGCTCTTTTGCCGGAAGAAGAGAGCAAGATAAAAGAAATAGAAGAGATGGTAGAAAATATAGAGTCTGAAGATGAGGTTGATAAGCCGCTTAAGAAAGGGCATACAAAAGAGCTTGAATCTAAGGTTAAAGGGAAAAGAAAGGTGTAATATAAGATGAAGATATCAATAGAGTTAATTAAAGAGTTACGCGAAATGACTTCTTCAAGCGTAGCGCACTGCAAGAAAGCTCTTGAAGAAGCGCAAGGGGATATTAAAAAAGCAGCAGTCTTTTTACGTAAGCAGGGTCTTGAGATTGCGGCTAAAAAACAGTCTCGCTTGGCTAAGGAAGGAAGGATTGAGGCGTATATACACCACGGAAATAAAATCGGAGTTTTGCTTGAGATAAATTGCGAATCTGATTTTGTTGCGCGCAATGAAGATTTTGCGCAATTTGCAAGGGATCTTGCTATGCAGATAGCAGCAACAAGCCCCCTTTATTTAAAGAAGGACGATGTCCCCAAAGAGGTTTTAGAGAATGAGAAGAATCGGGAAGATTTTTATAAAAATAATTGCCTCTTAGAGCAATCCTTTGTAAAAGACCCGTCTATAACAGTAAATGATTATTTAGGGAGTATTGTGGCTAAGCTCGGAGAAAATATATTGATACGCCGTTTTATGCGTTATAAAATAGGCGAATAATACCAATGCCTTCAATTTATAAAAGAATAGTGCTTAAGTTAAGCGGCGAGGCCCTGCAAGGAAAAAAACCTCATGGTATAGACCATGGTATTCTATTAGATATTTCTCATCAGATTAAAGAGGTTCGTAATTTAAAGGTAGATGTAGCAGTTGTCTTAGGGGCAGGGAATATCTTTCGTGGGAGAGAGAATACTGGTTCGCGCGGGTTGGATATGGATAGGACGATAGCTGATTATATGGGGATGCTTGCTACGGTTATTAATGGCTTGGCGTTACAGGATGTATTGGAGAAGTCAGGAGTCCCTACTCGGGTTATGACTGCTATTGGTATGGAGAGGATTGCCGAGCCTTATATAAGAAGGCGCGCCATAAGGCACTTTGAAAAAGGAAGAGTTGTTATATTTGTCGCCGGGACAGGGAACCCTTATTTTACTACTGATACTGCGGCTGCCCTTAGGGCGATGGAGATTAATGCCGATGCTATACTTAAAGGCACTCAAGTTGACGGTGTATATTCTGCGGACCCAAAGAAAGCAAAGAAAGCAAAGAAATTTACAAAGTTAAAATATATTGAAGTTTTAAAGAAAGGGCTTAAGGTTATGGATGCTACTGCGGTTAGTTTATGTATGGATAATAAACTACCCATAGTGGTATTTAACCTGCATAAGCCCGGGAATATCAAGCGAGTTATTTTAGGGGAAAAGATTGGCACGGTTGTCGCTTAAATATTTTTCTATTGTTTGTTAATAATATCAGGAGGGTTTGATATGACAACTAAAGATGTTTTGAGTGGGGCAGAAGATAAGATGAAGAAGTCTTTTGATTCTGTAATCAGGGAGTTTTCAGAGATTCGTACCGGTAGGGCTAACCCTCTTCTCGTAGAAGGCATACATGTTGATTATTATGGTACTCCTACACTCCTTAAGCAGTTAGCTTCAATATCTGCCCCGGATGCACATCTTTTAGTTATTCAGCCTTGGGATTTATCAGTAATACCGGAGATAGAAAAGGCTATACTGAAGTCTAACCTTGGGATTGCTCCTTCCAATGACGGGAAGGTTGTCCGGCTCTCTCTTCCTCAATTATCTAAAGAGAGGCGTCAAGAATTAGCTAAGGTAATACATAAGAAAGCCGAAGATGGTAGGATATCCCTTCGGACTATAAGGCGTGATGCAAAGGAGTTATTAGAAAAATTAGAGAAGGACAAGGCTATATCCGAGGATGATAAATTTCGTAGCATAGATGAATTGCAAAAACAGATAGATAAATATACGGCAAAGGTAGATGAGCTTTTAAAGAGTAAGGAAAAGGAAGTCTTAGAATTTTAAATTTGGGCCTCTAGCTCATCCGGTAGAGCAGCGGCTTTTTAAGCCGCGTGTGCCGAGTTCGAGTCTCGGGAGGCTCATAAGTTTTTTAAAAACGGTAAGAGGAGATAGGGCGGATGGCGGAATTGGCATACGCGATAGCCTTAGGAGCTATTGGGGTGACCCTTGGAGGTTCAAATCCTCTTCCGCCCACATTTAGCTCTTAAAAGATTATGCGGGAGTGGCTCAGTTGGTAGAGCGTAACCTTGCCAAGGTTAATGTCGCGGGTTCGAA
>CAZIUK010000004.1:0-83702 GCA_964542785.1 uncultured Planctomycetales bacterium
TTCCTTATTGGGGGTTTTGCTCAAAAAAAGTTCGAACTTCGTTCAAAAAACACCGTTTTTGTTGGCAATTAATTTTGTTTAAAAAATTATCTTAAGATAAAAGAGCTAAAATAAAAGTATTGCTTCTCGCTTTAAGTCTTAAAGATATGAAATAACTATTACAATGGATAATACAGATCAGTTTATCAAGCAGTTTGGAGAAGTAGCCGGAAAGGGCGCGCAGGCAGTTGTTTACGCGCGGGATGATATAGCTGTAAAGGTTTTTAGAGCAGGGTATTTGAAATCTTTTGTCTTCTATGAAGCAATGGTTATGACTTATGTTGAAGATGCGCTCCTGCCGACCCCTAAAATTTATGAAGTCTTAGCTGTTAACGGCCAGATGGCATTAAAGATGAGCCGCGCTAAAGGGCAAGCGCTCGATGATATTATGTTAAAAGATTCGACAAAAATTCCGGCAATACTTGATAAAATGATAGAGTTGCAGCGGCAGATTCACAAGAAGAGCATACCGGAGATTATTGGCCTAAAACAAAAACTAAAATTCCTTATAACTGGGAATTTAGCTTTAACTTCCGGGCAAAAAACAGATTTACTTAAATTAACCGACACACTTCCTGAGGGAAACGGCTTATGCCATGGTGATTTTCACGGCAGGAATATTCTTTATGACGGTAAGGATTATACTATCATAGATTGGATTGATGTTGCTAATGGTTGTGTGTTAGGCGATGTTTGCCGGACTTATTTAATCTATGCGTTAGAGGCCCAGCATATAGCAGACCTTTACCTTGAAAAATACTGCACAGCTACAGGAGCCCTAAAGAGAGATATCCTTTGCTGGGCGCCTGTTTATGCCGGTTCTTTAATAGGGCAGATTAACGAAAAATATAATAAGCGGTTATTAGAGTTTTTATGCAAGTAGCAAAAAACTATAATAGAATTACTCGCCCCTCCTTGCCGTATCTTAATAATCTACGAAGTATATTTATCACTGTGATTGCGAATTTTTTGTTAGTCCTTGCCTTTAATTTTAAAATGGTGCATTATAATGTTTATACTTTAGCTTTAGACGCTATCATTTGCGGGATGCTTACGGCGATAATTGATGTATTAATTGTGTATTTTGGGGTTAAGAAAGCGTGGAGAAAAGGCACTGTGCCTGAAGAAGTTCCCACGAATTCATTTATAATGCGTTTACCCAAACATCCGGCGCTTCTAATGATTGTTTTTGGTTTCATTGCTTCAATAGTTTGCGTTATGATTAATTGCGGATTATTTCTTTTTTATGGATTTACTTATTGGTCTTTCTGGCAATTTATGTTTTATAAGTTGGCGTATTCCTTGCTATTAAGCCAATGGTTAGTTAGTTTGTCTATTTTTAGAATGGTGCAAAAAGACTTTAACCCTGAATTTTCTGCGGGAAACTTATAGAAGACAGGATAATATGAAAGGCCGGTAGATGATTAAAAATCCCTTTCCCAGCATTAACGCTATCCGCGAGCTTTATGCCAGCATTTCTTCCAATTTAGCCTTTCAGCTGTTTTTTAATCCGTGGGTTGCTCCATATACTTTAGGCGGTAAAAGGTCCGTACTTGCAGAAGGGGTAATGTGTACATTAGTTACGGTTTTGATAACGATTCCTGCTATTGCTAAGGCGTTATCCTCTGCCCGCAGAGCTGGAGAGCTATCAAACCGGATTCCTGAAATTGCGCTTATAAGGTGGCTGCCAAAAAACCGCTGGTTATTCGCTTTATTGGTAAGCGCGGTACTTGCGCCGGCAGGCGGGTTATTATTTGCTTTTATTTTTAAATTTTATGGTTTTACTAGTTGGAGTTTCTATCAGTTATTTCTGGCGAAATTTGCCTATTTGACTGTTTTAGGAAAGGTTTTAGTGCCGCTTGCAATTTTTAGGTTTACTCAGCCGGATATAAATTAATATCTTTTTTACGAAGTTATGTTATTGCAACACAGCAGAAGAAAGTAAATATATTTAAGAGGCGTAAATTATTAAGGAAGCCTTAAATGAAAGTTAAAACTCCTATTAAAATAGCTTTTTTTGACGCTAAACCGTATGATATTGAGTCTTTTGAAAGCGTATTAAATAAGGAAGATTTTAAAATTACTTTTTTTAAAAACCATCTTACTTCTGAAACTGCTTTGCTTGCGCAGGGTTTTGATGCTGTCTGTATTTTTGTCAATGATGTAGTTGATAATTATGTGGTTGATATTCTCCAGAAAAACGGCGTGCGCCTGATTGCCATTCGTGCGGCAGGATATAACAATATTGATTTAAAGGCAGTTTATAAAAGAATACATACTGTTAGAGTGCCTGCGTATTCTCCTCATGCTGTAGCTGAACATGCGGTTGCGCTTATGCTGGCCTTAAACCGTAAAGTCCACCGCGCATATTACCGTACCCGTGATAACAATTTTACCCTTAATGGCTTATTGGGTTTTGATATGTATAAAAAGACGGCAGGAATTATCGGAACAGGAAAAATAGGAAAAGTTACGATAGAGATATTAAAAGGTTTGGGAATGAGGGTTTTAGCTTATGATTTGTTTCCTGATAAAAAATATCAGAAAACCGCAGGATTTGAATACGTAGAGTTAGATACGCTCTATAGCGAAGCTGATATTATTTCTCTTCATTGCCCGTTAACAAAAGAAACGTTTCACTTGATTAACAGTTTGTCTATTTCTAAGATGAAAGAAGGAGTTATGATTATTAATACAGGCCGCGGGATGCTTATTGATTCTAAGGCTCTGATTGAAGGCTTAAAAAGCGGTAGAATAGGTTTTGCCGGGCTCGATGTTTATGAGGAGGAGAGCGATTATTTTTTTGAGGATTTTTCAAATAAGGTTATTACCGATGATGTGCTTGCGCGGTTGATTTCTTTTAATAATGTCCTGATTACTTCCCACCAGGGGTTTTTTACGAAAGAAGCCCTAAGGAATATAGCGCTTATAACCTTAGGAAATATCGCGAGTTTTTTTAAAGAAAATAAACTTCCTAATGAAATTTGCTATAAGTGCGGGATAGAGCCGTGTCGGCATAAAATTAAGGGAAGGTGTTTTTAGAGAGGAGGGCATATGGGGTTAATAAAAGAGTTCAAGGAGTTTGCTGTTAAAGGAAATGCCGTTGACATGGCTGTGGGTATTATAATTGGAGCTTCTTTTGGAAAGATAGTCAGTTCTATTGTCAATGATATTGTTATGCCGCCAATCGGACTGCTTTTAGGTGGAGTTGATTTTAAGGATTTAAAATTAGTCCTTAAAGAAGCTGTCTTGGATAAACCAGCGGTTACCCTAAATTATGGATTATTTATTAATAATGTTTTAGATTTTTTAATTATAGCATTTGTGATTTTTTTACTGGTTAAAGGGATTAATAATTTAAAAAAATCTCCCTTAGTCAATAAGCAGAATTAGAATTTTTATCAGGGCTAGGGAGAATAAAAAAATATTTTTTGTAAGAAGCAAAATAAAAAAAGTATTTTTCATCTTTGCATAAGTTTTATGAAAAGAAAATTAATAGTTTTAATAGCGTTTTTTCTTGTGTTAATAGGAGCGCTATTTTATTTTCAAGGCAGGAGTTTTAGTGCGGTAGATTTTAAAGAGGCTCTATTCTGGCAGGATGAAGCAGGGGGCAGGGTAAGGTGTCTTTTATGCCCGAGGCAATGTTTAATTTCAAAGGGAGGGCGTGGTTTTTGCAGGGCAAGAAAAAATATCGACGGAAAGCTTTATGCTATAAGTTATGGCCAGCCGGTAGCTATGCATGTTGATCCTATTGAGAAAAAACCGCTTTTTCATGTTTATCCGGGGACAAAATCATTTTCTATAGCTACGGCAGGGTGTAATTTAAGGTGTAAGTTTTGTCAGAATTGGGAGATCTCTCAATTAGATCCTGAATCTGTAAGAGTTGAGTTTGTTTCTCCGGAAGAAATTGTAAGGCAGACAAAAGCCGCAGGATCAAAAACAATCGCTTTTACTTACACAGAGCCAACTATATTTTATGAATATATGCTTGATGTGGCTAAAGAGGCAAAAAAAGAAGGCGTTATTTGCGTTATGCATTCGGCAGGATTTATAAATGAAGTGCCTTTACGTAAATTATCAAAGTATCTTACCGCCGCTAATATAGATTTAAAAGGTTTTAGCGAGAAATTTTATTCTTCTTTTTGTGAAGGTAGTTTATCCGATGTTTTAAGGTCGCTTAAAATTTTAAAAGAAGAGGGGGTTTGGGTTGAGATAACAAACCTTATTATCCCTACTGCTAACGATTCAGAGGAAGATATACGCAATCTTTGTGTATGGGTAAAAGAGAACTTAGGGGCAGATACCCCGGTACACTTCTCAAGATTTTTTCCGATGTATAGGCTTACGGATTTGTCTCCTACCCCGATAAGCACTTTAATACGCGCTAAAGAGATAGCCATGGAAACAGGGCTTCGTTATATTTATATCGGTAATGTCCCTGAGAATATCGGAGAGGATACTATTTGCCCTAAATGCGGCAGGCTTTTAGTTAAGCGTATTGGTTATAGGATAGTAGAGAATAACTTATCTAAAGGAAAGTGTGATTCCTGCGGTTATTCTATTCTTGGGATATGGAGCTAATTCCAGAAGTTCTTAAATAAAAAAATCAGGTTAAGAATCAAAATTACTGCAAGGCTTGAAGTAATCCCTAAGAAGGGGATTAAGAGTATCCCGCAAGATAACGTCCCCAAAAAAGCTCCGGTTAAATCTGCTGAGTAGATTATAGTTGTAATATTCTTTTTGTTAAATTGCTTTTTCTCTAAATCTTTTGCCAGTATCGGGTATGTCCCTCCGGTAATCACTCCAAAGATAAAAGAGTAAATATAAAATATTCCTTCCTTAAAAGGTATAGAGTTTATTTTCTTCAGTAAGACAAGCAGGATTAGTATTGTCGATGCCCAGCAGATATAACTAATTGAAATAAAGCAAAGTTTTTTAGGTTCTAATTTATTTATAGCAAAAGCCCCGATACTTAATCCGATCATAAAAAAAGATATTAGTAAGCCTAATTTCCAGAATAGGGTATTACAATAAATTTGAAATAAGGCGTATATTATTGAGCTTAGGCTGATTGAGGTAAATCCTAATGCCCAGATATTTAAAATGCTAGATGTTTTTTTAAAAAAGGCGTGTATTAATAATATAACTAAAGCAACAAAAATTAAGAATACAAAGATATTTCTTTTTATTATCATAAAATCTATTCTTAGCCGGGGATAGAATTTAATCTGCTCAAGAATTAGGTAATTAAGAAATCCCGTAGGATTAAGGTAGGCGTTAGGTTTAATATTCTTATCAAGCATGCTTTCTGTATAGTAGGATAGCGAGGGGTCAAGAGAGTCCTTAAGGTGGTAATAAGTAAAGAAGCTGGTGTTAATCTTTGCCTTTGTAAAATTATCTAAGAGCAGGGGCTTTGTTATTCTTATATCATCAGAAGCGATAATAAACATAGAGTCTGAAGGGATTAAGAGCCGGTTTCTAAAGGTTTTTTCTGCGGCATTTATTATGGCAGAGTTAAATTTAGCAAATTGCGGGCTTAAAATTTCACGTTTAGAAGGGATGTAAAATGAGAAGATTCCGTTTGGCTTAATCTTTCTTTTTATAAGTTTAAAGAACTCTATAGTAAAGTATCGGTTTAAAGATAGGCTAGAAGGCGCAGGCTCGCTGAGCAAAACCGCATCATAGAGTTTGTTATTATTTTTTAGGTATCTTGCCGGATCATCTGTTATAAAGCGCATAGTTTTATTCTCAAAAGAAAGAAGATTTTCTTTGCTTAATTTTGTTATTATCGGGTCTAATTGGAGACAATCTATTGAGTTAGGCGAATACTTTAATATCTCTTCAATCTGCCCTGAAAGGGCTGCCCCGATAAAGAGGATATCTTTATCTTCGAAGTTTCTTAAGGCAGATAGGCTTGTATGTATGAATTCTTCTATGCTTGATTTATCTTCGCTTGAAGCCAGCAATGAGCCCGAAGAGAAGATAGCCGTAACTTTGTCTCTATTAGTTATTATTATCGGCCCGTAATGGGAGCCTAAGTTTGCGGTTATATCAGCATTTTTAAATTCTTTTTTTAAGATAGGATTAAATATTTTAGAGGAGAGAAGAATAAGGACAGCTACAAGAGTTACGGCAATAATCTTATTATCTTTTTTCTTTTTTGTTAGTATTAACAGGATGGGTAATATTGCAAATAGAAGTGGGTTAGTATAATTATTTAAGTATGTAGCAAAGGTTATTCCACCGATAAAAAAGCCTATCGCCTCAAAGGCAAAAAACTTAGCAGGGGTGTTGGGTTGCGTGGTACTTGCTTTAAGATGTTCTCTGACAAGCTGCTTAAATATATTTCCTAAGATAAGGGCATTTGGCCCTATTAAAATTATCCCTGACATTAATATAAAGCTTAAACTTGGAGTTTCGTAGTATTTTATTCCGCAGAGAGTTTTTAAGAGGTGGATGCCGGATATAGTTAGAAAAAAACAGAGCGAAGAAAAGAAAGATAGAGCTAAGTTGTTAAATTTTTTAGGGGCTTTTATCAAGCTGCCTATTGCGCAGAATATGATCCAAAACCCGGCAGCAATTATAAAGGCTAACTCATTCTTGGCTATAGAAAAGTTAAACTCGCGTAAAAGGACAAGTTGAAATATTGAAGTAACTATGCCTAAGGTAATAAATATAAACATAGACAATTCCTCTTTTTATAATTATATTAATCCTAATAGGGGGGAAAGTCTATATTATTTATTTTTTAAGGTGTTATCTATCTTTACAAAATAATTAAAAACTGCTAATATATTTATTTAGCGCCCATAGCTCAATTGGATAGAGCGTCAGTCTACGGAACTGAAGGCTGCTGGTTCGACCCCAGCTGGGCGCGTATATTAAAGTTTTTTATCCTTCCTAAAAAGTTTAATGGATAAAGCACACAAAGCCTATATGTCTTTAGCCCTGCAAAAGGCAAAGATTGCCTTTGAAGAAGATGAAGTTCCGGTTGGGGCGGTAATAGTAAATGAGGGCAAGGTTATAGCTACAGGGTATAATCAGGTAGAGTGTTTAAAAGACCCTACTGCCCATGCTGAAATGATCGCCCTTACCTCGGCATCTAATTTTTTAGGGACAAAGTGGTTGAACGAAGCATCTCTCTATGTTACAATTGAGCCGTGTAGTATGTGTGCTGGGGCATTAGTCTTAGCGCGGATAAAAAATATATATTACGCAGCTAAAGATCCTAAAGCCGGGGCATGCGGTTCGGTAATTAACATTGCCAATCATAGAGATTTAAATCATAGGATAAATGTTTTTAGCGGGATAATGCAAGAAGAGTCTTCTTGCCTTTTAAAAGATTTCTTTAAGAATAAGAGAAAGTTGATAGGAAAATAATACTGGAGAGGTGGCTGAGTGGTCGAAAGCAACTCACTGCTAATGAGTTGTCCTGGGAAACTGGGACCCTGGGTTCAAATCCCAGCCTCTCCGAAAGCCTTGTTCTTGGAGAGCGTCCCCCCAGAAATAAGAAGATGAGTTATGTAGCTTTTGCTTTAAAATGGCGGCCGAATAATTTTGATGAGATTATCGGACAGCCACATATAGTTAATACATTAAAGAGCGCGCTTGGAAAGAAGCGCCTTGCTAATGCCTATCTTTTTGCCGGGCCGCGCGGCGTAGGTAAGACTTCTACTGCCCGTATTTTAGCTAAAGCCTTAAATTGCAAAGAAGGGCTTTCTGCCAATCCTTGCGGCAAGTGCAGTTCTTGCGTAGAAATATCTCAAAGCCGTTCTCTTGATGTAATAGAGATAGACGGAGCGTCGAATACCGGGGTAGATGATGTCCGCACCTTACGGGAAAATGTCAAATTTTCTCCTGTTTCAGGCAAGTTTAAAGTCTATATTATAGATGAAGTGCACATGCTTTCTTCGTCTGCTTTTAATGCCTTGCTAAAAACCCTTGAGGAGCCGCCCGAATTTGTAAAATTCATTTTTGCTACTACGCTTGCCGATAAAATACCTCTTACTGTATTGTCGCGTTGCCAACGTTTTGACTTTAGAAGGATATCGGCAACAGAGATTGCGTTGCAACTTGAGAAGATAGTTAAAGCTGAAAATATCAAAGTTGATAAAGAGGTTTTATTTGCTATAGCAAAGGTAAGCGATGGAGCTTTGCGTGATGCCGAATCTATCTTAGACCAGCTTGTTTCCTTTTCTAAAGATGGCGTATCGTTAAAAGATGTTACTACCGTATTAGGTTTAGTTGAGCAGGAGGCCCTATTTGAAATAACTGATAAGATCATCCAAAAAGATGCTAATAAGGCCTTGGAGCTTTTAAATGAAATCATAGATAGTGGCAAAGATGCGAATATTTTTTTAAGTAGTCTTATTGAGCATTTTCGTAATCTTATGGTTGCTAAAGTTACTAAAGGGGCCGCAAAGTTAATTGATTTGCCCCCGGAGGACTGCGAGCGGCTTTTAAGGCAGTCTAATTTTTTTAGTCTAGAAGAAATATTAGGCGTTTTTAATCTATTATCCGGCACTCATGAGATGCTAAAGAGGCTTGAGTTATTCCGTATTCCACTGGAGATAAGTATCGTACGTTTAGCTAAAAATAAGAAACCGATTACCTCTTCTTTAAATGAGGAAGAAATAAAGGAGGATAAATTAAAGGCAGATAACCTAAAGAAAAAAGAGCCTATTAAAAGAGTTGGAGGTGTAAATAACCCTAATTTATCCGGTGGGGTTGATCAAGGGCCCTCATCAGTAACAAATATTACCTTGGATAATATTAAGTCTCTTTGGAAAAATATAATTGAGAGTTTAAGCGAGGTTAAAATTTCAGCTGCAAATTACCTTAGCCAAGGAGAGCCGTTTAATCTTAAGGGTGATTTACTCACCGTGGCCTTTCCTAAAAGCTGCTCTTTTTATAAAGAATCGCTTGAGCGCAAGGAGAATAGGGAGATCGTAGAGAGGAATTTAGCGAATATTTTAAACACAAGACTAAGAATAGGTTTTGTATTTCATTCGGAAGATGCAAAAAATAAGCCTGAAGATTCGGGGGGTAGTTTTATCCGCTCAGTTATAGATGTTTTTGGCGGCAGGGTTGTAAAGGAAGAGTAATGGCAAATTATACTGAGTCAATAGAGAAACTTATTGAGAGCTTAACAAGGTTGCCTGGTATTGGTAGACGAAGCGCTGAGCGCGTAGTTAACTATATACTCGGGGCGACAAAAGAAGAGGTAAAGAGCTTATCAGACGGAATAATGAAGGTAAAGGAGAGCGTGCGTTTCTGTAGTCTTTGTCATAATTTAAGCGAAGAGGAGCTCTGTAAAATTTGTCAAGATCCTCGCAGGCAGAAGGACCTTATCTGTGTCGTTGAAAAGCCCAGCGATGTGACGGCGATAGAAAAATCAGGCAGTTTCCCGGGAGTTTACCATGTTTTATTAGGAGCAATATCCCCGCTTGAAGGCAAGGGCCCCGGAGACCTTAAGATAGATACTCTTTTAAGCCGTATTAAGCAGTTGAATATAAAAGAGATAATTATCGCTACTGATGCTGATACCGAAGGCGAGGCAACTGCTTTATACTTAACGAAATTAATCAAGCCTTTGGGTGTGCGTTTAAGCCGCATTGGCTTAGGCTTGCCTGTTGGTTCAAATCTTGAGTATGCGGATTCAACTACTCTCTCAAAGTCCTTAGAAGCTCGCCGCGCCATTTAATTTTATGATTACTGTTATTAACTTATCAAAAAACTACGGGAAAAAGACCCTTTTTGAGAGGATTTCATTAAATATTAATAAGGGAGAAAAAATAGGTCTTATAGGGCCAAATGGCTCTGGAAAATCTACATTTTTTTCCCTCATATTAGGCGAAGTAGAGCCTGCATCAGGGGAAATAAGGGTTAACAAGGGTATTAACATAGGGCACCTTGCTCAGGAGTCAAGGTTTAACCCTAATAATACGGTAATCGCTGAGTTAACTAAAGGCGATAGTAGGATTCTGCAATTAAAAAAGGAAAAGTCTGAATTAGAAGACAGTGGTAAAGCAGGTTCAGGTCGGTATGGGCAGGTCTTGCATGAATTAGAAGCTTTGGGATTTTTTGAATTAGAGCATAAGGCAAAAAAGGTTTTAATGGGGTTAGGGTTTAAAGAGAAAGATTTTGACCGCAATATACATAACTTAAGCGGAGGATGGCAGATGCGCACTCTCCTTGCAAAACTCCTTGCTTATCGTTATGACCTTCTTTTATTAGATGAGCCTACCAATTATCTTGATTTAAATGCCGCTATTTGGCTAAAAGATTATTTGTCGAAGTTTCAAGGAACTTTTATTATGATTTCGCACGATCGCGCTTTTTTAACCGATGTAACTAACTATACTTTAATTTTAGAGAACGGCACGATTGCTAAGGTGCGAGGAAACTACGAGCATTATGAAGAGATAAAAAGAGAGAAACGTATTTATTTAGAAAAGCAATTTAAGGAGCAGGAGAGAAAAAGAGAGCAACTTGAAAGATTTATATCGCGTTTCCATGCCCAGCCAAATAAGGCAGCGGCAGTACGCTCTAAGAGGACTGCCTTAGAGCGGTTAGAAAAAGAAGCGGTAGAATTGCCTCCTGACCCGCGTGAAAGCATTAGGAATTTTACCTTTCCTCAGGCAAGAAGGAGCGGCCATAAAATAATAGAGTTAAGTAAGGTAAGCAAGAGTTATAAAGAGATAGAGGTCTATAAGGATTTAGATTTTGAGATTACTCAAGGAGAAAAAGCTGTTCTTGCTGGAGAAAATGGAGTCGGCAAGTCAACCCTTCTTAAGATATTATCCGGAGTAGTAGATATTGATTCTGGTAGTCGTATAATAGGGCATAATGTTGATGTGGGATATTTTTCGCAGACGCGCACGGATGTTTTAAATGTGGAGAATACTGTTTTACGCGAGGTTTATTCTGCTGCGTCCGGTTATATGCCGGAGGAATCAATCAGGTCAATATTAGGAGCTTTTTTATTTACTGGGGATGATACTGAAAAGAAAGTTAAGGTGTTATCAGGCGGAGAGAAGAGCCGGCTTATATTGGCTAAGCTTTTAATTAATCCTCCAAATTTTCTATTACTGGACGAACCGACAACCCATTTAGATGTAGATGCGGTTGAAGCGTTGGTTAAGGCATTAGGTGATTATCAAGGGACGCTTGTTTTTATCAGCCATGATATATACTTTGTTCGCTCTGTAGCTAATACTGTTTATGAGGTTAAAAATGGAAGGATAAGGAAATTTCCCGGTCAGTTTGATTATTACCTTGGGAAAAAAGATTCCTTTCAAGTGCCTATCGAGCCTAAAAAAATTCGGGTTGATTTTAAGAAACAAAAACAGGAAGAAGAGAAACTTAAGGCAAAAGAGGCAGAGAAGATAAAGAGGGCAGAAGAAAAAAAGCGGAAATCCCATAATGCGGCTTTGCGTATAGAGATAAATAAGCTTAAGAATAAAAAAGAGGTTTTAAGAATTGAGAGTAGCGCTAAGTTACGGTCGCTCTCTAATCCTAAGTTCTATCATGATGAAGAAAAGGCTCGTGAATACGGGAAGCGGCTTAAAGAGATTGAAAAGATAATTAGTGAAATTGACAGTAAGATAAATGCACTGGAAGAGCAGATTATTGCTTGACCTTGAGCGCTTTTTTAGTAGAATATAAAAAGAAAACCGTTCATTTATAATAGATTCCCCCTTAGCTCAGTCGGTAGAGCGAGTGGCTGTTAACCACCAGGTCCGAGGTTCGAGTCCTCGAGGGGGAGCCACTTCGGACGAACAGACGCACCAACTTGCTGTTCGTTAACATCAGCCCCGCTTCGGAGTAATTCCGGAACGGGGTTTTTGTTTTTTAAGTTTTTCCGGGGCGTTAAAGGAGGTGTTTTAAGGAAGGGGTAAGAGTTATCTTTTTAAATATGGTAAATGTGTTATTTGAGTTTAGCAACAGCGACTATTTGCCTACCTTGCCATTTTCTTAGAAGCAGGCTTAGTGGATGTAAAGAAGGGTCCTCGCAGTATACTCTGGCATTAAAATTTTTAAGGAGCTTTCTAAGCCGTCCGGGAGTCATAACATTGCCATGCATTTTTCTGCAAGTTTCTCCGCGGTCTGGCTTAAATCTTAACAAACGCTTAAAGAACTCTTTTACTGATTTTGGCCTATATTTTCCCCTTGGAATACGAAAGAGCATTTTTAGAAAGCGAAAAGGTGTGTCTAAAAACATTTTTACTGGCTGAAGAAAAGATTCATAAAGGTGATTTGGTGTTGTAATGATTAAAGTTCCGGTAGGTTTTAAGGATTTGCTGATTTTTTCTAGGGACTCTTTAAGCTGCCAGTCGTACATATGTTCAGCAGTTTCAATCATAAATATGTAATCATATTTTTTATCGTAAGTATACCCTTCAGCTGTATTTTTTTCAAAAAACATTCTTTGTTGTAGATGTCCGGGCAGTCCGGACTTAATCTGGTTTGCAATATCAACAGCATCTTGGCTGTAGTCAATACCGTATCCGATAGCGCCATTTTTTACGCAATAATAAACAAGTTCCCCGCGGCCGCAGCCAATATCTAAAATAGTAGAATCTTTATTGATAGTAATTAATTTAAGCACGCGCTTAAATTTGTCATGGATATTAGCATCTAAACCTAAAGTGAACTCACGATGCTCATCATTATCGGATAGATAGTATTCTTTTGTATATAACTCCGGCGGTATTATTTTCTTATTTTCCATGATAATCCTTTAAGTCTTTTAATATTAACATGATATGTAATAAAATCAAGATTTTCTTAGCTAATTTTAATTCAGGAGGATTTTCAATTAGATATTCCCGTATTTGGATGGCCAAGGCGATATTGTTATCTTCAAACGTGTTAAAGTGTTACGTCGAATATTTTTGAATTGTCATATGGTTTTATTTAAGGATTGAAGCAAGCGTTGTATTATCCGTAACTAGTTATCTATTTAGTTGGTTAATTCTTGCCTAGTCTTCTATAAGACCATTTGGGCTTGCTTAACTTATCAAAAGAACAAGGCTATTGACAAATATAAAAGGAAATGGTAAACTAAAAAGTAGAAAGGAAGATAATCCTTAAATATGCTTAAGAGACTATCCTTAATCTCAATCCCTCTTTTATTAGCCTGCCTATTTGTGTCTTATCTCTTTGCAGAAGATGAAACAATTACAATCACCACCTATTATCCTTCACCGCAAGGAAGTTATAACGTTTTAGGTACTAATTATTTAGAGTTAGGCTCAATAGATAATCCTCCTGGGCTTGGAAAAGCTTGCTATACAAAAGAGGAGGGACAGATAGTGTATAATCAATTCACAAAAGCTATCTATTACTGTGATGGTAATAGCTGGAAATCTGTCGGTAGTGCATGGCCTCCAAAAGAAAGAAAAGTTGTGACTTCCGGACCAGTTTGTGTAGATAGAAAAGAAGTCGGGACTCATCCATTAAAAGTTAATATAGGCGGAACAGATTTAATAAAAATTACTGCCTCTTGTAAGGATCTTCCTGGAGGCGAGTGGTATTTAATTGGATGCTCAGGAGGTTCAGGTGATCTTTTTGAAGATAAAGAGTCTTCAAATATAGAGCCAGATATTTTAACAGAATCTTGCAGTCAGTTTATTAAAGAACCAGGTTGCGTAGGTGGAGATCCAACAAGAAGTGCCTATGTATACGCGATCTGTGGAAGGTAAGCGGTAGTTAAAAGTCTCAGGAGAAATCAATACCTCTTCAGCAGCGTTAGCAGTATTCCTAACGTCTAATATATCCGCGAAGGTTATCCATTGGCTAAAAAAGGCAGTAGGGTAACTGTTCTTACCACTTTTAGCAGAGTAAATCCTAATCAAGGCTTAACATGTAGGATACACAAGCTTAAAACCTTTAGAGTGTTTATCTTCATTAAGGAAATTACTATTAAAGCCTCCTGTTTAAAAAACAATACCGGCAAAAAGTTTTAGGGTAAGTAAAGAGGGTAAAATAACTAGAGGTTTTTAAGTATATTAATTTCTTTGATCTTTGTTTTTATAGTGGCGTAGCTTAGATTGATAGAATAACTGGTCCGCGCCCTGGCAGTAGTATAGGTATTTATCAATACCATAGAAATAAAAATTTCCCTTTTGGTTTTAAACCCGCTGGCAATACCCGTAAAACCGGAGAAGGTTATTCCTAAGCCGGATTTCTTAAATGGCAGTATAAAGAATTAAAGGTAGTAAGGAGTTTTCAGGATGAGTTTTGCTATATGCTTAACTTGGCAAAAAAATGGCTTGACCAATCAGCTCTTTTGGATTAAAGTTGTATAATAAAACAATATAGTTTTACTAACAAGGAGGAAGTAAAATGGCTGAAACAGGCTATTGCGTAAAATGTAAGGCAAAGAAAGAGATGAAGGATGAGCAGAAGGTTACTATGAAAAATGGCAGGCAGGCTATGAAGGGAAAATGCTCTACCTGCGGCACCGGAATGTATAAGATATTAGGCAAATAACTATTTTTTAACAAAAAAAGGAAGATTAAAGATAGAAACAAAAAAAATAGCACAACGTTTGGCTGTAGTTGCCAAATCTAAGAAGGCGCAGAAAGTAGTAATCTTAGACCTTAAGAAGGTTGCTACTTTCTGCGATTATTTTGTCATAGCAGGCACTGCTTCTAAGAGGCAGGTTAATGCAGTCGCCCAAGCAGTAACCGAAGATTTAAGTAAATTACAACTTAAGCCTGTTTCTTGGCCTGTCCTAAATGACGAATCAGGCTGGATAGTCTTTGATTTAAATTCAGTAATTGTCCATATAATGTACGAGCCTCTGCGGGAGTTCTATGGCCTTGAGCGGCTCTGGTCTGATGCAAAGAAAGTAAAGATACCCCCTTCCGCTTAAGTATCTTTTTAAAGTTATATGAAAAAAAATATTCAGGAAGAGATAATATCTCTGATAAAAGATTCCCTGTCAACTTTAACTGATGACCCTAATCTTACAGGCGGGGTAATGCTGGATTTGCCGCAGGAGGCACGCTTTGGGGATTTTTCCACCAATATCGCTATGCGGCTAAGCAAGCCTTTTAATAAGCCTCCTGGTCAAATAGCCTTAAAGCTTATCTCTTCTTTTAACTCTTGCCTTAATAAATCCTGGATAAAAGAATATATCAGCGAGGTTAAGGCAGAGGGAGCAGGGTTTATTAATTTTTACTTAAGCAATAAATACTTATACGATTCCCTTAGGTGTATATTAGAAGAAGGAAGCAGTGCCTTACGTTCTGATTTAGGCAAGCAAAAGCCTGTCTTGATAGAGTTTGTAAGCGCTAACCCTACGGGGCCTCTTTCAGTAGCTCATGCCCGTCAGGCAGCTGTCGGAGATGCGCTTGCTAATATCCTTGAGTTTAGCGGCTTTAGGCCTTCAAGGGAGTATTATTTAAATGATGAAGGAAACCAGATTATAATACTTGGCAGGTCAGTAGAGTTAAGGATGAAAGAGTTGTCAGGAGAGGCAGTAGATTTTCCGCAAGAGTATTATCAGGGGAGTTATATATACGATATAGCAAAAGATGCTGTTAAGAAGAATATTCCCTTAGTAGAATTAGGGGATTTTGCCGCAGGACAAATCCTTTCAATCATAAAAGATGAGTTGGAAGATTTTGGCGTTAAATTTGATTGCTGGTATTCGCAGAAGGAGCTTGGCAAGAGCAGTAAGATTACTATTGCTTTTGATAAATTAAAAGAGAAGGGTTACTTATACGAAAAAGATGGAGCGTTGTGGTTTAAGTCTACTTTTTTTGGGGATGATAAGGATAGGGTGGTGGTAAAAAGTGACGGCGCTTACACTTATTTAGCCCCGGATATAGCCTATCACAACGATAAATACGGGCGTGGTTTTAAGTGGTTGATTAACCTCTGGGGTCCGGATCACCACGGGTATATAAATAGGGTTAAGGCGGCTGTATCTGCTTTTGAAAAGGATCCAGAAACACTCTCTATACTTATAGTGCAATTAGCTACTATTTTTCGCGCTGGAAAGCCTGTGCAGATATCTACGCGCAAAGGGGAATATATAACTTTAAGGGAAGTTTTAGAAGAGGTGGGTAAAGATGCGGCGAGGTTTTTCTTTATCTCAAGGCGTATATCAAGCCACCTTGATTTTGATTTAGATACCGCTAAAAAGCAGACATCGGAAAACCCGGTATATTACATTCAGTATGCCCATGCCCGTATTTGCAGTATATTGCACAATAGCCTGGATAAGTTAGGAAAAAATATAGATTTTAACCTGCTCGTAGAAAAGGAAGAGATTATCTTAATCAGAAAGTTGCTTCAATTTTCCTGGATCTTGAATATATGTTTAAGTACGCTTGATCCTTACATGATGACAATTTATTTGCAGGAACTATCAGAGGCATTTCATAAGTTTTATGACAATCATCGAGTTTTGACGGGTGAGCCAGAGCTTACGCAGGCCAGGCTTGCTCTTATTAGCGGTGTAAAGATTGTAATAGCTACGGGTTTAAACCTATTAGGTATCTCTTCCCCGGAAAAGATGTAAGTTATGCATGCTCACAAGATACTCAACTTTTATCCTGTTGACATACCGCTTCGCAATAAATTCAGTAAAGAGTTAAGGATCTCAAAGGTTCTTTCGCAGGTTTTAATTAACCGTAAGATAACCTCTTTATCAGAGGCGGATAATTTTCTTAACGCAGGGATAGATAAGCTCTTGGATCCGTTTTCTTTTGCTGGAATGCGTAAGGTGGTAAGCAGAATAAAACAAGCGCAGGAGAAAAAGGAACGGGTAATGATTTTTGGCGATTATGATGTTGACGGCATTACCAGTATCGCCGTATTAAGGAATACGTTAAAAAGAATAGGCATAGAGCCTGAGCATTATATTCCTCATCGGGTAAAAGATGGTTACGGCCTTAATAAAGATATTCTAAGGATAGCAAAAGATAAACAGATAAATCTTTTAATTACAGTTGATTGCGGGACTAACAGCACAAAGCAGATTGCGCAGTTAAAGGAGAGTAACGTTGATACTATTGTAACCGATCATCATCAACCTGATGGTATGCCTCTTCCTGCGGCATTGGCTATCATTAACCCTAAGCTTAAAAGAAGCACTTATGGGTATCGTGATTTAGCCGGGGTAGGCGTTGTTTATAAATTATGCCAAGCAATTTCAAGGAATATTTTAAGAGAGGAGCTCGATTTAGTCGCTATAGGTACAGTTGCTGATGTAGCCCCTTTAAACGGAGAGAACCGCATAATTGTGAAAGAGGGATTAAAAAATATATCCTCTAGTAAAAGGCTGGGGATCAAGGCGCTTATAGAAAGCTCCGGGTTTCGCGGTAATAACCTGACCCCTACCTTTATAAGCTTTATCCTTTCTCCTAGGTTAAATGCCGCAGGCAGAATGGGTTCAGCTGAAGAGGCGTTAAACCTAATCTTAAGCGATAATTACCTTAAAGCCCAAGAGTTAGCCTCTCTTTTAGAGCAGTATAATCGTACCCGCCAGCGAGTAGAATATAAGATAATAGAAGAGGCAGAAGCGATTATCAATAGGGAGATTAATTTTAAAGAGCATAAGGTTATAGTTCTTGCTAAAGAAGGTTGGCATCAGGGTGTTTTAGGTATAGTAGCCTCAAAGTTAGCGGATAGGTTTTACCGCCCGGTTATCGTCCTTTCTCTGGATAAAGATTTATGCAAGGGTTCAGGCAGGTCAATAAAGAATTTTCATCTTTTTGAAGCACTTAGCGATTGCAGTAGTTTTTTAAGCGCTTTTGGCGGGCACTCCCATGCTGTAGGGCTTACAATTCATCGTGAGAGTATAGAGGGGTTTAAAAAGAGCATAAACTCCCTTGCGCATAATAAGTTATCTTTGGAGGATTTATTGCCGAGCTTAGATATAGATATGGAGTTAAGTTTTTCAGATTTAGATGAGGCTTCAGTTTTGGAATTAGAAAGGCTAGCTCCTTTTGGCGCAGGTAATGCAGAACCGCTATTTTTTACCCGCGGGCTTAAATTAAAAGGAGAGCCTAGGACTTTAGCCCGTGAGACGTTGAAGTTTTATGCTACCGATGGGGTATCTACCAGGGAAGTTATTGGCTTTGGGTTAAGTTCTTTAAAAGACAATTTGCTTAAGGCACGGTCTTTTGATTTGATTTTTACTGCGCGCATGGATGATTGGCAGGGTAACACTTATGTAATATTAGAGGCTAAAGATATATTCTTTAAGTAGCCTATTTTTAAGCCTTCTTAAATTTACCTTTTTTAATACACTTAGCGCAGATATAAACTTTTTTTGGGGATCCGTCAACAAGAATGCGTTTTTTCTGCAGGTTGGGCAGGAACTTACGCATAGTCCAACGGCTTATCTTAGAACCTGTTCCGCCTTTAGCTTTATATTGGCCTTTACGCGTTACAGTTTTGCCTTTAAGCGCGCCTTTTTTACATAAAGCACATTTTTTAATCATTTAATTGCTCCTTAATTGGTTAGTTCAATAAGTATACTTGAATTTAGGATATTGTCAAGATAGAATATAGAGTTATGGATAATAAAATACTTGAAGGGCTAAATAAAGAGCAGCTTCAGGCAGTAAAGCACCGTAGGGGACCGCTTTTAATTATAGCCGGCGCAGGCACCGGGAAGACGCGCGTTATTAGCCGCAGGGTTGCTTGGATTATCTCAGAGGGTTTAGCTAAGCCAGATGAGATATTAGCGCTTACCTTTACGGATAAAGCGGCTAAAGAGATGCAGGAGCGGGTGGATATACTTTTACCCTATGGTTATACGGATACTTGGATATCTACTTTTCATGCCTTTGGCGATAAGTTATTAAGGGAGAATGCGCTTATGATTGGGTTAAACCCTGATTTTAAGGTTTTAACCCAGCCAGAGGCCGCAGTTTTTTTCCGCGAGCATATCTTTGAGTTTAATCTCGATTATTTACGTCCCCTTTCAGATCCTACTCGTTTTATTGAAGCGATGATATCTTTTTTTAGCCGAGCCAAAGACGAGGATATTTCTGCTAAAGATTATTTTAAGTATGCCCAGGATTTAACGATTAAGGCAAAGGGCAAGAAAAAAGAAGACCCTGCGCTTTTAGAAGAATCGAAGATAAGCCTTGAGATAGCAGGCGCTTATCTTAAATACCAAGAGTTGCTGGCTAAAGAGGGGTTGCTTGATTTTGGCAATCAGTTTTATTTAGCCTTAGGTTTCTTGCGCAGCCATCCGTCAGCATTAAAAAGATACCAGGAGCAGTTTAAATATATACTCGTTGATGAGTTCCAGGATACAAACTTTGCGCAATTTCAAATTATTAAACTTTTATCTTCCAGGCATAAAAATATTACCGTAGTTGCTGATGATGACCAGTCTATATACCGCTGGCGGGGAGCAGCCTACAGCAACATCCTTAATTTTGATAAAGAGTACCCTAAAGCCAAAAAGATTAGCCTTATTAAAAATTACCGCTCAACCCAGATGATTCTTGATGCAGCTTACAGGCTTATTCAACATAATAACCCTGAGCGTTTTGAGGTTAAGGCAGGCGTTAATAAGCGCCTTATCGGAGTATCAAAAAAAGGAAAGCTTGTAGAGTGGTTACATTTTGATACTATTTCTACTGAGGCTGACAATGTAGCTAAGATTATAAAGGACGAGGTTACTTCTAAGGATTTTAAATACCGCGATTTTGCTATTCTTGTGCGTTCTAATTCGGATGCAGATAGTTTCTTGCAGGCCCTAAACATGCAAAATATCCCGTGGCAATTTAGCGGCAACCAAGGGCTTTATGCAAGGGAAGAGGTGCGTTTGTGTATAAATTTTTTAAGGGTTATCGCCAATCCTTATGATTCCTTAAGCCTTTATTATCTGGCAAGTTCTGAGATTTATGAGGTAGAGCTTTCAGAGCTGGCCCTTTTAAGCCACTATGCCTCCCGTAGGAATAAATCCCTTTATTCTGTATTTCAAGATATAGATTCTATAGAAGAACTTAAAGAATTAAGCAAAGATACAAAAGAAAAAATTAATAGGTTCTTAGAAGATATAAATAGATACCTTCAAGTAGGCAGGGAAGAGACAACCGGTAGGCTCTTATATTCTTTTCTTTCTGATACCGGGTTTTTAAAGAGGTTAACCAAAGAGCAGAGCCTTGAAAATGAAAATAGGATACAGAATCTCGCTAAGTTTTTTAATCATGTGCGCAATTTTGAAATAGTAGCTAAAGAAGATAGGGTTATAATTTTTATAAATTATTTGAATCTTTTAATTGAAGCGGGGGATGATCCGCCTACGGTTGAGGCAGACCTGGATACTGACGCAGTGAATATCCTTACAATACATAAGGCAAAGGGGTTGGAGTTTAGGGTGGTATTTTTAGTTAGCCTTGTCCAAGGGCGTTTTCCTTTACCGAGAAAAAGGAGAGGGTTTGAGTTACCTGATTCTTTGATTAAGGAAGTTTTGCCTAGTGGAGATTTTCAATTACAAGAAGAGCGCAGGTTATTTTATGTGGGGATGACGAGGGCAAAGGAAGCATTGTATTTGACTAGCGCTGAAGATTGCGGGGGAAAACGCCTGCGTAAAATAAGCCAGTTTGTCTTTGAGGCTTTGGGTTTAGGTATCAAAGAGAGTGAAAAGAAGAAGGCCAGCGCTATTGAGGCTATTGAACGCTTCTCTTTTAAAAAGGAATTGGTGTCGGTAAGAGGTAAGGTTATGGAGAAGCCTTTGTCATTGTATCACTACCAGATAGATGATTATAAAACCTGCCCTTTAAAGTATAAATATGTGAATATTTTGCGTGTTCCTATTATGGAGCACCATACTGTTATTTATGGCAGGGCTATGCATGAAGCGGTGAATAAGTATTATCAATATAGGATGCTTGGCAGGAGGATGAGGCTAGCGGATATTTTAAATGCCTTTAGGGAAGGGTTTGACCCTCAAGGGTTTATTGAGTTAGAGCATCAAAAAAAGCGCTTGAAGGCAGGAGAGAGGGCTTTAATACGGTTTTTTAAAGAAGAGGAGAAAAGTAAGATTAAAATTAAGTTTATAGAAGAGCCTTTTAGTTTTAAGTTTCAGGATATTAGGATTACCGGTAGGTTTGATAGGGTTGATGAAGAGGAAGATGGGGATGCGATTATTGATTTTAAAGCTTCAGAGATAAAACAGCAGAAGGATGCGGATAAGCGCCTGAAGGATAATAAACAGTTGCTCCTTTACTCTTTGGCTTATCAAAATATATTTGGAAGACTACCTAAGAGGATATCTTTAATTTTTCTTGAATCAGGGTTAGTAAGCAGTAAAAGCGTAAGTGAGGATGATTTAGATAGGATTAAGAAAGATATTGTAGATGTTGCTTATGGGATACGTAACCAGGATTTTAACCCTGCGCCGTCTTATATGTCGTGCAATTTTTGCGCGTATAACCAGATTTGCCCGCACGCGGATAAAGATTAAAGAGGGGAAGATTATTATTGTATTAATTTAGTTTTAGTTATAAAATAGTTAACCAAGTAAAAAAAAGGAGAGGTTATGATAGAGAGAAGCGAGTTTAAGGGCAAGCCGATTTTAGTTATCAAGAGGAATGAAAACGACCAATACCCATTTTCATTCGGGCTTAGCAAGGCTAAGTTAATCTTAGAGAATATTGACGAGATAAGAAATTTTGTAGAAGAGTACGAGCAGGAGCAGGGGTAAGGAAAATAAATATTTAGCCTGTTGACTTGGAAACAAAAATAAAGTATAATAATCTAATTAGAAATGGAAGGGGGGTGAGAGGTTTTGGTTTTAGTTAAAGAGAACAAATCAAAGATTATTGATAGTTTTAAGATTCATGCAAGGGATACCGGATCAGCCGAGGTCCAGATAGCTATCCTGACCGAGAGGATTAACCTCTTAGGAGAGCATTTTAAACTCCACAAGAAGGATTTTCATTCCCGTCGCGGTTTGCTTACTCTGGTAGGCACGCGTCGCCGGCTCCTCAACTATCTCAAGAAAAAAGACGTTAAAAAATACGAAGAGATTTTAAGCAAACTTAACTTGAGAAAGTAAACTAAGGGCATAAACTATAAATATTATGAGTAATGATAAAATAAAGATTGAATTTAGCGGGCGTGATTTAATATTAGAAACAGGCAAGCTTGCCAAGCAGGCTAATGGCGCTGTAACTATAACTTATGGGGGAACTGTTGTTTTGGCGACTGCCTGCATATCGCCTGAGATAAAAGAGGGGCGTGATTTTTTCCCGCTTACCGTTGAGTACCAGGAGAAGACTTATGCTGCTGGAAAAATACCCGGCGGTTTCTTTAAAAGGGAAGGAAGGCCATCGGAGAGCGAGATTCTTGCCGCTCGGTTAATAGACCGTCCTATAAGGCCGTTATTCCCTAAGGGGATATTTAACGATGTGCAGGTAATGGCGATTGTTTTATCCAGCGATGGGCAAAATGACCCGGATATCTTAGCGGTTAACGCTGCCTCTGTTGCCTTGTCCATATCCGATATACCTTTTAATGGGCCACTTGTTGCTTGCAGGGTGGCTAGGGTTAATGGGGAGTTAATAGTTAACCCCACCTATACCCAGTTAGATAGCGCAGACTTAGAAGTGGTAATAGCAATGAATAATAAAGGCATTGTTATGCTTGAGTCAAGGGCAAATGAAGTCTCGGAAGAAGATTATATTAAAGCCGTTAGATTTGCGCAGCCATACTTAAAAGAATTGATAGCAATGCAGGAAGATTTTGCCGGTAGGTATGGTAAGAAAAAGTTGCAGGTTGAGCTTAAAAATATATCCTTAGAATTAAAAACTAAAGTAGAGGAGTTGTCAGGCCAGCGGTTAAGAGAGTCGTTTTCTCTTAGTAAAAAGGAAGAACGAGATGGCCTTATTCGCCTTTTGATTGAGGAGCTAGAAGAGAAGCTTTTGCCTGAAGGGTATTTAGCTGAAGATGTAAGAAGGGCTTTTTTAAATTTAGAGGAAGAGGGATTCAGGAATAAGGTATTGGAGTCTGGTAAGCGTTTGGATGGCAGGGATTTTAAAGAGATACGTCCGATTACCTGCGAAGTTGCTGTATTGCCGTGTACTCATGGTTCAAGTGTCTTTACCCGCGGGCAGACACAGAGTCTATGTGTCACCACTTTAGGTACTGGGGAAGATGAGCAGATGATTGAAGCACTTGAGGGAGAGAAATACAAGAACTTCATGTTGCATTATAGTTTTCCTCCCTTTAGTGTAGGTGAGACCGGGCCTGTGCGCGGTCCAGGCAGAAGGGAGATAGGGCATGGGGCTTTAGCAGAAAAAGCCCTTTTATCAGTAATGCCTTCAAAGGATAGTTTTCCTTATACGGTAAGAGTTGTCTCTGAAATTTTAGAGTCTAACGGCTCTTCAAGCATGGCTACGGTTTGCGCCGCGGCTCTTTCGCTTATGGATGCAGGGGTTCCGATAAAAAGTCCTGTTGCCGGAGTAGCTTTGGGTTTGATAAAAGATAAGGATAAAGAGCTTATCCTTACTGATATAGCAGGGCTTGAAGACCATTTTGGAGATATGGATTTTAAGGTCGCAGGGACAAAGTCTGGGATGACAGCGGTTCAGTTGGACCTGAAGATAGATGGGATATCTATAGAGTTATTAGAGAGGGCATTAGCCCAAAGTAAAGAAGCAAGGGATTTTATTTTAGGGAAGATGAATGAGGTGTTGCCTAATTCTCGCGGACAGCTCTCTGTCTATGCCCCGCGCATTGATGTTTTAAAGATAAATACAGAGAAGATAGGGGAGCTTATTGGCCCGGGGGGCAAGAATATAAAAGCGATTATCGCCTCAACAGGAGCAAGCGTAGATATTAAGGATGACGGCATGGTCTTGGTAGGCTCTACGGATGCTGCGAAATCAGAGGCGGCAATTAAGATGATTAAGGCTATAACCGATGATATTGAGGTTGGACGTATTTATACAGGTAAGGTAAAGCGCATAATGCCCTTTGGCGCTTTTTGCGAGATTGCTCCGCGTAAAGAAGGCTTAGTGCATGTTTCTGAATTATCGGATAAGTTTGTCAAGAATGTAGAAGAGGTAGTCAAGATTGGCGATGAGATTAAGGTTAAGGTTATAGGTATAGATGAATTAGGCAGGATTAATTTAAGCCGTAAACAAGCCGAATAGCTTTTAATTATAGATTAGGCAGTGAGAGAAAAAAGGATAAATGAAATAAAGGGCGTAATATTAGTTGCGGTTGGCTTGATGGTCTTAGCCAGCCTCTTGAGGTTTGAGCGCCTTGATTTGCCGCTTTATACATCTCATCCGAATATCCCCCCAAAAAATCTTTTAGGAATATTTGGCGCTTACTTAGGAGAATTAGTAGTATTTTTGCTTGGCAGGCCGGTAAGTTTAGTCTTTCCGATTTTAATTATACTCCTTGGGGTTAAATTCTTTCGTCAGAAGAAACCTTATTTAAGTCTACCTAGGGTTTCGGGGATGCTGGTTTTACTTATCTCCTTAAGTTCTATTATTGGGATGTTTCATCTTACCAATGAAAGCCTTAGGTTTTATTATTCCGGGCTCTTTGGGGCGCTCTCCTCTAAGTTTATAACCACTTACTTTAGCCGGTTAGGAGGGTTTATTATTTTTATTACTTTTACCCTTCTTTCTTTAGCTTTAGTCACAGAGGCGCTTATCTCATCTTTATTTTTACGTTATACAACAAGAGTAAAAGGCATTTTCTCTGCCTTATTGAGTATTCGTAAACGACCGTATAAGTATAAAGTTAAAGCAACAATTAAAAAAGAGCCTGCGGTAGATTTTTTAAAGCAGAAGGCAGAAAAGGAGTTGCCTCAGCCTTTTAAGGCCCAACCGGTTATCAAACCAAAAATTCAGATTAGTCTTAAACCTTCGACAGTAGAGGTTAAAGAGAAGGTGCGGGAGTTAAAGATAGGGGATTACCACCTGCCCTCATTAGAATTACTGGATGTTCCTCTTCCTCCTGAAGAACGGCAGATTAAAGAAGATTTAGAAGGAAATGCCAGGGTTTTAGAGGATACTTTAGGGGATTTTGGAATTTCAGCAAGGGTTACGGACATTGAAAGGGGACCGATAATTACTAGGTATGAACTCGAGCCTGCCCCGGGAGTAAAATTAAGCCGTATTATAACCTTAAGTGATGATATCGCCTTAAATATGAAAGCCCAGTCAGTGAGGATTCTTGCGCCTATCCCGGGGAAGGATAGGGTTGGGATAGAGGTGCCTAATACCCAAGGAAATTTTGTCTATTTAAAAGAGGTCTTTTCTTCTTCTGAATTTCAATCTAATAAGGCTGCCTTAGCTCTTGCCTTAGGTAAAGATATTACCGGGAAGCCTGTGGTTACTGTTTTAGATGATATGCCGCATTTATTGATTGCCGGGACTACCGGCTCAGGCAAGACCGTATGTGTTAATTCTTTAATTCTGTCTTTAATTTTTAGGAATTCTCCAGCGGATTTAAAGTTTGTGATGATTGACCCGAAGATGGTGGAGCTTATGCCTTTTAACGGCTTGCCCCATCTTTTATGTCCTGTGGTTACTGATTCAAAGAAAGCCTATACTGCCCTTAATTGGGTTGTCTCAGAGATGGAAGAGCGGTATCAGCTTTTAGCAAAGGTAAGTGCCAGAAATATAGAGTTATACAATGAAAAACAAGAAAAGGAGAAACAAGATAAGCTCCCCTACATAGTAGTTATAGTTGATGAGTTTGCTGACCTTATGAGCGTTGCGCGAGACCAGACTGAGACTGCGGTTCAGCGTTTAGCGCAGTTATCGCGCGCCGTGGGGATTCATCTTATACTTGCCACTCAGAGGCCCTCGGTAAATGTAATTACCGGAGTCATTAAGGCGAACCTTCCTGCGCGTATCTCTTTTAAGGTTGCTTCAAAAGTTGATTCGCGCACGGTTTTAGATATGAATGGAGCAGATAAACTCTTGGGGAAAGGGGATATGCTCTTTTTACGCCCCGGGGAATCCAAACCCATACGTATACAGGGAGCTTTAGTCGGAGATAAGGAGATAGAAAGGGTTGTTGCTTTTATAAAATCTCAGGCAGAGCCGGCTTACAATGAGCAGATATTAAAAGAGAAAGGAAAGACCGGGGTAAATAGTTCAGAGAAGGATGAGTTTTACGATGAGGCGGTTAAAATTATATTAGAAAGCAATCAGGCCTCGGTATCTATTCTCCAGCGAAGGATGCGTTTGGGTTACACGAGGGCTGCAAGGATTATTGATATGATGGAAGAAGAAGGATTGGTCGGTCCTTATGAAGGGAGTAAGCCGCGTAAGATTTTAGTTGACCGGGAGGCATATCTAAAGGGTGTTATCAAGGATATGCAAGGTGGTGGGCAGGATGAACGTTGAGCCATTAAGCGAAAGATTAAAAAGGGCGCGCAAGGCAAAGGGGCTTACCTTAGAAGAGCTTCAAAAAAAGACTAAGGTACATATTAATATACTCAAGGCGATAGAGGGAGAATCGCTGACAAACCTAAGCCCCGTATATCTAAAAGGGTTTATTAAGATTTATTGCAATGCCTTAGGAGTTGATTATAAGGATTATATCCCGGATAGCAAAGATGCTATTCTGCCAAAAGACAATAAAAAACAGGTTAAAGTTACGGGTTCTTTTTTGAAAAACGTAGAGGTAAAGCTAAATACCTTAAAACCCAGTGGCCGTTTTAAAAAAAATATAGTTATTTTAATTGTCCTTTTTCTTTTGGTTTTATTTTTATTCAGGATAGTAGGGTGCATCTTTTTGAAATGTAGGCAGGTTAAAGATTTAAGCGCGCGTCAACAGGTTTCTGCCCCTGTGCCTTCACAGCCGCAAGCCTTGGCTATTCCAAAAGAAGCTATGGAGGGGGTAAGGCTGGTAGTTAGCGCTAAAGAAAGATGCCTTGTTTTTGTTAAAGTTGACGGTAGGGTAGCTTTTCATCGGCTCTTAGAAAAAGGAAGGTCTAATACTTGGAGGGCTAAAGAAAGGATAGACCTCTCTTTGGGCAATGCCTCAGCTGTAGAATTAATAGTTAACGGAGAGCGCTTTACGAACTTAGGGGGCAAGAGGGGGCAGCCGCTTAATAATATAGTTATTACCGTAAAAGAAGGTTTAAAGATTCCCCGGTGAAAAGGAGAGTTGGCGTATTAAGCTTAGGGTGTCCCAGGAACTTAGTTGATACCGAGAGCATCTTAAGCCGGTTGTCGGATAAAGGATATAAAATAGTTGATATAGATAAAGCGCGCATAGCCTTGGTGAATACCTGCGCTTTTACTAAAGAGGCTAAAGAAGAGTCAATAGAAGTAATTTTAGATTTAATAGATTTAAAGAAGCAGGGAAAGGTTGATAAGATAATTATCTATGGTTGTTTGGCTCAACGCTACCAATGTTCTTTAGCCAAAGAGTTCCCTGAGGTAGATGCTTTTGTAGGCAGGGTTTCTTTAGATAATAGCGTTAATAAAGTTAGACTTACCCCTAATCATTATGCATACCTTAAGATATGCGAGGGGTGTATAAATTATTGTAGTTTTTGTATCATACCTAAGATTAAGGGGAAGTTAACCAGTGCTTCCATAGCTTCAATATTAAAAAAGACAAAGGAGTTTAACCGTCAGGGCATATCAGAGCTAAACATTATAGGCCAAGATATTACCGCCTTTGGCTTGGATTTAAAACCCCGCTCTTCTCTAACAGAGCTTCTTAAAAAGATATTAAAGGTTTCAAAGAATATCGGTTGGATAAGGCTTTTATACCTTTATCCTGAGAGAGTAACCGAAGAATTACTAAAAATAATAAGGAGTGAAGAGAGGGTTTGTAAATACATTGACTTGCCTATTCAGCACGTCAATAACCGTATCTTAAGGCTTATGAATAGAAAGACGACTAAATCCCAAATTTTAAAATTAATAGAAAGGATCCGTAAGGCTATCCCCAATGTCTCCTTAAGGACGAGTATAATTGTAGGTTTCCCCGGAGAGAGGGAGAGAGAGTTTAAGGAGTTATTGGCTTTTATCAAAGAAGTTAAGTTTGAGCGCTTAGGGGCTTTTAAGTATTCCCGCGAAGAGGGGACGGTAGCGTATAATTTTCCGGGGCAGGTTTTAGAAACGGTTAAAACCCAAAGGTTTAATGAGGTAATGTCTTCTCAGAGCGAAGTCGCCAGTTTGGTTAACAGCAAATCTTTAGGCGGCATCTTAAAGGTTTTAATTGAAGAGCGCAACAAAGACGGCTACATTGGGCGTACAGAATTTGACGCCCCTGAGGTTGACGGGTTAGTATATGTTAAATCTAAATTTAAGCTTAACCCCGGTGATTTTGTTAAAGTAAAGATTATAGATACCTTAGAGTATGATTTAGTAGGGGAGGTGCAAGATGAACTTAGCTAACAAACTAACTATGGCAAGGATTTTACTTACTTTTGTTTTTATGCTCGTTTTCTCCCGGCAAGGGTTATTGCCTAAGGTATTTGCTTTTATTATTTTTATAGTTGCAGCCCTCTCGGATTTATTTGACGGTATGATTGCTAAGAAGAAGAATATGGTTACTGACTTTGGGAGGCTGATGGATCCTATAGCTGATAAGATACTTGTTTTGGCTGCATTTGCGGTTTTTTTAGAGATGCAGATTATAGAGTCGTGGATGTTTATAATTATTGTCTCAAGGGAGATACTGATTACTTCATTGCGGCTCTTTGCCCTTAATAAGGGGAAGATTCTCTCTGCTGTCCGCGCAGGAAAACATAAGACATTTTCGCAGATGGCGGTAATATTTTACATTCTAACTTTTATTACCCTAAAAGAGTTTGTTAAAACATACTCTGAGTGGAATCCTGTTTGGGAGGATTTTTTTAAAAAGAGTATAGGCATATTTATGCTCATTACCGTAGGTCTAACTCTTTATTCAGGAGTATCTTATTTGTGGGAGAATCGTAAGGTTATCACAAAACTTTAATGTTTAAAATTTTAGTAAGATTACTGGGTACTTTTTTTTATATAGGTTATCTGCCTCTTATCCCCGGGACATTTGGAAGTTTAGCAGGGTTAGCTCTCTACCTTCTTACGCAAAAAAACCCTTGGGTCTATTTATCTCTTACGTTCTTACTTACCATTATAGGGTTTTGGATTTCTAATAGAGCTGAAAAGTTGATGGAGAGGAAGGATCCTCCTTGCGTGGTTATAGATGAAGTTTGCGGTATGCTTGTAAGCCTGCTTTTTATTCCTTTTAACTTAAGGCTTTTGATCATTGCTTTTGTATTTTTCCGTATCCTTGATACCTTAAAGCCATTTCCTTCCGGAAGGCTGGAGAAGCGCGGGGGAGGAATTGGGATCATGTCGGATGATTTGATTGCAGGTATTTATACTAACCTTATACTTCAAACCGTTTTAAGGCTAATCTCTTTTAAAATTTCGTAAATCGGCCCGCTATTAGTTAATATACTTTTAAATATTGTAATCTTATCTATCAGGGATTTTACTCTGTCTAATGTTATATAAGAAGAAAATCCTTTCCTCTCTTTTGTTCCTTTAGGTAATTTAATAGCAATGAATGCTCTCTTGGATTTATTTTAGGATGGATTTTAGTAATTTTAAGGAGCTTAGGGATGCTTGGTTTCTTATTGAAGAGCGCTTGCCTTTAAATAAAAACTTTTTAGAGATAACCTTTTTATTATTTGATACTGCGATAAATACTGTTCCTACGGGTTTATCGGCTGTTGCGCCTGTTGGCCCAGCAATGCCGGTTATCCCTATACTGTAGTCTGTTTTTGCTATGCGGCGTATCGAGTGCGCCATTTTTTCTGCTACCTCTTTAGACACCGCACCTTTTTTTACTATTAGTTTAGCTGGAATGCCTAATATTTTTGTCTTTGATTTATTACTATAAGTAATTACTCCTAAGATAAAGTATCTTGAGCTTCCGGGCAAATCAGTAAGTATTTTTGAGGTTAAGCCTCCAGTGCAGGATTCAGCAACTGATAGAGTTTTTTGCGTACAGAGGAGCCTGTTGTATATATATACCCTAATTCTATCCATCTTAAACAAATATTATAAGCCCCTTTAAAGATATTGACAAGGTTAGTTTTTCTGTTATACTAATAATCAATTAATCTTCAGGGCAGGGTGAGATTCCCGACCGGCGGTTAAGCCCGCAAGCCTGCTATGATAAAGGCAGGCAGATTTGGTAAGATTCCAAAGCCGATAGTTAAAGTCTAGATGGAAGAAGATTAGCTTTATTATGCCCGAAGATTTTTTTCGGGTTTTTTTGTTAAAAGGAGCTTTTATGTTGCATAGCATACCAAAGATTCTTGAAGATTTAAAAAATGGAAAGATGGTTATAGTTGTTGACGATGAAGGCCGTGAAAACGAAGGCGATTTGGTTATGGCGGCTTCCTTTGCTAAGCCGGAGCATATTAATTTCATGGCTAAGTTCGGCCGCGGGCTTATCTGCGTTCCTATGGAAGAAAATAGGCTCAATGAGTTGGGCTTAAGCATGATGTTAAAAGATACAAGCATGGCGCATCATAAAGACCCATTTTCTACTGCCTGGGTTATTTCAGTAGACGCTGCCTTAGGCATAACTACCGGTATATCTGCTTTTGACCGTTCGCGCACTATTGAGGTTTTGATTAATCCTTTATCTAAACCTGAGGATTTAGTCCGTCCGGGGCATATCTTTCCTTTAAGGGCGCGCTCAGGCGGGGTATTAGTGCGCGCAGGGCATACAGAGGCAACAGTTGACCTTATGTGCCTTAGCGGGCTTTATCCTGCAGGGGTAATATGCGAGATAATGAATGACGATGGAAGTATGAGTCGTATGCCTGACTTATTAGAGTTTTCTAAAAAGCACGGGTTAAAGATATGCTCAATAGCTAACCTTATTGAATACCGCAGAAGATCTGAGAAGTTAGTTAAAAGGGTAACCGAGACTATCCTGCCTACTGAGTTTGGCAAGTTTAATCTAATAGTATTTGAGGACCTTACCAATAATAAGATTCATACGGCTTTAACTTTGGGCAAATGGGAAGATGAGCCGGTCTTAGTGCGTGTGCATTCAGAGTGCTTAACTGGGGATGTCTTTGGCTCTTTGCGTTGCGACTGCGGAAACCAGTTAAAAAAGGCGATGCAGGCAATATCAAAAGAAGGTAAAGGGGTAGTTCTTTATATGAACCAAGAAGGGCGCGGTATAGGACTTGTAGATAAAATCCGCGCTTATAGCCTTCAGGATAAGGGTATGGACACAGTAGAGGCAAATGAGGCATTAGGGCATAAGCCTGATTTAAGGGATTACGGTATTGGCGCTCAGATATTAGTGGATCTAGGGGTAAAGAATATCCGGCTCTTTACTAATAATCCACGTAAGATTATAGGTTTAGAAGGATACGGCCTTACCGTAGTAGAGAGGGTTCCTTTAGAGATTAAGCATAATCCTTCTAATTATAAGTATTTAAAAACAAAAAAAGAAAAATTAGGGCACAACCTAAAGCTTGAATAAAAAAGGAGGAGTAAGATGATAAAAGTAGTTGAAGGGGATTTGATTGGTAGGGGTAAGAAGTTTGGCATTGTAGCTTCGCGCTTCAATGATTTTATGACTAAAGAGTTAGTAGCAGGCTGTACGGATACGCTCTTAAGACACGGGGTAAAAGAAGATGATATTCTTGTTTCTTGGGCTCCCGGTGCTTTTGAACTTCCTTTGGTGGCAGGGAAAATGGCCAAGACAAAGTCTTTTAACGCGCTTATCTGTCTTGGGACAGTTATCCGCGGGGCTACGCCTCACTTTGATTATATAGCTTCTGAGGTAGCTAAAGGTATAGCCAAGGTATCTATTGATACCGGGGTACCTGTGATATTTGGGGTTATAACCGCTGATACTATTGAGCAGGCAATTGAGCGCGCAGGGACTAAGGATGGGAATAAAGGGCGCGACTCTGCCTTATCTGCTATTGAAATGACAAACCTTATGGAGAAGATTAAATAATGCGCAAAAGAACCCTTGCCCGGGAATTAGCGATGCAGATTCTTTATCAGGTGGATGTTACCCACGATGCATCCAAAACCGCTATTGATAACTTTTGGGCATCTTCTATTTTAAAGGATACCGATGAGAGCGTTAAGGCATTCTCTTTGAGGCTTGTAAGCGGGGTTATTGCCAATATAGAAGAGATAGACAAGAAGATAACCGAATACGCGCAGAACTGGAAGCTTGAGCGTATGGCAATAGTAGATAGGAATATAATGCGTTTGGGCTGTTTTGAGCTTGTCTATTGTGAGGATATCCCTGCAAAGGTTTCTATTAATGAGGCGGTAGATTTAGCTAAGAAGTTTTCAGGCGCAGAATCCGGCAAATTCGTCAATGCTATCCTCGATAAGGTCAAGCCTAAGGAGAAGAAGTGAAGTTTGCCGATTTACATTTACACACCAACTTTTCAGACGGGACCTACACTCCGGAAGAATTAGTAAAAAGTTCTTTAAACTCCGGGCTCTCTGCCATCTCTATAACTGACCATGATACTGTTTTAGGCATATCTAAAGCGATAGAGATAGCAGGATCTTGTGGCTTAGAGGTTATCCCCGGAGTAGAGATAAGCTCTGAGTATGAATCTAAAGAGGTGCATATCCTCGGCTACTTAATAGACTATAAAGCTGATAGCGTCTTAGCCCAGTTAGATACCCTTAGAAAAAATCGAATAGAGCGCATACACAGGATAGTTGAAAAGTTAAATTCTTTTGGGCTTAGTTTAAAAGCCGAAGATGTCTTTGATATTGCAGGAAAAAGTATCCCCGGAAGGTTGCATGTTGCTTGGGCCTTAGAGAAGAAGGGTTTAGTAAGCTCTATCTATGAGGCATTTAATAAATATATAGGAGACAACGGCCCGGCTTATGTCTTGGGTTTTCGCTTTAGTCTTAAAAAGGCAATTGATTTTATAAGCGGCAATGGCGGGATACCGGTCTTAGCGCACCCTTATACATTAAATAATGATGCCTTAATAACTGATTTTATAAGATTAGGGATTATGGGCTTAGAGATTCATTACCCGGAGCATTCTCAAGGAACAGTGAACTATTACCTAAACTTAGCTAAGAAGCATAATCTTCTTGTTACCGGTGGCTCGGATTGCCACGGTAATGCTAAACCTAAGGTCCGTATAGGCTCTATGAAAATTCCTTATGCATTAGTGGAGAGATTAAAAGAAGCAAAGGAAAGGCTTTAAATGCAAAGAAGTGACGAGTATTATATGAGGTTAGCAATAAATCTCGCTCTAAAGGGCAAGGGGAGCACTAGTCCTAACCCTATGGTCGGAGCTTTATTGGTAAAAAAAGGAAAGATTATTGGCAGGGGTTTTCATATAAGGGCAGGTTTTCCCCATGCTGAGATTGTTGCTTTAGATGAAGTAGGTTTTGATGCTAAGGGCGCGACTCTTTACGTTACCTTAGAGCCATGCGCGCATTTTGGGCTTACTCCTCCTTGTGTAAATAGGATTATTGAAAGTAGGCTAAAGGAGGTAGTTGTGGGTATGGTTGATCCTAACCCGCTTAATAACGGAAAGGGTATTGCGATATTAAGGCAGTTTGGCATAAAGGTAAGAGTAGGTTTTTTAGAAGATAAGTTAAAAGAGCTAAACAAGGTCTTTATAAAAAATATCACCAAGAAGCTTCCCCATATAACAGCTAAGGTTGCCCAATCTTTAGATGGAAAGATTGCTACTAGAACCGGACACTCTAAATGGATTACTTCAGATAAATCGCGCAGTATAGCTCATCGTTTGCGTCAGGATTTTGACGGGATAATGGTAGGGGTTAATACAGTTTTAAGGGATGACCCGAAACTTAATGCGTGGTTTTCTAATAGACACCCGGTTAAAATAATTATTGATAGTCAGTTAAGCACTCCACAGGATTCTGCCATCTTTTCTAAGGGGGCTAAGGTTATAATTGTTACCCTGCCTTCTTTAGAAGGCCAAGAGACAGAGAATAGAAAAATGCTTTCGCAAAAAGCTACTATCTTAGAGGTTAAGGAGAAAGATGGACAGATAAACTTAAAAGATTGCCTTAAGAAATTATTAAAGTTAGGGGTATATAGTATTTTAGTTGAAGGCGGGGGGACCTTGATTGGTTCCTTATTTGATCAGGCGCTTGTGGATAGGGTAATGTTCTTTATCGCTCCAAAGATTATCGGCGGGAAAGAGGCGATTAGCTCGGTAATGGGGCAGGGGGTAGCTTTAGTTGAGCGGTCAGTTAAGGTAAGCGATTTAAAGGTTAAAAGATTAGGGGATGATTTTCTCTTTGAGGGAAGAGTAAAGTAGGATGTTTACAGGGATAATTGAAGAACTTGGGAAAATAAAGAGGGTATTTAAAAGAGGCAGCATTACTTCTTTTGAAATTATCGCTGATAAGATTACGGAGGGGATAAAAATAGGGGATAGTATTTCTTGTAATGGGGTTTGTCTTACTTTAGTTAAGCAAGAGAAAAATCAACTTACCTTTGAGGTTATCCCTGCGACGCTTAATGCCACTAACTTAAAATACTTACGCCCCGGAGAGTTGGTTAACCTTGAACGCAGTTTAAAAATAGGGGATAGAATATCCGGGCACTTTGTCTTAGGGCATGTTGATTGTGTTGGGGTGATCCGCAATAAAAAGATATTATCCAAGGATGTAGCTTTTACTGTTTCTGTTTTACCTGAATATATAAAATATTGCCTCCCTAAGGGTTCTGTTGCCCTTGATGGGATAAGTCTTACTATCCAAGAGAAGGGATCTGATTATTTTATTGTTTCAATAATACCACACACCTTAAAAGAGACTACCTTAGGATTGAAAAACGTCTCAGATAGGGTCAATATTGAATTTGATATATTGGCCAAAAGGCCTGCCTGAAGGCATTATGTTAACTTCTCTTATTGCTAACCGTATTAATTTTTGATATACTAATCGCTAAAATAGTTTGTTTTTTCTTTCGGGGCGTGGCTCAGTTTGGCTAGAGCGCAGCGTTCGGGACGCTGAGGCCGGTGGTTCAAGTCCACTCGCCCCGACTAAAATCTATTTTTTATGAAAAAATCACTACATGTTTTTTACTCTGGAAAGGTTCAGAAGGTTTTAAATGCACGATATAAAAAGCACTATAGAGTCATTAAGGGGTAAGATACGCCACCACGAGTATCTCTACTATATTTTAAGTCAGCCTAAAATTTCAGATAAGGAATACGACGATCTACTCTTAAGGTTAAAAAAGTTAGAAGATAAATACCCTCAGTATCAGGCAGATGATTCTCCTACTTTACGCGTTGCCGGAGGAGTTCAGGAGGGTTTTAAGGAGGCCAGGCACGAAGAGAAGATGCTCTCTTTGGAAAACACTTACTCCCTTGAAGAGATAAAGGATTGGGATACCCGCGTGCGCAAGGGCCTGAAAGATATTAAAGATATAGATTATGTAGTTGAGCTTAAGATAGACGGAGTAAGCGCAAACCTTACCTATAAAAAAGGTATCTTATCCATAGGAGCAACAAGAGGCAACGGAGAAGTAGGAGAGGATATAACCCAAAACTTAAGGGCTGTCTCTGCTATCCCCCTTAAACTCTCATCTAAAGATACGCTTGAGTTTATTGAGATTCGCGGAGAGGTCTATATTGATAGAAAAGATTTTGTTGCCCTAAATAGACAAAGAGAAAAAGAAGGAGAAGAGGCATTTGCTAATCCGCGCAATGCTGCAAGCGGTTCTTTGAAATTACTTGACTCTAAGATTATACATAGCCGTAGGCTTAATTTCTTCGCGCACTCTTTAGGCGGGGTGAGGGGTTTAGATATAAAGACCCACTGGGATTTCTTAACTAAATTAAAGGAGTGGAGGGTGTGTACTAACAACCTATCAAAACTTTGCAAAAGCTTAGATGAGGTATTTAAGTTTTGCCGTGAGTGGGAAGAGAAGCGCGATACTTTAACCTATGATATAGACGGGGTGGTAATAAAAGTTAATCACCTTGACTATCAAAAAGCCCTTGGCGCTACCTTAAAGAGCCCGCGCTGGGCAGTTGCTTATAAGTTTCCTGCAAGGCAGGCGACTACCGAGGTTTTAAAGATAAACCTTAATGTTGGCAGGACCGGCGTTATAACCCCGGCTTGCGAGCTTAAGCCGGTTGAGTGTTCAGGGGTTATTATACGCCATGCAACATTGCATAACTTTGATGAGATCAAAAGGTTAGATCTTAGGGTAGGGGACCGTGTTTTAGTCGAGCGCGCAGGAGAGGTAATCCCTAAAATAGTAAAGGTAGTTTTGCGTTTAGGAAAAGAGCCATTTATCATTCCTAAAAAATGTCCGGCTTGTTTAGGTATTATTGTCAAAGAAAAAGAAGAGGATGTTGCCTACCGCTGCGTAAACCCTTTCTGTCCTGCCCAGCTTCAAAGAGGAATTTTACACTTTGCCTCTAAATTAGCTATGGATATAGAAGGGTTAGGAGAGGCAGTAGTCTTACAATTAGTAGATCTAAAGTTAGTCTCAAACTTTTCCGATATCTATAAGTTAACTAAAGAGGATTTAGCAAGGTTAAAGTTATTTAAAGAGAAGAAGATTGATAACCTGCTCTTAGCCATTGAAAAGAGTAAGTCAGCCGAGTTATCAAGGTTTATCTATGCTTTAGGGATACGCCACGTCGGGGAAAAGGCAGCTTTTACCTTAGCCAATGAGTTTAAGTCCGTTGAGAGTCTCTTAAAGGTAAAGAAAGAAAGGTTAGAGAATATTAGAGAGATAGGCCCGGTTATCGCTGAGTCAGTTGTAAATTATTTTGCCAATAGTTATGTAAAAGAAATGATTAAATCTTTACAAGAAGCAGGTTTAAAATTTTATTTAAGCAAAGAGCCTTTAAGGAATAATCTATTAACCGGTAAGTCAGTAGTTTTTACCGGAGCCTTGAAGGATTTTACTAGGTATGAGGCAGAGGGGTTAGTAAGGCGTTTGGGAGGGGAGGTTTCTTCTTCGGTAAGCAAAAAGACCGACCTTTTAGTTGCCGGAGAATCCTTAGGTTCAAAGTATGATAAAGCCAAAGAGTTAGGAATTAAGATTATAAGCGAGAAAGAATTTAAGGAGATGTTAAGATGAAGAGAGCAAGGCAAGATATAGTTTTAATACTTTTTTTAAGCATATTGGTTAACTTAACCGGTTGCGAAGCTTTTGTCCGTAAGTTTACCCGTAAATCAAAGAAAGAGAAAGCGCCGGAAGAGATGGTGCTTGTGCCTGAGGAGTGGACAGGACCAAAGATGTCCAAAGAAGAGCTTTACCGGCAGTATTATAATTTTTGGAAGTCTTGGCAGGATGAGTTAATCAGCGCTTTGGTAAATAAGTCTTCCTTAAAGAAGAGGGTAACTTGCGCAGAGCAGGCAGTAAAGAACTTAAATGGGATGCGTAAGATGTTAAATGAGACAAAGCAAAAACAGCTGGGTATCTACTTAAAGCAGATGGATAATTTGTTAAAAGACGTTAAGTCTGATATCTACGGCAGCGCAAATAATTCTAACCGCCAGTTAGCAGAGAGGGTAAAGAGAAATATCTTGCAGTATTTCTCTTACTCTGATGTTAAAGAGGATATAATATGATTTTAGAGGCAGTATCCGTAGGGGGGATGTCGGTTAATTGCTATATCTTAGCAGGGGGAATAGGTAAGAAAGCTATAATCATTGACCCCGGAGATGAGAAAGATAAAATCTTTAAAGTGTTAGATAAGCATAAATTAACTCCAGGTATGGTTGTAAATACCCATGGGCATTACGACCATATAGCAGAGGATGATAGTTTCGGTGTTAAGGTCTATATACATAAACTTGATCTTCCCTTGTTATTAGACCCGATGCTTAATCTCTCTGGCTTATTCTCTAACCCTGTAAAGGTTAAATCTGAGATTTGTTTCTTAGAAGAGGGTAGTATCGTATCTTTAGACGGAGTTGAGCTAAAAGTTCTGCATACCCCCGGGCATACAAAGGGCGGGGTTTCTTTATTATTGCAGAAACCTAAAAGTGATATAGTCTTTACCGGGGATACCCTTTTTTGCCAAGGCATAGGCCGTAGCGATTTACCCGGAGGAGACGAGGGGCTCTTAATCAGCTCCATAAGAGAAAAACTTATGACATTATCTTCTGAAACAAAGGTTTATCCGGGGCACGGGGAGAGTACTGAAATAGGAAGAGAGAGAAGGAACTTTTTATAATGAAAGAGCTGATAGAGGTTTTTCTTAATTACCTTTCAGTTGAGCGCGGGTTATCAAATAATACGATTGTATCTTACCGCAGAGATTTAAGTAACTACATTGATTTTATAGAAAAGAATAATATTAACTCTTTTTCAAAGGTAACCAAAGAGAGTATAACAGGTTTTATGCTCAGCCAAAAAGATAAAGGGATTGCCCCTAACTCTGTTGCCAGGAGGCTTGCGGCGATAAGGATGTTCCATAGGTTTTTAGCGCGCGAAAGGATACTTAGTAATGACCCGAGCACGCTTGTAGATTCCCCTAAATTATGGAAGCGGGTGCCTGATGCATTAACAGTAAACGAGGTAGAAGATTTAATATCTCAGCCTAATGTGCGCGATGCCCAAGGGATAAGGGATAAGGCAATCTTAGAAACACTCTATGCTACTGGTATGAGGGTGTCTGAGGCTGTTAACTTAAAAAAAGATAATGTAAACTTAGATATCGGGTTTTTACGCTGTATAGGTAAGGGTAATAAAGAGAGGGTAATCCCTTTAGGCAAGAAGGCTATCGCAAATATAAAAAGATACCTTGAGGTATCAAGGCCGAAACTCCTTAAAAATAAAGAGTCGGAGTTTTTATTCGTAAGCCGTTGCGGTAAAAAAATTTCGCGTCAGTCCTTTTGGAAGATTATCAAAAAGTATTCTAAGTCAGCGCGGATTAAAAAGCCGATTAAGACGCATACATTAAGGCATTCTTTTGCAACACACCTCTTAGAGCACGGAGCAGACTTGCGCTCAGTGCAGGAGATGCTTGGGCATGCGGATATTTCTACAACTCAGATATACACCCATATTAACAAAGACAGGTTAAAGAGCGTGCATAAGCAATTTCATCCGCGGCCTTAATTATTTTTATTTATTGATATGCTTAAAAAAGAAGTTATTTCAGGTATTTTAAGAGAAATTCCTAAAGAGTTAAAGAAGCTGATAAAATATATCCGCCAGTTTGCTTTATCTAAAGGGATTAAGGCTTACTTTGTGGGGGGGTTTGTCCGCGACCTTATCTTAAAGGTTAAGAATCTTGACCTTGATATAGTAATTGAAGGCGACGGGATAAAGTTTGCCTCAGAGTTTTTGCTTACTCAAGAAGGAAAGATTACCGTGCATAAAGCTTTTGGCACAGCAACCATTAAATTAACTTCAGGGTTAAAAATAGATTTTTCAAGCGCAAGAAAAGAATCTTACCCTGAACCGGCTTATCTTCCGGTAGTTTGCCCGGGGTCATTAAAAGATGATCTTTTTCGCAGGGATTTTACAATTAATGCTATGGCGATTGATTTAGAGGGAGGGAAGGTTATTGATTTTTTTGGCGGCTTAAGCGACCTTAAAAATAAAAAGATACGCATATTGCATAATTTAAGTTTTAGCGATGACCCTACGCGCATACTAAGAGGTATACGTTTTGAACAGAGGTTTAGATTTTCTTTTGAAGCTAAGACGTTAAAGCTTATTAAGAAGGCCCTTTGCTTAGGGCTTTTAAGTAAGGTTCATCTTCATCGCATCAGGGATGAATTGGTTCTTCTTCTAAAAGAAGATTATCCGATAAGGGGAATTAAGCGCGCTGCGCAGTTAACCGGTTTTACTTTTCTTCATCCGAAGCTAAAGCTTAAAGTAAAAGAATTAGATTACTTACGTAGTTTAGAGGAAGAGATTGAATGGTTTAAAAAGAACTTCCCTAAGCGAAGAAGTTTAGATACTTGGCTGATTTATCTTATTGGATTATTAGAGTCCGTTCCCCTTAAACTAACTATTGATATTTGTAAAGGGTTAGGGTTGCGTAACGGAGAGATTAAAAGAATAATAACCTATAAACAGAGGCATCCGTTGATATTCCGTACCCTCTCTAAGAGTAAGGTTAAGCCTGCAAAGATTTATTCACTCCTTGAGCCTTTAAGTTACGAGACTATAATTGCAATCAGGGCAAGGTATAAGAACCGTTTTTTAAAGAAGGGCATCTTAAGTTTTATGGAAGTTTATAATGGGATGTGTGTGGCTGTTTCAGGGGATGATTTGCGTTCTTTAGGACTTTCCCCCAGCCCAAAATACAAGGAGGTCTTTTCTTTAGTTTTAAACGCAAAGCTTAACGGAAGGGTTAAGAATAAAGAAGAAGAGTTATCCTTAATTAAAAGATTATTAAAAAGAGGAGATTGAGATATCATGTCCAGACAAGATAGGGTAGCAGAGGCGATAAGACAAGAAGCCAGTATCATAATACACGATAAGTTAAAAGATCCCCGCTTAGGGTTTGTAACTATTACCAAAGTTGAGATAGCGCGCGACTTAAGGTTTGCAAAGATATTTTTTAGTGTCTTAGGAGATGATAAAGCGCATAAGGAGACTAAGGAGGCGCTGGATTCTTCTTTAGGATTTGTACGTACTCTTATTGCAGAGAGGCTTAATTTAAGGTTTGCCCCGGAGATAGCCTTTTATGAGGACCGCTCAACTGAATATAGCGTGAGGATTGAAGAGATACTTAATCAGATAAAGGAGAAGGATGAAGAAGATAGGTTTAAGAAACGTAATCGCAGAGATAAAAAAACATAAAGATTTTTTGCTTACCACGCATACTAATCCCGAAGGAGATGCCTTAGGCTCAGAGCTTGCTTTTTTTAACCTATTAAAGAAGTTGGACAAGAGAGTTACGGTTGTTAATCAAGACCCACTGCCTAAAGAGTATTCTTTTCTCCCCCTTGTAGGGCATATTAAACGTTATAGTAATTTAGGTAAGTATCTTTTTGATTGTATGGTGGTTTTAGATTGCTCTGATTTAAACAGGACAGGGAATGTACGGAGGGTTAATCTTTCTAATAAGCCGGTTATTAATATAGACCACCATATAAGTAATGACGGTTTCGGGAGCACGAGATGGGTAGAACCGCATTCTTCTTCTACCTCTGAGATGGTCTATTTACTTTATAAGAAGATGGATATCCCTTTGGATAAAAATTCGGCCTTGCTTTTATATACGGGGATAATGACTGATACCGGCTCTTTCCGCTATTCTAACACCTCTGCCCTTACGCATGAAGCGATAAGTGATTTAATGCGTTTTAATATAGACGTGCGCAATGTTTATAAGCGGGTTTATGAAGATATAACCTTTTCTGACTCTAAGTTATTAATAAACATCTTATCTAACGTGCGTTTATCAGGAAAGGGTAGGATAGCCTGGGTAGAGGTCCCCAAAAAAATATTTAAAGGCAAAAAAACTATTTTTGATTTAAGTGAACATATCTTAAGTTTTATGCGCGCGATAAAAGGAGTAGAGGTAGCGGCACTTTTTAAGGAGAACTTTGGAGAAAGAAGAGAGATCCGTTTTAATCTTCGTTCTAACGGTAGGGTTGATGTAAATAAGATTGCCGCTTATTTCGGCGGGGGCGGACATAAGAGCGCTTCCGGTTGCACCCTTACTGGACGCCTTAGAGATATTCGTAAGAGAGTCTTATTTAAAATAAACACCCGCTTAAAATGATAGTTATCTATGGCATGCCTAAAATCAAAAGGTTTAAATCTCCTGTTGTAGTTTTAGGAGTCTTTGACGGGGTTCACCGCGCTCATCAAAAGATAATCAACTCAACCGTTCAAACTGCCTATTCTATCGGCGGGACGAGTATTGTTTTGACCTTTTGGCCTCACCCCCAAAAAGAAAAAAGCCTCTATTCATTAGAACATAGGTTAAAGATTTTAAAAGAGCTACGCGTAGATGTGTGTGTAGTAGTAGATTTTAACTTAAAGTTTGCTAAAATTTCAGCAGAAGGTTTTGTAAAAAATATTTTAGTTGATAAATTATCTGCTAAGTATCTTTATGTAGGTAAGGATTTTAGGTTTGGCAAGGGTGCCTCAGGTTCTTTAGTTTTATTAAAAAAATTAGGGAGGCGTTTTGGTTTTAAGATTAAAGGTTTCAATATGTTAAAGTATAACCGGATTCCTGTTAGTAGTACTTTAATCCGCAAGATGATAACTACTGGGGATATAGAGAAGGCAGCTAAATTATTAGGCCGGCCTGTGAGCGTATTAGGGAGAGTAGTAAAGGGGGATTCCTTAGGTAAGAAGATAGGTTTCCCGACGGCAAATATAAAACCTCATCATGAAGTAATTCCCTCTTGCGGGGTATATGCGGCTAAGGTTATTTTAGGCAAAAAGGTATTAAAGGGGGCATGTTATATAGGAAGAAAGCCGACTATAAAAGAGACAAAAAAGAGGGTTGGCGTGGAGGTACATATATTAAATTATAAAGGAGACTTGTATAATAAGGATGTTGAGGTTCAATTTGTCAAAAGGATTCGTCCTGATAAAAAGTTTTCGTCATTATATTTTTTAACCGCACAAATCAAAAAAGATCTCTTTAAGATTAAGAGGGTATTTTCCTCCCTTCAAAAATAGCACTACACCTAGGTATTCTCCTCTTAATATATACTACCCTTTGTTTTATAATAAGTTAGGTAAATTTTTTACTTGACAAGATAGGGTATTTTCTTTATACTTGACCTACAGAGTGGGTTAAAGTGGAGTATAGTGGAAAGCCACAAATCAGGCAAGGAGAGTTGATATGTTTTATGGGGAATATTTTCATTCTATAGACCGCAAGGGCCGCCTGATATTGCCTGCTAAATTCCGCGAAACCGCCAAAGCGTATTTTATTGAAAAATTTTTTGTTACCCGCGGGTTAGACGGATGTTTATTTATGTTTGCTGAAGAGGAATGGAGGACGCAGGAAAATAAGTTTAAATCAGTCTCCTTTGTTAAGGCCGAATCCAGAAAATTCAACAGGCTTTATTTCTCTGGAGCAATAGATGTTACTTTTGATGCCCAAGGCAGGATTCTCCTTCCGCAATACTTAAAAGATTTTGCCCAGCTTAAAAAAGAGGTTGCTGTTATCGGAGTAGCTAATAGGATTGAAATTTGGTCTAAAGATAGATGGAGCGAGTTTTACGGCAATTCCAAACAATCCTTTGAGGAGATTGCCGAGAGATTGATTGATGGCTAGTACGGATTTGCACATCCCCGTAATGTTACGGGAGGTGTTAGATTTTTTAGATCTAGAAAAAGGGGACAGAATATTAGATGCCACGCTGGGGACAGCGGGACATTCTAAAAAGATTTTAGAGCGGATTCTCCCTGGAGGGGGGCTCATTGGCATTGATCGTGATGAAAACTCTTTATCTGTTGCGCGTCAAAGGTTAAGTGAGTTTGGGTCCGTTTGTACTTTTGTTCACGGAAACTTCGTGGATATAGATAAGATCCTTGAAAAGTTAAATGTAGATAAGGTTGACGGGATACTCTTTGATTTAGGAATATCTTCTTATCAACTTAAGGACGCAGCGCGGGGGTTTAGCTTTCAGAAAGAAGGGCCTTTAGATATGCGTATGGATAAGGATAGCTATATATCAGCGTATGATTTGATTAATAACCTTAATGAAGAAGAGCTTTCTGCCTTGCTTTGGAATTTTGGCGAAGAGCGTTGGCACAACCGCATTGCGCGTATTTTAGTTAAAGAGAGACAAAGACAACCTATTGCTACTACTTTAGAGTTGGCTGATATTGTATCTCGGTCTATCCCGCGGCGTTATCGCGCTAAGCATTACCGCATACATCCGGCTACGAGGACTTTTCAGGCGGTGCGTATTGCAGTAAATAGGGAACTAGAGATACTAAGCTCGGCGGTATCCAAGGCGATTTTGGCTTTGCAAAAACAGGCAAGGATTTGTGTTATATCTTTTCATTCGTTAGAAGATAGATTGATAAAGTTAGCGTTTCGTAAGGCAGAGGCAGAAGGGGAAATTAAGATACTTACCCCAAAACCTTTGACTCCGGCGCTATCAGAGATAACTTTTAATCCATTAAGCCGCTCATCTAAATTGAGGGTGGCAGAAAGAGAGTGAGCCTATGAGATTAAATAAATTTTTATCCGGGGCAGCTTTTATTACCTTTTTTTCCCTCCTTTATGTGTATCAACAAAGCGAGATTATACGCTTAGCTTATGCAGGACAGAAACAGCGCTTAGTATTCCAAGACCTATTAGACAAAAATAGCGTTTTACGTTACAATATTGAAAGGAGCGCTTCTTTAGTTAGTATCGGAAACAGTATATCTGGAAATTCTGATTTTCAGATGCCTGATAAATATCAATTAGTGAGGTTAACGCCTACTTTGGATGGCACTGTCCTAACAGATGCAGGAAATAGCAGCGGCCCTGAGATAATCGCTAGTATTTTAGGTTTAAATAGGCGCGCGGAAGCAAAGACTATCAGTCCTTAAATTTTTTTAACTAAATTTTAAAAGTGCATATTAGCAACTATCGCCGTAGGTGCGAGGCGGTATTTTTCTTTATCCTTCTTTTCTTATTAGCCTGTATCTTGAGGCTCGCCTATATACAGGCATTTCGCGCAGATTACTTGGCAGGCATTGCCAAAAAACAACACAATACCTATACAGAGATAGAGCCTTTCAGGGGGATAATCTATGATGTTAACCTTAAGCCGCAGACGCTTAACCTCCCTGCTGATTCGCTTTATGCCGCCCCTAATAAGATAAATAATCAGGAGAAGGAGAGAGTAATAAATCTCTTATCTTCTCGCTTAAATTTAAGCTATGAATACCTTAAGAATAGGCTGTTGCGTAAAAAGGCTTTTGTTTGGGTGAAGCGTAAGCTGGATATAGAAGAAGCAGAAGAGATAAGGAAGCTTAAGATTAGGCACTTAGGTTTTATCAGGGAGAGCAGGCGTAGTTATCCTAATAGCTACTTAGCCAGCCAGATTATAGGTTTTGCCGGTATGGATAATGTGGGGTTAGAAGGTATTGAGTTATATCTTGATAAATACTTGAAAGGCACTCCTGGGTGGGGGATATTTTTGCGTGATGCCCGCCAGTCAAAACTTGATGTCTATGAAAAGATGTCCGCGCCTAAAGACGGGTTGGATGTAGTCCTTACGATTGACCAGGTTGTCCAGTATATAGCAGAGAGAGAATTGGATAAGGCATATAAAAAATATAATGCAAAGGCTGCTAGTATAATTGTTATGGATCCTTATACAGGAAGAATATTAGCCATGGCAAACCGACCAACTTATGATTTAAATGAATTTAAAGATGCAAACAGGGAAGAGAAGAGGAACCGCTCTATATGCGATTTATTTGAGCCGGGTTCAGTTTTTAAGATTGTTACTGCTGCCGCGGCTTTGGAAGAAAAAATTATTGATGAAGAAGAGAGGATATTTTGCGAGGAAGGCTCTTATCGGGTAGCAAAACATACCCTGCATGACCATGTCCCCCATGGTTGGTTGACCTTTAGGGAGGTTATAGAGAAGTCCAGCAATATAGGAACGGTTAAGGTCGCTCAGCTTCTTGGGGCTAATATAATATATAAGTATGTAAGACTTTTTGGTTTTGGAGAAAAACTCGGGATTGATCTTCCGGGGGAGATATCAGGGTTAGTAAAAGAGCCGCGCTATTGGTCAAAGACTTCCATTGGAGCTATACCTATAGGGCATGAGGTTGGTGTTACTGCTCTTCAGTTAGCAGCTGCTTTATCCGTAATCGCCAATGGAGGAAACCTGATGAGGCCTTATATCATAGACGAGATAAGAGAGAAGAGTGGAGAGGTAATCCAAAAAAATTCTCCTAGTTTAATCCGTAAAGTTATCTGTGAAGATACTGCGGCGAGGTTATCAAAGATGTTAGCCGGGGTAGTCGAAGAGGGAACAGGAAAGATGGCACAGATTTCAGATATAACCTCTGCAGGCAAGACCGGAACAGCGCAAAAGATAGAGCCAAGCGGGGGCTATTCCCATAATAAATTCGTTGCTTCTTTTATCGGCTTTGCTCCTGCGCAGGAGCCGGTGGTTGTTATTGTAGTTTCTATAGATGAGCCTAAGCCTTATTATTTCGGCGGTGTTGTCGCCGCCCCGGTCTTTAGGAGTGTTGCAAGTGATACGGTAAAATACCTTAAAACTAAAGAGGCATTATTTAAAGTAGAGCCTAATGCAAATAAGAGAACTTAATAATCTTATTAGAAGCGGATATTTTAAAGGGTTAACTTCTGATTCGAGGTTGGTAAAAGAGGGTTTTTTATTTATTGCCGTAAAGGGAGCAAAAGAGGATGGGGGAAGGTTTATCTTTAAGGCCATCTCCTCTGGGGCTAAGGGAATTGTTTGCGATGTAAATGCCAAGGTGGGTAAAGTTAAAGATGTGAATTTGGTTAGGGTTAAGGATACGCGTACTGCAGCCGCCCAATTAGCCGCAGATTTTTACCATAATCCTTCTTCAAAGATTAAGGTTGTAGGAGTAACCGGGACAAGCGGAAAGACTACGGTTACTTACCTTTTGGAAGCGGTTATAAGGGAGTGCGGATTTAACCCGGCAGTTATAGGGACTGTCAACTACCGGTTTAATAAAAAGGTTTTCCCCTCAAGGAATACTACTCCGGGTCCTGTAGAGTTAAATTCTATTCTCTCTGATATGGTAAAAGAGAGGATAGATTATGCAGCAATAGAAGTATCTTCACATGCCTTAGAGCAAAAGAGGGCATTAAGTATATCTTTTCACTCTGCTATCCTTACTAATATTGCTTATGACCATCTTGATTACCATAAAACAATCAACAGATATGTTGCATCAAAGCTTAAGCTTTTTAAGGATTCTTCTTTACTTAATTTTGCCCTTTTAAACCGCGATGACAAATATTATTCTTTATTTAAAAAGGCGAGCAAAGCTGATGTTATGGATTATGGGTTAAAAAAAAATGCTACAATTAGGGCGGTGGATATTAAGTGCAATCTTGACTGCACGAAATTCTCATTAGCCTATCCCGGGGGTAAGATATCTATGAAGGTCCCTTTGATTGGGAGGCATAATGTATATAATATCTTGGCTGCTTTTGCTTGGGGGTATAGAGAAGGATTCCCTTTAGGAAAGGTAAAATCTGCCTTAGAGAAATTTAGTTTAGTTCCGGGTAGGTTAGAGAGGATAGACTCTGGGAGGGGGTTTTCTGTATTTGTAGATTATGCGCATACCGAAGATGCCCTAAGGAGCGTTCTTCTGACTTTAAGGAACCTGCCCTTTAACAGGGTTATTACCCTTTTTGGCTGCGGCGGAGAGAGGGATGTTTCTAAAAGGCCTAAGATGGGTAGGATTTCAACGGAGCTCTCTGATTTCGTAGTTATCACTAATGATAACCCGCGCTCTGAGGACCCAGAGAAGATAATTCAAGATATAAAAGGGGGGATAAGAAAGAAGAATTTTTCTGTTATCTTAGATAGAAGGGAAGCGATTAAAAAAGTTTTGTCTATTGCGCAAGATTCAGATGTTGTCCTTATTGCAGGCAAGGGCCATGAGGATTATCAGATATTAAAAGATAAGGTCATAAAATTTGACGACCGCAAAGAAATAGAATTATGTTTAAAATCCATGAGTTAGTTTTAGCTAGCGAGGGCAGGCTCTTATCAGGGGATTCGGATAAGATAGTAAGCGGTATTTCTGTTGATTCCCGTAAGATTAGAAAAGGTGAGGCGTTTATAGCTTTTAAGGGGGACAATTTTGACGGGCATGATTTTATCCCTGAGGCAGTTAAAAAAGGAGCTGTTTGTATAATTGCCGAAAAGCCGGTTATGCGCATAAAGGGGGTGGCTTTAATTAGGGTAAAAAATTCTCTTGAATCTTTAGGGAGGATAGCTCGGTATAACCGCAATAGGTATAATGTCCCGGTAATCGCTGTTACCGGTTCATCCGGGAAGACTACGGTTAAAGATATGATTACAAGGGTGCTTTCAGAGAAGTTTAAGGTCTTAAGCACTCAAGGGAATCAGAACAACCATATTGGCCTGCCGCTTACCCTATTAAAGTTAGACAGAAGTTATGGAGTAGTAGTTTTAGAGTTAGGGACTAACCACTTTGGCGAGATTGAATATTTAAGCCGGATAGCCTTAGCTAATGTTGGGGTAATTACCAATATCGGCCCTTCGCATCTAAAATATTTTAAGAGCCTAGAAGGGGTATTTAGAGAAAAACATGCGCTGTTAAAAAATTTAAAAAAACCTGCCGTAGCCGTTTTAAATGCCGATGACCTTTATCTAAAAAAAATTTTAATGAATAAAGGAGAAGGTTTATTTACCATAGGGGTGGGAATAGATAATAAAGCCGATTATCAGGCTTTCCAAGCATGTCCTGTTAACGGAGCTTATTCTTTTAAGGTGAATAAGAGATTAAGATTTGCATTAGGTTCTTTAGGGTATTATAATATCTATAATTCTTTAACTGCCATAGCTATTGCGAGAATTTTTGGCATCGGGTATCTTAAGATAAAGTCTGCCTTAGAGGGTTTTCAGGCTCCGGCAGGCAGGCTTGAAATTATCAAAAGAAGAGGTTTAAGGTTTATCGATAGTACTTACAACTCTAATCCTATCTCTTTATCCTATGCCCTTGATTTACTCAGTAGCCTGAAGGTTAAAGGCAGAAAGATAGCGGTCTTAGGGGATATGCTTGAGTTAGGCAGGGGCTCTTTTGCCTTGCATAAAGAGGCGATAGAAAAAGCACTTTTGGTATGTGATAATCTTGTGGCAGTAGGACCTTTAAGTAAATTAAGCACAAGAACTAAAAAAAATAAATACAAGAATATAATCACTTGTAGTAACTCCTTACAGGCACGTGAAGCATTGACAAGAAATTTGAAAGTTTCTGATAGGGATATTATTTTAGTTAAAGGCTCAAGAGGGATGAAGATGGAGGAGGTATTTAGTTTATAAATGTTATACAATTTACTTTTCCCTTTGCATAAGTCATTTTCTTTTTTAAACGTCTTTCGTTATATTACTTTCCGGGCGGCGATGGCGGCGTTAACAAGTTTTTTGATAAGCCTTTTATTAGCCCCTTATTTGATAAAAAAGTTAAAGGAGCTTAAGATTGGAGAGAAGATTAATAAGGGAGATAGCATTGTACTTGATAACCTGCATCAAGCTAAGAAAGATACCCCGACCATGGGCGGGATTCTTATTCTAGCGGCAGTAGTTATTTCAACCTTATTATGGGCGGATATTTTTAGTAAGCATATATGGGTAGTGCTTTTTAGTACTCTCTGGCTTGGTATAACCGGATTTATAGACGATTATCTTAAGCAGGTCAAAAAGAACGCTAAGGGGATTACGGCTAAAACAAAGTTTGCCAGCCAAATAGTATTAGGGTTAATTCTAGGTACTATTTTTATCTTTGGTTTTCAAGGGAGTTTAAAGTTAGATATCCCTTTTCTTAAAAATGTTTCTTTAGATTTAGACGGGCTTTATATTATTTTTGTGATTATAGTTATAGCCGGCACATCCAATGCGGTAAATCTTACCGACGGCTTGGATGGTTTAGCGATAGGTATAGTGGTAATGGTTGCTTTGGCTTTCAGTATTCTCTGCTATGTCTCAGGGCATATATATTTAAGTGAATACCTTCTTGTTCCTTACATAAGAGGTAGTGGGGAGTTGACCGTATTTTGTTCTAGTATATTAGGCGCAGGTTTAGGATTTTTATGGTTTAACTGTTACCCTGCGTCTATCTTTATGGGGGATGTTGGTTCTTTGGCTTTAGGCGGGGCATTAGGCACAGTTGCGCTAATGATTAGGAAAGAGTTTCTTTTGCTGATTGCAGGCGGTATTTTTGTAATAGAGGCTTTGTCAGTAATACTGCAGATAGCCTCATTTCGTTTAACTAAGAAGCGTATTTTTAGAATTGCTCCTTTTCACCACCACCTTGAATTTCTTAAGTGGCATGAGAACAAGGTTATTGTCCGGCTTTGGATTTTTGCCGGGCTTTTGGCGATATTAACTATAGCAACTTTAAAAATCCGTTAAAACCTTAATGAAGGATAAAAACTATTTTCAGGGCAAGAGTGTTCTTGTCGTCGGGTTTGGAAGAAGCGGTCTATCTTCTGCTAATCTTTTATATACTTTGGGCGCAAATGTTAAGGTTACCGATAATCAGGATAATGTTTTTACCCGTAGCAACTTAAACTCCTTAAGCTCAAAAGAGATATCTGTTGAACTTGGCAGGCACTCTAAGGATTTATTGCAAGGGGTATCTTTGCTTGTGATCTCTCCTGGCGTTCCGAGTGAATCTCCCCCGATATTATGGGCTAAGGAATTAAATATACCTATTATAAGCGAGATAGAGCTTGGTTTTTTATTTTGTCCTGCTAAGGTTATTGCTATAACCGGAACTTGTGGAAAGACTACGGTTACTACACTTTTAGGGAGAGTTTTTGAGGCAGCAGGTAAGAGGGCATTTACCTGTGGAAATATAGGCAACCCATTTACGCAAGAGTTAAGAAAAATGAGGAAAGAAGATTATGTGCTTCTTGAGGTTAGTTCTTTTCAATTGGAGTATATAGATAAATTCAGGCCTAAGGTTTCTATAATTCTTAATATAAGCCGCAATCATTTAGATAGATATACCGATATACAGAGGTATATTGAGGCTAAGGCGCGCATATTTAAGAATCAGGATAATTCGGATTTTTTAGTTTTAAATTATGATGATAAGGTTGTGCGGGAATTAGCCTCTAAGTCTAAGGCAAAGATAGTTTATTTTAAGGAGGAAGAGAAGTTAAATCCGAATCAATCGGCAGTCTTGGCGATTTCAAGGATATTCGGGATAAAGGATAGTATAGTTAAAGATACCTTCTTTAAGTTTAAAGGGGTTGAGCACCGCATGGAAGAGGTTTTAGAGGTTAAGGGGGTAAAATTTATCAATGATTCTAAGGCTACTACTACTGAGGCGACGGTTTGGGCTTTGAATAACCTAAGTTCTCCTGCGGTATTGATTGCCGGTGGCAGGGAAAAGGGCAATGATTACAGTAGAGTTTTAGAGGTAGCCCGTGATAGGATTAAGTCGATGGTTTTAATTGGCGAGTCTAAAGATACTATAAAAAAAGAGTTTTGTAGTTTTTTTGATATCTATCAGGCGGATACCCTAGAAGAGGCAGTGGATAAGGCTTTTTCTTTGGCACTTAGCGGAGAGTGTGTCCTCTTTTCTCCTATGTGTAAGAGTTTTGATATGTTTTTAAATTATGAGGCGAGGGGAAGGGCATTTAAAGACGCAGTACGCAAATTAGCTTAAGTTTTAATATGGTAAGGAATATAAGAATAAACCTTTTTACGGTAACGATAGCGCTTATCTGTGTGGGTATAGTTATGATTTATAGCTCTTCAAGCATATACGCTTTAGAGCAATACCAGGACAGTCTATTTTTTTTAAAGAGGCATTTAAGTTTTATGTTTATCGGAGTTATCCTTATGTTTATATTTATGGTTGTAGATTACCGTAAATTAAGGGTTGTTGCCCGGCCACTCCTTTTTATTTCAATAATCCTCTTGGTCCTTGTTTTAGTCCCCGGTTTAGGCAGGGAGGTTTCAGGCGCGCGCAGATGGTTTAGGTTTAAATTCTTAAGCTTTCAGCCTTCAGAGTTGGCGAACCTTGCGTTGATAATTTACCTTGCGGATTTTATCGCGCGTAAAGGGAATACGGTTAAAACTTTTTTTAAAGGTTTTATCCCGCCGATAGCAATTTTAGGTTTAGTTTCTATTCTAATACTCCTTCAGCCGGATTTAGGGACCACCGTGGCTTTGGGCTTCGTAGTCTTGACCCTTCTTTTTATTTCCGGGTCGCGTTTATCTTATATATTGCCCTTGTTGTTAAGCAGTTTTCCTTTCTTGTATTTTTTGGTTTTTAGCGTGCCTTATCGTAAAGCAAGGATTATGGCATTTATTAACCCTTGGTTGGATCCAAAGGGGAGCGGGTTTCAAGTAATCCAGTCTCAAATTGCCTTAGGCTCAGGGGGGTTATTTGGCGTAGGCTTGGGCCATTCTAAGCAGAAGTTATTTTATTTGCCTGCTGCGCATACTGATTTTATATTCTCTATAATAGGCGAGGAGTTAGGGCTCTTAGGGACGATAGGCATAGTAATTTTATTTATCATCTTTATCCAGCAGGGTATTAAGATTATTAAGAACGCCCCGGATAAATTCAGTTATTTCCTTAGTTTAGGGCTTGTATTGATGATATCTTTCAGGGCAATGATTAATATCGGGGTTTCTTGCGGCATCCTGCCTACCAAGGGCCTGCCTTTGCCTTTTATAAGTTATGGGGGAACTTCTTTCATATTTGATATGATAAGCGTAGGCATATTGGCGAATATTGCCCGTATCGGAGATTATCCTTAAAAAAAGAAGATGAGAGTATTAGTAGTTGCTGGGGCAAGTGGGGGGCATATCTTTCCTGCCGAGGCCTTTCTAGAAAAGCTACAGAAGAGGCATCCTTCTTCCGAGAGTTTATTGGTCTTGCCTTCAAGGAGTGTCTCTTTAGGTTTAAGTTTCCCTAAGCAGAAAATATCCTACTTGCCTTCTTATAGGGTCTTTTTTTCTTTTAGCGGGAAAAATATTAAAGAATCTTTCTCTTTTCTAAGAGCCGCTTGGCAGGGGTTATTTATCCTATTGAGGTTTAGGCCGGATATTGTTTTAGGGTTTGGGAGTTTAGATTCTTTGCCTTTAGTGATGATGGCTTGGTTTTTTAGAATTAAAACTTTAATCCACGAGCAGAATGTATTGCCCGGTAAGGCAAACAGGTTTTTGGCTAAATTTTCTGATGGTGTAGCAGTCTCTTTTTTAGAATCAAAACGGCATTTTGATTTGCGTGAAGATAAGATATTCCTTGCTGGGAATCCTATAAGAGGAAGTTTAAAAAAAGAGTCTAGAAAAGAGGCGTTGAGGTTTTTTGGTTTAGAGGAAGGCAGGTTTACTATTTTAGTTATGGGGGGTAGCCAAGGAAGTAGCAGAGTTAACGAGTTATTCTTAAAGGCGGCAGCGTTAATAGAAGACAAGAAGGGTTTTCAGGTTTTGCATATTTTAGGCAAGGAAGGGTTATTAAATGATGTTCAGGATAGATATAAAAGCTTAGGGGTTTGTGCTAAGGTATTTTTATTCTCTAAAGAGATGGGAAGGGTTTATAGTTGCGCTGATTTAGCGGTTAGCCGCGCAGGAGCAATGACTATATCTGAGTTAATATATTTTAAGGTTCCTGCAATATTTTTACCCTATCCTTTTGCCTATAGGCATCAATTCTACAATGCCTTGGTCTTAGAGGACGCAGGCGCAGGTATTATTATAAAAGATGAAGAGGCGAGTTTAGGCGTACTCTATAAGGCAATAGAGGAATTGATTGCTAATCCTTTAGGGCTTGCTAAGATGAGGGATAACTTTAAGCATATCTTTCAAGGTAATGCAGCAGAGCGCTTGTTAGAAGTTGCAGAATACTTGCTTTACGGAGATTAAAGGAAGCGTAATTTTATGAATAGGGATTATCATTTGATTGGTATTGGCGGGATAGGGATGAGCGGGATAGCGCGCCTCTTGTTGTGCTTAGGGTATACTGTAAGCGGGTCTGATTTAAAAGAGAATAAGGATATTCTAACTTTAAGACATCTAGGAGCAAAGATTTATATAGGGCACTCTAATGAGAACTTAGCTGGAAGCCCTACGGTGATTTATTCATCTGCTATTAAAGAGGATAACCCGGAGGTATTAGAGGCAAAGAGACTTAAGTTGCCCTTGGTAAAACGTGCCCAAGCCTTAGCTATGCTTATGGCTGAAAAAAAAGTTATTGCCGTCGCCGGAAGCCACGGAAAGACTACTACTGCCTCTTTAGCTTCGTATCTTTTGCTTGAGGCAGGGCTTCAACCTACTCTTGCGGTAGGGGGGATTTTAAAGAACTTAGATGCCAATGCCTGTTTTGGTTGTGGTGAATTCTTTGTAGCCGAGGCAGATGAGTCAGACGGCTCGTTTCTCTATTATAAGCCGGATTACTCCATCATCACCAATATAGATTATGAACATCTTGATTATTACAAGGGTTTTGATAATATTCTAAAAGCATTTAGGGATTTTTTTGATGCTACGCGCAATAATGGAAAAATCTTTTGCTGTAGCCAAGATATGTCTCTTATGAAGATAGCAAGAGATTACAAGGGGAAGGTTATCAGTTTTGGTTTATCTTCCGGCGCTGATATTTACCCAAAAAATATAGCCTTTAATGGACTTAAGAGCGAATTTGATTGTTTTTTTAAAGATAAATTTGTATCGCGTTTTACTTTAGGGTTAGCAGGAGAACATAATATATCTAATGCTTTAGCGGTTATTGCCTTAGGGATAAACTTAGGCATAGATATTAAGGTTATTAATAGCGCGCTTTTAGGGTATAAAGGCGCAGGCCGCAGGTTGGATTTAAAATTTAAGGATGATAATTACGCAATCCTTGATGATTATGCGCATCATCCTACTGAAATTAAAGCAACGCTTAAGGCGTTAAGTTGCTTAGAGGCAAAAAGAAGGATTGTTATATTTCAACCGCATAGATATACGCGCACTAAGTTTTTATTTGATGAGTTTATCAGGAGTTTTAATCAGGCAGATATGCTTTTTATTACGGATATTTATCCTGCGGGAGAAGAGCCTATTTACGGGGTAGACAGCCGTAAACTTAGTTTGGCGATAAAAGAGGCAAATAAAGATAAGATGGTCTATTATTCTTTAAAGGATGAGGTTGTAGAGAGAGTAGTTAAGTTACTAAAACCAAAAGATTTAGTAATAACCCTTGGTGCAGGGGATATCTATAGCTTAAGCGATGAATTGGCAGAGAGACTTAAAAGTAAAGAGTAATTACCCTCTTAAAAATAAGACCACCTTTAAAATCGGCGGGGCGGCTGAGTATTTTTGTACTCCTAAGGATTTATTTGCCTTGAAGCGTTTAATTACTCAGGCAAAGAAGAACAAGGTGTCTTATTATATCATAGGCGCAGGGAGTAATCTTTTGATAAGCGATAGAGGCATAAAAGGATTGGTCATACTTTTAAGCTCTGCGTATTTTAAAAAGATGAAGGTAAGCAAAGAGTTTATTGAAGCTCAGGCAGGCGTGTCTTTATCTTCTATTATAAGGTTTGCGCTTAATAGGTCTTTGTCAGGGCTTGAGTTTTTATCCGGGGTGCCGGCAACATTAGGCGGAGCAATAGCGATGAATGTTGGTTGTTGGGGTAAGGAGATTTCAGGGTTAGTGGATGAAGTAAAGGTGATGGATTCTTCCGGAAAGATAAAGCGCTTAAAGAAAAAGATGATTAAGTTTGGTTACCGCAGAAGCGGGCTTAAAAAATATATTATCTTAGGGGCACGGTTAAAATTAAGTCAGGATAAAAAAGAAAAGATAAAACAAAGGATTAAAGAGTATTTGATAAGGAGGCATGAAACACAAGGATGCGTCTTTTACAGTGCAGGATCTATTTTTAAAAATCCGAAAGGGGATTATGCCGCGAGGTTAATTGAGCGTTGTAGGCTAAAGGGCAAAGAGATAGGCGGGGCTATTGTCTCGCGTAAGCACGCTAATTTTATTTTAAATAAGGGGGAGGCAAAGGCAGATGATGTCTTGCACCTAATAAAATTAATACGCGTTAGGGTAAGAAAAAAATTTGGGGTGGATTTAAAGCCGGAGATACAGATACTAAGCTAACTATGTTAAGGAAAAATTTTGGTAAGATTGGTGTTTTAATGGGAGGGCCCTCAAGCGAGAATAAGATATCGCTTAAGAGCGGGAGTGCTGTATTAAAAGCATTAAAAGCAGAAGGTATTAAGGCAAAGGCAATTATAATAAAAAGCGCAAGTATCAAAGAAAATATCTCCTTGATGAGAAAAAGCAGGATAGACTGCGCATTTATTGCCTTGCACGGAAGGTTTGGAGAGGACGGAGGCATACAAGGAATTTTGGAGAAATTAAAGATTCCTTATACAGGTTCGGGTGTAAGGTCTAGCAGGTTGGCTATGGATAAAGTCGCTTCCCGCCTCATCTTTAAAAAGAATGGTTTGCATACCCCTAAGTTTAAGGTAATAAAAGGTAAAGCTAAAAACGTAATCAGCTTAAATAATTTTGCTTTTCCTTTGGTGGTTAAACCTGCTCTTACCGGGTCAAGCATAGGAATCTCTATAGCGCAAGACAAAGATAGTTTAAAAAGCGGGATAAGAGAAGCATTTAAGTTTGATAGTAGAGTAATGATTGAAGAGTATATAAGGGGCAGAGAACTTACCGTAGGCATATTAGGCAAAAGCCCGTTGCCGATAGTAGAGATTGTTACAAGGCAGGGGTTTTTTGATTTTAAGGCTAAGTATAAAAAAGGTTTTACCGATTATATTGTTCCGGCTAGACTTTCTAAAGGTATATCTTTAAGGGTTAAGAGAGCGGCTCTATCTGCCCATCGGCTTTTAGGTTGTTATGGTTGCTCAAGGGTAGATATGATACTTGATGGCCGCAACAGGCCTTTTATCTTAGAGATTAATACCATCCCCGGGCTTACTGCAACAAGCCTTTTGCCTAAGGCGGCTAAGAACGAGGGAATAGATTTTAATAATTTAGCTATAAGGCTTATTCAGATGGCTTATGAAAAGGCGAAAGTTTAACTCTTTACCGTGGATTATATCCGTATTTTTAATTCTCCTCTTTGTAGTGGGAGTAAGGCTTGCTTATAGGGCTTTTATCGCATCTGATTATTTTCTCGTAAAGGAGGTTATTGTTTCAGGCAGGCAGGATAGAGAGGTTGATTACCTAAAGGGTAAGAATATCTTTCTTATTGATTTACATAAAGAATCTGAGTATATTGCAAGGTATTCCCCGGAATCTTTGAGAGTAAGTTTAGTTCGTTTATTTCCTGATCGTATATTTGTTAACTTTGTCCAAAGAAGACCTGTTGCCTTAGTCTCTTTGTATCGTTATTTTGCGGTAGATGAGTCCGGGGTCTTATTTGAGCTTCCTGTTAATTACCAAAGGGAAAATCTTATAGTTATCAGCGGCTTAACTTCAAAGGTAACTAAAGTTATCCCGGGGAGAAAGGCAGAGTTTAAGGAATTAGATTTGGCTTTGGCGGTTATCAAAGAGATAAAAAGGTATCCTAATTTAAATGCCCTTCAGATAAAAAGGATAGATATTGAAGGATCGGATTATATTACTATGTTGATATCACTTAAGGAGGAGCAAAAAATACTTGAAGTAAGGATTTCACGGGGTAATATATTAGAAAAGATTGCGGTTATGTCCGGGTTGATAGCCCAAAGAAAGAACAACCTTAAGGATGTTAAGTATATAGATTTAAGGTTTAATGAGCCGGTGGTAAATATTAAAGATGATAAATAATTATATTTGTGCTTTGGATATAGGTTCAAGCAAGATTGCTGCTTGCCTTGCATTGATTAAAAAAGGGAAGTTAGCTGAGCTTTATTTTGATTCTTATCCGATAAAATCGGTTAAGGAAGGTGTGATAGTAGATTCCCGCGAGCTTATTAATAGAATAGGAAAACTCTTAAAAGGATTAAAGGAGAAGTCCGGGATTAAATTTAAATTTGTCTCGGTAAATATATCAGGGTTAGATATCCTTACCAAACATAGCCATGCGGTTATACCTTTAGCCGAAAGGGGAAATAAGATTATAAGCGAGTCTGATATGCAGCTGGTAATTGAGCAGGCTCGGATTCTAGGTTCAAGCCTTGAAGATGAGATATTGCACATGATTCCTTTAAGCTACGCCATAGACGCCAAAGGCAGTATCGCTAATCCCTTGGGGCTTTATAGCCATAGGCTTGAGGTTGATTTGTATCTTATCTGCGCAAGGTTATCCTCGGTTCAGAGTTTAACGCGGGTTATTAATCACTCAGGTTATGAGATTAAGGATATTTTTTTCTCGGGGATAGCCACGAATAGGGCTGTTTTTACTTCTCAGCTTAATGAGGGCGATAGCGTCTTATGCGATATAGGAAGCGATACTACCGAGATAATGATTTTTAGGGAAGGAGTGTTAAAGGATATAGAGATACTTAATTTTGGAGGAGATACTTTTACTCGGGAGCTCGTTGATAAGCTTAAAGTACCTGTTGATTTAGCCGAGGATATTAAGCGCTCATACGGGGTTATCGGAAACCCCCTTGATATCGCAGAGGATAAAGAGATATTAGTTAAGAAGAGTGAGTTTTATAAGCCGATCAAGCAGAGGGAGGTTTGCGAGGTATTAACTGCCTCAGCTAATAATATCTGCCAACGGATAAAGAGCGCTCTTGAGAAGAAGGTTCCTTTACATGAGATTAATAATTTTGTTATCGTAGGCAGGAGCATGCTTTTAGAGGGGTTTATTGAAAACTTAGAGAAGGTATTAAACCTTCCGGTTAAGTTGGGCCGCATTACCAACTTGCAGATTGTTTCTCTGATTAGCGAAAATAGCGAATTATCCGGGCATAAATACCTTAAATACCTTACCTGTTTAGGGATGGTCTCTGAGGCATTAAGGGTAAGGCCTGTGGGTGTTTTGCCATTGCACCAGCCAGCTAAAAACTTCATTTTAAAAGCCTTTAGCAAGATTAAAGAAGCCTACCAGGAGTATTTTTAAAAAACCTACTTTTCATTGACCTTGGGCTCTTCTGTTGTATAATACTTTACCAATGATTAAGGATAACCTATTAAGGGTAAGGCAAAAGATAACCTCTGCTTGTTTAAAGGTAAACCAAGATCCTGCTAAAGTGAAGATAGTTGCTGTAAGTAAGGGCAGACCTGTAGAAGAAATAGAAGAAGCATTACTTTGCGGCATTTTTGATATAGGCGAAAGCAGGGTTCAGGAGGCGCTTACCAAGCACCAGTACTTTACTAAAAAAAGGCCTGCTTATCCGATAACTTGGCATTTAATCGGGCATTTGCAAAAGAATAAGGCAAAAGATGCGGTTAGGATATTTGATTTGATTCACTCTATAGATAGCCTTGCTTTAGCTAAGAAGGTTGACAAGGAAGCAGCAAAGATTAATAAGATACAAAAAATCTTAATTGAGATAAAGACCTTATCTGAAGAGACTAAGTTTGGGTTTTCTTTGGAGGAGGCAAAAGACAAGGTAAGGCAAATTTTAGAGTTTAAGAACTTAAAAGTTGAAGGCTTGATGACCATTGCTCCTTTTTCTTCTTTAGCGCAAGCAACCCGCAACTCTTTTAAGGCATTGCGGGAACTGCAAGAGAGGATTGATTTTTGTAACCTTTCAATTTTATCAATGGGGATGAGTGGAGACTTTCAAATCGCCATTGAAGAGGGGGCAAACTTGGTGCGGATAGGAAGATCAATATTTAATCCTTTAAAAAAAGAAGATATATAAATGGCTAAGTTAAATATGCTCAGCAGAATCGGGGTAGTGGGGTTAGGGAATATGGGCTCAATAATCGCAGGCAGGCTTGCTAAGATCCCTAAAGAGTACAGCGTTATTGCCTATGATAAAGATAAGAAAAAAAATAAAGATATAGGGTTAGTTAAAATTGTAGAGGACTTGTCCCTTTTGGCTAATGATTCTGATATAATTATAATCGCAGTCAAGCCTCAGGATATAGGCGGGCTTTTAAAGGAGTTAAGTAACCTTACAGATAATAAAATTATTATCTCTATCGTTGCAGGGATAAGCACTAAGTATATTGAGAAGTTTTTAGATAAGGCAAGGGTTATTCGCTCTATGCCTAATATCGCAGTAAAGATAGGAGAGTCTGTAACCTGTATCTCCAAGGGTGCCTCAGCTTGTGAAGATGACTTAGATTTTGCCAAGGAGATATTCGCCTCTTTTGGCGGGGTTCTTTGCATAGAAGAGGAGATGATGGACGCTGCTACGGCTATCTCAGGGAGCGGGCCGGGGTATGTGTTTTATTTTATTGAAAGTAGTGGTATAGATTATAAAAATATGCCTGAAGCGCCTAAACAGGGTTTAATAAAAAGGTTAGAGAAGTCAGCGCAAGTATTAGGGTTTAATAAAGAGGACGCTACTTTTTTAGCGGTAAACACGGTAAATGCGTCTATCCTCTTACTTAAAGAGACAGACTTAAGCCCGGAAGAGTTAAGGGCGCAGGTCTCTTCTAAAGGGGGGACTACTGAAGCTGGGTTAAAGGTTTTAAGTAAAGGGGGCTCATGGGAAGAAGCGGCATTAGCTGCATTAAAGAGGGCAAGAGAATTATCCGGAAAGGAGTAGTATGCCTAAGATAGGGGTTATCGGAGGCAGCGGATTATATAATATAGAGGGGTTAAAGAAGACAAAACAAGTATTCTTAAATACTCCTTTTGGTAAGCCTTCAGGAAAATTTATTACTGGTATTTTAGGCGGTAAAGAGGTTGTTTTCCTTCCCCGCCATGATTTTGGGCACCGGATACCGCCTACAGAGGTTAATTATAGAGCGAATATATTTGGTATGAAAAAATTAGGCGTTGATAGGATTATTTCAATAAGCGCCTGCGGGAGCCTTAAGGAGAGCTTTAAGCCGATGGATTTTGTAGTAGTGGATCAGTTTGTTGACAGGACTAATTCTGCAAGGAAAATGTCGTTTTCTACGAAGGGGTTAGTTTTTCATGTAGGCTTAGCGCATCCGGTTTGCGGGGAATTAAGTTCTCTTGTGTTTAATTCCGGTAAGAAATTAGGCTTAAGGATTCATCCGAAAGGGACTTATATTAATATGGAGGGCCCGGCTTTTTCAACCTTAGCTGAATCAAAGCTTTACCGGAGTTGGGGGATGGATATAATTGCTATGACTAATTTTGGTGAGGCAAAGCTTGCGCGGGAAGCAGAAATTTGCTATGCGTCTTTAGCGTCAATTACAGATTACGACTGCTGGCATAAAAGCCATGATTCGGTTACCGGAGATATGATTATTAAGAACTCGCAGAAGAATATTGAAAACGCAAAAAAGATACTCGTGGATATTATTATGAATATGCCTGTTAAGTGGAATTGTGAATGCCAAAGTGCTTTAAAAGACGCAATTTTTACCGACCGTAAGTTTATTCCGAAAAAGATAAAGAAGGATTTAGGGATTATTATAGGAAAGTATATTTAATGGATTATAAAAATACGCTTAATCTCCCCAAAACTGCTTTTCCGATGAAGGCGAACCTGCCTCAGCGGGAGCCTTTAATTTTAAAAGAGTGGGAGGATAAGGATATCTATAAGTCTATCCGTAAGAAGTCTGAAGGCAAGCCTAAATACGTGCTTCATGACGGGCCTCCTTATGCCAATGGGGATATACATATCGGGCATGCCTTAAATAAGGCATTAAAGGATATTGTAATTAAGTATAAGACAATGCGCGGGTTTGATTCTCCTTTTGTCCCAGGGTGGGATTGCCATGGGCTGCCTATTGAGCACCAGCTCTTTAAGGAGTTAAAGATTAGTAAGTATCAGATAAGCCAAGTTGATTTTAGAAAGAAAGCCTATGACTATGCTTTAAGTTATGTTTCAAGGCAGAGAGAACAGTTTAAGCGTTTAGGGGTATTTGCGCAATGGGACAAGCCGTATCTTACCTTAAATCAGGGGTATGAGCAGAGCATACTTGAGGTCTTTAAGGACTTAGCCAAGGCAGGGTATGTTTATCGTGGACTTAAGCCGGTGAACTGGTGTTTTAGGTGTGAGACTGCCTTAGCAGAGGCAGAGATAGAGTATGCGGAGCATACTTCCCCGTCGGTATTTGTCAAGTTTAGGATTGCCTCCAAGGGAGATTTCCAAAACTCATTCTTAGTTATCTGGACAACTACCCCTTGGACGCTCGTAGCCAATGTAGCCGTAGCCGCGCACAAGGAATTTGTTTATCTTTTAACCGATACTGAAAAGGGAAAACTCCTTATCGCCAAAAGCCTATTAGGGAAGGTTTTAGAGGGCTTGGGGATAGAAAAATATGAAGTTATCCGAGAGGTAAACGGCAAGGAGCTAGAGGGTTTAACTTACGAGCATCCCTTTCTCTTAAGGGGTGGAAGCGTAGTCCTTGCTGATTATGTTTCGCAGGAGGAGGGGACAGGACTGGTGCATATTGCCCCGGGGCATGGGAACGAAGATTATATAGTAGGCTTAAAGTATAAATTAGATGTAATCATGCCTGTAGATAACAAGGGAAACTTTGATTCTTCCGCCGGAGAGTTTGCGGGGATAAATTGCCTAAATGCCAATAAGCTCATTATAGATAAACTCTCTTCTTTAGACTCACTCCTTGCGAGTTTAGATATTCAACACTCTTATCCTTATTGTTGGCGTTGTAGAAGCCCGATAATCTTCCGCGCCACAAAGCAGTGGTTTTTAAACTTAGAGCATGAAGGTTTAAAGAAGAGGCTTGCTAAGATTATTAAAGAAGATGTTACCTGGATACCTGATAGCGGTATGGAGAGGATCTTGGGGATGGTGGAGCTTCGCCCTGATTGGTGCCTCTCACGGCAGAGGTATTGGGGCGTTCCTATACCGGCATTAGTCTGCAATGATTGCCATGAGGAGTTCTTAGAGGTAAAGGTAATTGAGAAGTTAATAGAGTTTACTAAAGAGAGCGGAACAGACTCTTGGTTTTTAAAAGGTATAAAGGAGTTTTTACCCGAAGGGTTTGTTTGCCCTTACTGCAAGAGTAGTAGTATTTCTAAAGGTTCAGATATATTGGATGTATGGTTTGATTCCGGGGTGAGTGCTCAGGCAGTCTTAAAGAAAGAAGAGGGCTTAGAGTTTCCTGCTTCTTTATATTTAGAAGGTTCAGATCAACATCGTGGATGGTTTCAGTCATCTTTAATCCCGTCTGTTTGCATTGAAGGCAAAGCCCCTTTTAAAAGCGTTTTAACCCATGGATTTGTCGTTGACGGGGACGGCAGGAAGATGTCTAAGTCTCAAGGGAATGTGGTTTCTCCTTTTGATATAATCAAAGATTACGGAGCGGATATTTTAAGGCTTTGGGTCGCCTCAAGTGACTATAACGAGGATATAAGGATATCAAAAGAGATACTGCAACGTTTATCCGAGGCGTATAGAAAGATAAGGAATACCGCCCGTTTTATCTTAAGTAATCTCTATGACTTTAATCCGGATAAGGATAGTTTAAGCGTTCAACAGTTAAAAAGCATAGATAGGTGGATACTGGGGAGGTTAGGGGTTGCTTTAGGCTTGATTACTGAAGCGTATGAGTCTTTTCATTTTTATAGAGCGTATAAGGAATTGTATGATTTTTGTAATGAAGAGCTGTCTATGTATTACCTTGATATGGTTAAAGGCAGGCTATATACTTATCCGGCAAATTCTTATGAAAGGCGCTCTGCTCAGACGGCAATCTATATTCTATTGGGTTCTTTGGTGAGGGTGATGGCGCCGATACTTACCTTTACCTCAGAAGAGATTTGGAAGGAGTTTCCAAAGAGTGTTAAGGATGTTTCTATAACTAGCGTACACCTTTTGGCTTGGCCTCAAGTAAATTTTAAAGAAGAAGATAGGTTGGATTTAGTTATGAGCCTTATCCCTGAGGTAGCAAAGAGGTTAGAGGAGGTGCGCGTAAGCGGAAAGATAGGCAGCTCATTTGATGCACAAATAAATGTGTTGACAAATAACCAAAATCGGTATAATTTTTTAGCGAGGTTAAAAGACGAGCTACCAGAGGTATTTAAGGTTTCTTCTGTTTCGGTTGAAAGGGTAGATGTTTTATCTAGTGGCAGTATTATTAAAGATTGTCCGGATATTGCGTTGGTAGTAAAAAATGCCGAAGGAATTAAATGCATTCGCTGTTGGAATTATAGCTTAACAGTAGGAAGTTTGAAAGAGCATCCTTTAATCTGCTCAAAGTGCAAGGAGGCTGTTCTAGAGAGGGGTGAGCAAGGTGGGTAAACTAAAGAAAGGCCTGACTAAAAAAGAGCTTTTAGTTTTTAAAAAGGTTATACTTAAACATATAGAAGAGATTATAGATGGGATTAAACGCATCTCCGAAGATACTTTAAAAAAGTCACAGAAAGAAGCATCCGGAGATATATCCGGATACAGTTATCATATGGCAGATGTTGCCACGGACAACTATGACCGTGAGTTTTCCTTAGGGTTAGCCTCTAAGGACCGCAAGGCCCTATACGAACTTGAAGATGCCTTAAAAAGGGTAGAGGATGGAACGTACGGGATATGCCAAGAGTGTAAAGACTCTATTGCCAAGGCAAGGCTTAAGGCAGTCCCTCAGGCGCGCTTCTGCGTTAAATGCCAAGAGAAAAAGGAAAAAAGGTAGTATTATCTTCTCTCGATGGTTTTATCCGTTGTTTTTTTAGTTCTTTTATCAGATCAATTAACAAAGTTTTTTATTACAAGAAATCTTACCCTGCATGAATCTATCCCCCTAATTAAGGGGGTATTAAGCCTGACCTTGGTTCATAACCGCGGGGCAGCCTTTGGCATATTCAAGGGGCAGTTCTATTTATTTGTTTTTATATCCGTCGCTACCATCATTATTATTTACTTTATCCTTCGTAAGAATAAGGAGAGGGCAGTTTTTTCTTTATCCTTAAGCATGATTTTAGGCGGTGCCTTAGGAAATCTTATTGACCGGTTAACCTTAGGCTATGTTGTTGATTTTCTGGATTTTCACTTTTGGCCGGTATTTAACATAGCTGATAGCGCTATAACCATTGGTGCTATAATCTTAGGCTGGCTTGTTTTTAAGCCCGTAAATAAAAATGTACCCTAAACTTTGTTCGTTAGGTCTTATTTCGATTTATTCTTACGGAGCGGCTTTAGCAATTGCTTTTATAGTTGCGGTTGCCCTTGCCTCTTCAGAGGCAAAGAGGCGGGGGATAGATTCTGATTTTATCTTTAACCTAAGCTTTGCCGTACTTGTCTTTGGGATTATCGGAGCGCGTTTTTTTTATGTCTTTTCAAATTTAGGGTATTACCTTAAAAACCCCTTGGAGATAATCATGTTGCCTCACGGGGGGATGTCTTGGTTCGGAGGATTTTTCTTAGGCCTTGCTTCAGGCGTTATTTTATTAAAGAAGAGGAAGGAAGAGGTCTATAGGATATTGGATTTAATTGCTCCTTTTTTGGCGTTAGCCCAGTCCTTAGGCAGGATAGGTTGCTTTTTAAATGGCTGTTGTTTTGGCAGGGAATCTTCTTACGGGATTTATTTTCCCCTCCATGAAAAAATACTTATTCCAACGCAGATCTACTCTTCGTTGCTTCTGCTTATGATTTTTATCATCTTAAGGTTTATACAGGATAGAAGCCAGAGGTTAGGAGTTGTCTTTTATTCGTATGTATTTCTTTATTCCATAAAAAGGTTTTTTATTGAATTCTTTCGCGCAGATAACAGCAGGATAATTTTTAACCTTACCCTTTTTCAGCTTATATGCATACCTCTTTTTTTCTTTGCGCTTTTTAAGCTCGTAGCTTTATTGAAGCCGCAGAAAAAACAGAATGAAGGAATATAATTTTATAGCCCAGCCTGGCCTTAATAAATTAAGGCTGGATTTATTATTAAGCAATTTCTCTAAGGAGAATAAGCTAGGCATTTCCCGTACCCTGATAAAAGAGATTATACTTAAAGGCAATGTTTGTATTTCAGGAAGGGTAGTTAAAAAACCTAATACCAAGGTTAATGAGAAAGAGAGGGTAAGCTTCTTCTTAGAGGAGAAAAGGCCTGATTCTATAAAGGCGGAGGATATTAAGCTTGATATAATCTATGAGGATGATTCTCTTGCGGTCATTAATAAACCTTCAGGTATGGTAGTCCATCCTGCTCCCGGGAATTATGAGCATACATTGGTAAATGCTATAAAGAATATATTTACCTCCCTTTCAGATATTAACCCAGCTAGGCCCGGTATCGTCCATCGGTTGGACAAGGAGACCTCAGGCCTTTTGATTATTGCCAAAGATAACCAGAGCCATTTAGAGTTGGCAAGCCAGTTTGCAAAGCATAAAATAGAAAGAGAGTATATCGCCATAGTTAAAGGGAGGGTGGAGTTTGATGAAGGGGTGATTGAAGTTCCTATCGCAAGGGACGAATATAAGAGGAAGAATATGTCCGTTAATTTTTCCGTCAAGTCCAAAGAGGCAAAGACTTATTATCGCACCTTAAAGCGCTTTGAAGATTTTAGCCTTTTAAGCCTTAAGCCTATTACTGGCAGGACGCATCAGTTAAGAGTCCATCTTGATTTTATCGGGCATCCTATACTTGGGGATAGCAAGTATGGAAAAAATAATAAGTTTACCAGGTTAGCCTTGCATGCAAAGAGGCTTAAATTTATCCACCCTAAGACAGGAAAACTATTAGAGTTTTCTATATCTCTTCCCGAAGAATTTCAGGCGTTATCTACTAAATAAATCTTGATTTTTTGAGTAGTAGTGGTATATTAGAACAAATATATTTATAAAGGAGGAGGTATGAATACCAAAGGGAAAGCGTCCGGAGTTATCTTTGTTTTGATTATTTTAGTCCTTCTTCTTCTTGCGGCAACAGGCTTTTATTTATATAACCAAGAGCATATCAAGAATATAAATTTAGAAGAGAGGATAGAAGAATTAAATGCTAAATATAAGATAGGAGAGGCCAAACTATTGGAGGCTCAAAAGGTGCTTGCCTCTTTAGAAGAAAAGCTTAAGGAATCCGATAACCGCATTGCTGAATTAAGGGGCGAATTAGAGGAAGAAAGGGCTGCCAAAGAGAGTGTTTTTTCTGATCTTGAACAAATTAACTCTGACTTAGAAGAGCAGAAAGAATTGCGTTCTAAATTGGAGCTTGAATTAGAGAAGGCAACTAATGAGTTGAGGCTTACCCAGGATAGATTGGTTTCTTTAGAGTCAGAAAAAAGAGATTTAGAGGCTGAAGCTATAGATAAAGATGTTTCCGGGGTTGAGTTGGGTAAGATTGTGGTAAAGGATGACATAGCGGTTAAGGCAGAAGATCAAAAAGTTTCTTCTTCATCGCCTCAATTAGAAGGCAAGATATTAGTTTTGAATAAAGAGTATGATTTTGCAGTAATAAATTTAGGAAGTAGAGATGGGGTAGCCTTGGGGCAGTTATTTTCTATTTACAGGGGGGAAAACTATTTAGGAGATATAAAAGTAGAAAAACTTCATGATTCCATGGCCGCTGCAGGGTTTCTCGTTGAGGGTGTAAAGAATAAAGTAAGAGAAGGTGATAGGGTAGTAAAAAAAGCTTAAATGAAGTTTCATGATATCCTCCCTGCTATTAACCTAAAAGGCAGTATTGCCCTTCCTGGGGATAAATCTATTTCCCACCGTGCGCTTATACTAAGCGCACTATCTTGCCAACCTACAAAGATATATAACCTTCCGGATAGCGAAGATGTAAATTCAACAGTCTCTGTTTTAACAAAGTTAGGGGTTAAGATAAGAAGGCCTAAGTTAACCGAGGCAATTATCTATGGTAGAGGTTTAAGTAGTTTAGCTGCTCCTCAAGAGGATATTTATATAAAGGAGTCAGGGACTACCTTTAGGATTTTGTTAGGCTTGTTAGCAGGGCAGGATTTTGGGGTAAGGCTTTTGGCTGGAGAGCAGCTTTCTAAAAGGCCGATGCTCAGAGTTACCTCTCTTCTAAGGCAGATGGGCGCTCTTATAGAGGCAAGGAGAATAAATAGTGAAGAGTATCCTCCTGTTTTTATCAACGGCGGTAGGTTAAAGGGGATTACCTATCAGATGAGGGTAGCCTCGGCCCAAGTAAAATCCGCCATACTACTTGCCGGGCTTTATGCTTCAGGAGAGACTAAGGTGATAGAGTCGGTTAAGACGCGTGACCATACAGAGCGGATGCTTAAGTTTTTTAAGGCAAGAATAAAACTAAAGGGGAATACTACGGTTATAACTAGATGCGCAGGCTTAAAGTCTCCTAGAAATATTATTATCCCGGGGGATTTTTCTTCCGCTGCTTTTTTTATTGTTGCTGCTACTCTTCTACCTGATTCAAGATTAAGATTAAAAGGAGTAAATTTAAATCCTACCAGAACCGGTTTATTAAAAGTCTTAAAGATGATGGGTGCGGATATAAGTATTAATAAGCTTGATAAGGGGGTATCATCCCCGGAGCCTGTTGGCGATATTGAGATAAGAACTAGTAGGTTGAAAGCTGTAAGGGTTTTAGATAGCCTGATTCCTTCCTTGATAGATGAGCTTCCAATCCTTATGGTAGCAAGTTCTTTGGCTAAGGGGGTTACGGTACTTGAAGGGGTTGGCGAGCTTAGATTTAAAGAGACAGACCGGATACGTTCCATGAGCGAAAATTTAAATAAGATGGGAGGAGATGTTAGAATAGTTAAGAAAGGCATTAAAGAGAGCGTGGTTATACGCGGTGTAAGAGAACTTAAGCCTGCTTTTCTAAAGAGCTTCTCAGACCACCGGACGGCAATGAGTTTAGTGGTTGCTGCAAGTTGCTTGCGCAGTAAAAGCCGCATAGAGGATTTATCTTGTATAAATAAGTCGTTTCCGGGGTTTTTAACCTTGTTTAAGTCTCTTTCAGGAGAGGTTTAGTCAGCGTTATTTTTTTAAGTTTAAACTCGCTTAACTTTTTATTTGACATATAGTTTAATTCCTGTTAGAATTTCTCTTATATAGTTTTTCAAGTCAACCTTATTTCCTGGGGGAAGTAATATGGGTAAATTAAAGGTTATTTTTAAAAAAATTACAGATTACATTTTAGACTTAGCCTCTAATGATATCGGTATTGATTTAGGGACTGCCACTACTCTTGTATATGTAAAGGGGGAAGGGGTAGTGCTTTGCGAGCCTTCGGTTGTAGCTGTAGAGCGGGGGACATCTCATGTTTTAGCAGTAGGAGAGGAGGCTAAGCGGATGTTAGGCAGGACTCCGGGGAATATTGTTGCTATAAGGCCTATGAGGGATGGGGTAATAACGGATTTTGAGGTTACTGAGGCTATGTTAAGGCATTTTATTCGCAGAGTAAGGCATAGGCGTTTTCAGATACGGCCAAGGATTATTGTCGCTATACCTTCAGGCATTACTGAAGTTGAGCGCCGGGCAGTAAAAGAGTCTGCGGAACGCGCAGGGGCGCGCGAGGTATTTCTTATAGAAGAACCCATTGCAGCGGCAATAGGCGTAGGTTTGCCTATCCAAGAACCCATAGGTAATATGATTGTAGATATCGGTGGGGGGACGACCGAAATAGCTGTTATCTCCCTTGCTGGTATAGTCTTTTCTAAGTCTATCCGTATTGGCGGTGATGAGATGAACGATGCGATTATTGAATACCTTAAGAAAACCTATAACCTTATGGTAGGGGAGAGGACTTCTGAAGAGATTAAAATTAAGATAGGTTCAGCTTATCCTTTAGAAGAAGAGGTATCCTTAGAGGTAAAGGGCAGGGATTTAATTGCCGGGTTGCCTAAGATGGTTACCATTACAAGCGAAGAGATAAGAGAGTCGTTGCAGGAGCCTTTAAGGGAGATTTTAGAGGTGGTAAAGATTTCTTTAGAGCGCACCCCTCCGGAATTAGCGGCAGATTTAATTGAGCACGGGATTGTTATAGCGGGTGGAGGTTCTTTGCTTAAAGGGCTGGATAAATTAATTTCTGAAGAGACGGGGCTGCCGATTCACATAGCTGAAGATCCGGTTACGGCCGTGGCCAACGGTACAGGTAAGGTTTTAAATGAAATAAAATATTTAAAGAAAGTAACAGTTGCTATTAAGCCGGATATCCATAGCTAATCCTCTATAAAAAATTTAAGATGTGTTTAAGCTTGCCAATAAAAAGCTAATTCTTTCCTTAAGTGTCATAATTTTTTTAGTCATTTTTATATTTTCTATAGCTATCTTCAAGAAGCCTATAAATAATATTTTAAGGCTTCCCTTAATAATCTTTGCTAATTTTAAACGCCATATTGCAGGGGTGGTTTTTTACCAAAGAAACCTCATTCAAAATGAATCATTAAGAAGAGAGGTTGATTTTTTGAAGAACAAGGTTAACTCTATGAACGAGTATTATCTTGAAAATACACGCCTTAAACAACTGCTCTCTTTTAAGAAAAACTCTCCCCTTAAATTAGTTGCAGCAAGGGTAATTGCCCGTTCTGCGGATAACTGGTCAACAAATATTACAATAGACAAGGGTAGTCTTAATGGCGTTCGTCGAGGGATGAGCGTGGTTACTTATTTAGGGTTAGCTGGTAGGGTTGTAGAGACAGGGCATAATTTTAGCAAGGTGTCTTTATTAACTGATCCTAATCTTGGGATATCTGCGGTTATCCAGCGTAGCCGGCAAGAAGGTTTAGTCTCGGGTGGTTTAGGAAATAATTTAATTATGAAATACCTGCCGCAGGAGTCGGATGTAAAAATAGGGGATACGGTTATAAGCTCAGGGCTTGATAATGCTTACCCTAAAGGGATTCTAATAGGAAGAGTGGTAGAGATAGGCAGGGAGTTTTCTGGCTTAAGCTGTTATGCTTTGATTAAGCCCTCGGTAAATTTTTCTAACCTTGAAGAAGTTTTGATAGTCATACAATGAGGCTACGCTTAGTTATTATTCTTTTTCTCTTTTCTATCATCTTTCAGGCAGCTTTGGTAGATTATTTTAAAATCTTTGGTGTCAAGCCCGACTTTCTTTTAGTTGCGCTTTTTATCGGCGGGTTATTCTTGGAGTTAAAGTGGGCTTTGGTAACTGGTTTTATCTTAGGGGCTATAAAAGATGCTTTTTTATTGAATACTCTAAGCTTAAATACGGCGCTCTTTATGTTTTGGGTTATTTTCTCTTACAAGGTTTCCCAAAGGGTTTCTATAGATGATAATCTTTCGCGTTCTCTACTCCTTGGGGTTATCGCGTTACTGAATAATCTTATCAGCGGGATTTTTTTAATTTTTTTAGGCTCAACAGTTTCTTTAGGTATCTTTTTTAAAATCCTCTTTTTTTCTTCGCTGTATACGTTTTTAGTTTGTTATCTTTTCTTGAGAATTTTATCAAAATGGATAGGGTAAGAGCAGTATTCTTTGGTTTGAGCACATTGTTTATTCTAGTTATTTTAGGGTTATTTAACCTTGAGATGATTCAGGGTAGGAATTTGCGCAGTTTGGGTGATAAAAATTGCATTAGGTTGGTCAGCCAAAGGGGGAGTAGGGGCAGGATTCTTGACCGTAATGGAATAGTACTTGCAGGGAGTAAGGTTTCTTATGATTTGCTTTTTATGCCCCAAGAAGGCATAAAAGAAGATGATTTGTTAGAAAGGGTTTCTAAGGTTTTAGGTAAGGAATACGCTTTAGAGTTAAAGAAGCTTCGTTTTGATTCTTCTGCGCCGGTAGTTATAGCTAATAACCTGAAATTGAAGGAGGCAGTCTCTTTGGGGCAGATTAAGATAGATTTTCCTTCTTTGAATATACGTTCTACCCCGTTAAGATTCTACCCTAACTCTAAAATAGCCTGCCACATTTTAGGTTATTTGGGGCAGATTGACCGTTGGCGACTTACAAAATTAGAAGACTATGGGTATAAGACGAGGGATATTGTTGGCTTCGGGGGAACAGAAGAGAAGTATGATTATTATTTGCGCGATGAAGAAGGGGGAGCTTCTTTTCAGGTGGATCACCGTGGAAGGGTTGTCCGCACTTTAGGTTTTAAGCCCCCGGTAAACGGAAAAGACGTAGAGTTAACTATAGATATCAGGATACAAAGAATAGCAGAAGATGCCTTAGGCGGGAAGAAGGGGGCGGTTGTTATAATGAACCCGCATAGCGGAGAGGTCTTAGCCTTAGTGAGTTCCCCGGGATTTAACCCGAATACTCTTTTGAGTAAGGATAGCGACTCTTCAGCTTTATTTAATGATCCTTCAGCTCCTTTAATTAACCGCGCTATTAGCGCCGGGTATCCTGCCGGTTCAATTTTTAAATTAGTGGTAGCTACTGCAGCCTTAGAAAATAATAAAATAAATCTTAATACCTCCTTTATTTGTCAAGGGCAGATTAAGGTCGGTAAGCAGAACTTTAAATGCTGGAGCACTCATGGCAGTCAGGATATTGTCGGAGCCTTGGCGTATTCTTGCAATGTATTCTTTTATAAGGTAGGCTTATTAGTCGGAGCTCAACTTATACATGATTATGCGCTTAAGTTAGGTTTATCTTATACAACGGGTTTTGACCTTCCTTATGAAAAGAAGGGTTTTATCCCTTCGCCTTTATTGAGGAAGTTAAGTGCTTTAAAGAATTGGTTTGATGGAGACACCGCTAATTTAAGCATTGGCCAAGGAGAGGTTTTGGTAACTCCGATACAGATAGCGCGGATGATGGCTGTTTTTGCCAACGGAGGGTATTTAGTTACTCCGTATATAACTAAATCTATTGATGGTAGAGGTATTTTAGGGCATCGTAAAAGACCTGAAAGGGTTGGCTTTAAACCAACTACGATTAAATGGATAAATGAGGGGCTTAAAGGGGTTATAAGTTATCCTGAAGGGACCGGTAATGTTCTTTCTACTGTAGGCGTTAGTATAGCGGGTAAGACTGGGACTGCACAGGCTCCTCCTAAGCTTTCCCATGCTTGGTTTAGCGGTTTTTTCCCTGTTAGTAACCCAAGGTTTGTTATCTGTGTATTTTTAGAGCATGGAGGGCCGGGTTATTATTCATGCGTAGTAGCAAAGAAGATCATTGAAGATATGCTCGCTCAAGAATTGATATGAAAAACTCTTCTTTAATAACTATACTTTTAATTGCAATTTTAATTTGTATATTAAGCGTCTTGTCTATATTCAGCAGTACGTTTCAGAGGGAGGGGGCGGTTTGGCAGAATATATATCAGAGGCAAATCCTTTGGATATTTTTAGGGGTTATCCTCTTTTTAATCATAGCAAACACTAGTTACCGCAGGCTTTGGGATTGGACCTATTTTTTGTATGTAGTTTGTATTTTTTTCCTTTTTCTTGTATTCATTTTAGGCTCGGTGAAATCTGGGGCTCAACGTTGGTTAAGAATTGGATGGTTTAATTTTCAACCTTCAGAGTTAGCAAAACTTGTTATGGTTGTATTTTTGGCGCGTTATTTTAGCCTAAAGGACGAGACTAATATAACTTTACTTGCAGGTAAGTTAGGCTTATTTCGTTCTTTGGTTTTGCCGCTTTTTTTTATATTCATACCAATGGGGTTAATAATTGAGCAACCTGATTTAGGGACAGGGCTTTTAATATTTTTGACTTTTCTGCCTATACTTTACCTTGCGCAAATAAGATTAAAGTATATCTTATCCCTCTTAGTTATAGCGCTGCTCTCTTTTCCTCTTGTTTGGAATTTATTGAGAGGATATCAAAAAGAGAGACTTATGGTTTTCTTAAACCCGAATATCGATCCTTTAGGCGCAGGATATACGATAATACAGTCAAAGATAGCTATTGGCTCAGGAGGTTTTTTTGGCAGGGGGTGGCTCTCTGGGACACAGAGCCAATTACGTTTTCTTCCTGAGGCGCATACCGATTTTATATTCGCATCTTTTTCCGAAGAATGGGGGCTCTTAGGGGGGATTACGCTTATTATCCTCTACTTTCTTTTAATCCGTAAAGGTTTTTTTGTTGCCCAAAGGACTCAGGACCAATTCGGAAGGCTTTTAGCCTACGGTATATCCATTTTATTAGGGGTACAGGTAGTTGTAAATATAGCTATGACCATGGGGTTAGCTCCGATAGTTGGGATACCTTTGCCTTTGATGAGTTACGGAGGGTCGTCTATATTTGTTACTTTCATTGCCTTAGGTATATTAGTGAATATAGATAAGAGTAGGGCGGTATTCTGATATGTATGATGATATATTATTGGATATAAGGCGTCCGGGGCAGTATATAGGGGGCGAGTGGAATGTATCTAAGAAGGACTTTAGTGATGATTATGTAAAATTTGCTTTATCTTTCCCTGATCTTTATGAAGTGGGGATGAGCAATTTAGGGATACGTATTATTTATGGAATGCTTAATAGTATGCCGCAAACTTTATGCGAGAGGTTTTTTAGTGTGGATATCGATATGGAGAGCCAATTACGCGCTAAGGGAAGAGAGATATTATCTTTAGAATCGCGAAAAAGATTGATTGACTTTGATTTGGTAGGATTTTCTTTGGGCTCAGAGTTATGCTATTCAAATGTCTTAGGTATATTGGATTTAGCAGGGCTACCTTTAAGGGCTAATGAGAGGACGTCTGATTATCCTTTGGTAGTTGGTGGTGGGCCTTGTACGCTTAATCCTGAACCGATGCATGAGTTCTTTGATTTCTTTGTGATTGGAGAAGGGGAATCAGTAATTTCTGAGATTGTAGAAGAGTATCGTAAATATAAATTAGCTTATAAGTCTAAGCGTATAAGTAAACCAGAGCTCCTTACTCTTTTATCCAAAATTGAAGGTGTCTATATTCCTTCATTTTATGATGTAGTTTATGATGCAGACGGGGTTCTTAAGGAATTTAAGCCCAATAACAAAGAAGCTCCTGCAATTATAAAAAAGAGGTTTGTCAGAGATTTAAATACTAGTTATTATCCAAAGGATTGGCTCATCCCCTATACGCAGGTCATCCACGATAGGGCTATGCTTGAGGTTATGCGCGGTTGTCCTAATCATTGCCGCTTTTGCCAAGCAAGGTCGCAGTATTATCCTTTACGTTATCGCCAGCCAGGGAATGTTTTAAGCTTAGCGGATGCTATTTATAAAAATACAGGCTATGAAGAGTTCTCTTTATCCGGGCTCTCTGTAAGCGATTATCCGTTTCTAACTGATTTGTTAAATGATTTATCAGTTTCCTTAAGGGCTAAGGGAGTAAGTTTCTCTTTGCCGTCAGTAAAGGCCCGGCTTATTATGGGCGCGGTCTCATCATTGATTGCTAAATTCAAGAAGACCGGACTTACCTTTGCACCTGAGGCAGGGTCTCAAAGATTAAGGGATTTATTGGCAAAGGATTTTAAGGTTGATGATTTCTTTAATGCTTTAAGAGGGGCCTATTCTTGCGGGTATCAGCATTTAAAGCTTTATTTTATGATTGGTATCCCAAAAGAAGAAGATGTGGACTTAGATGAGATTCTTAACTTTTCAACCTTAGTCTCAGAAACAAGAAAAGATATAGGCAAGCCTGCGGCGGCAGTTAATATCAGCGTGAATACCTTAATCCCTAAGCCGCACACTCCCTTACAATGGTTTGCTATGTTGGGCTTAGAAGGTATAAGGTATAAGCAGGATTACATAAGGAGTAGAGCGGTTAAGCGCAGAAAGCTTAGATTTAATTACCATTTTCCAGAGATGAGCATTATAGAAGGCGTTTTATCCCGTGGGGATAGGAGGTTATCTGAGGTAATCTTGGCCGCTTTTAAGAAGGGCGCTAGGTTTGATGCTTGGGGTAATCGCTTTAATTATTCTATATGGCAGGATTCTTTTAAGGAGTGTGGGATAAACCAGGATCTTTATTTGCAGGCAAAAAAGGTATCTCTTTTACTTCCTTGGGATTTTATTGATACCGGTATAAACCGAGGTTATTTAGTTGATGAGTTTAACAAAACTATTGCTTTATGATAAGATAAGGGGTATAATTTTATAGCAAAAATTAATTATTTATCAGTTAATAACTTGGGGGAGGTATAAGATGGCGAAGAAGAATAACCTAATTTCTTTATCTTCGCGTGGGCTTAAGCATAAATTAATGGTTTCTAGCGCCTTGATGTCGGTTTTGCCTTTATTGGTCAGCGTCTATCTTGTCTCCTCACATATTTTACCTCGTTTAGGGTTTAAAATAGATATACTACTTTCCCTTTTTATTAGTGCAGTTATTGCGGTAATTGGGTTTTTTGTTATAAAAGAGGTCTTTGATCGAGTACTTACGGTTGCTTCTGATGCTAAGATGCTTGCCGCAGGTGATTTATCATGTAGGTTTTCTTTATCTAGCGATGATGAGGTAGGTGATTTAGGCAATGCACTTAATAGGCTGACTGAGCGCATACGTAGCAATATGGAGGAGCTTAAAACTTATAGCGAGAAGACGACCGAGATTAACTTAGGGATACAAAAAAGGGTTATTGTCCTTTCTAGTATTTTACAGATAAGCTCCCAAATATCTCAATCTGAAAAACTTGATGATATTTTGAAGGTAGTAGTAGAAAAGGCTAAGCTTTTAGCTAGCTCTGATTTAGCATGCCTTTTTTATAGAGGCGAAGGAGAGGTTGATTTTTCATTAAAGATAATCGAAGGGGCTAACTTAGAGCACCTTGAGAATTTTAGGATAACCCCTGCTGACGATCTCTTTTATGATATAGTAAATTCAAATAAGGCTTTAGTATTAGATAAGCAAGGGTTGCTGTCAAAAGAGCTATCCGTTTCTTTGCATCAGAAGTTTAAGTTAGAGAATATGCTGATCCTTCCGGTGTATCTGCGTAAAAAGGTGGTTGCACTTTTAGGAATCGGGAATAATCAAGGTAACTTCTTTTATAATAAAGAAGATATTGAATTATTGGATGTCTTTGCCAAACAAATAGCTATTGCCGTAGAGAATGATATCCTTTTACGTAATGTTAAAAAACTTGAGGTTAAAGATGCCCTTACCGGTTTATATAACCTTGTTTTTATACATAGCCGCCTGCAGGAAGAGATCAAAAGGGCTATCGTTTACAGGAGGCCATGCGCTTATATCTTGGTGGATATTGATAATTTTAAGAAGTATGCCCAAACCTTTGGCTCTCTTCAGGCGGAGACAGCTATTAAAAGAGTGGCAGCTTTGATTAATGATTCGGTAAGCGAGATTGACCGCGTAGGCAGGATAGGGGATGACGTTTTTGCGGTTATACTACCGGAAAAGAACAAGCGTCAGGCTCAAGAGATTGCCGAAAATATAAGGCAGAAAGTAGAGTCTGCATATAGTGAACATTATGAAGCAGAAAAGAGGGTTACTATTAGTGCTGCTGTTAGCGAGAATCCTTTAGATGGGATAACCTCCGATGAGTTGATCAAAAAAGCGGAAGAGTTGTTATTGGTAGCTAAGGAGAGCGGGAGAAACCGTGTAGTTATTTTTAAGGAAAGTTAAAAAAATAAATGGCAGTAAGAAAGATTTTAAATAAACAACTCGGTGAATTACTTATTGAGCGCGGGACAATTAGCGACCAAGAGCTTGAGAAAGCCTTGAATTTGCAGAAAGAAAAAGGCGGGTTGATTGAAGAGATCTTAGTTGATTTAGGGTATGTCAAAGAAGAGGATATTGCTCAATCTTTAACCGCCCAATATGGTTTTCCTTATCTGCCCTTAGGGAATTATGATATTAATCATGAAATAATCAATATTGTCCCAAAGAGGGTGGCTTGCCAGTACCTTTTGATGCCGGTTGATAAGATAGGCAACAATCTTACCCTTTCTATGTCAAATCCTTTAAATATCCAAGCGATAGAGGATGTTGTACTTTTAACCGGATGCAATGTCCAGACCTTTGTCTCTACTTCCTCGGATATAAAGCGGGCGATAGAGAAATATTATAAGGATAAGGATTAGGAGCAAATGGTATCTTTAAAGGACCGCTTAACAGAGATTTTAATTAATAATAAACTGATCACCGAATCTCAGCTTAATCAAGCGCTTTTGGTGCAGAGAGAGAAAGGCGGCAGGCTTAGCGATATCATAATCGCCTTGAAATTTATCAAAGAAAATGAATTAGCAACTACCTTAAGCGAAGGTTTAGGCTTGCCGCTTATGGATTTAAAACGCTTTAAGATTGACCCTGAGGTAGCAAAAATTATCCCCGTGGATGTCGCCCGGCATTACCAGATAATCCCCCTTTCTAAGATAGGAGATACCATTACCCTTGCTACGGCAGATCCTTTGAATATATTTGCCATAGACCATGTAGCGTCTTTAACTGGGTTTAAGATAAATCCGATCCTTTCAACCAGCCAGGATATATCTCAAACAATAGATTTAATTTATCCTGATTCTACCAAGGGTATTATTGACGACTTAGTAAGAGAGCTTTCTACCTCTTCTATAGAGTTTATTCGTGAGGAGCGTGAGATACTGCCTTCAGACCAAGAGTTAAACCTGATAATTCGCCAAGCCCCGGTAATACAGATTACAAATATGATTTTAGAAAACGCAGTAAGGAAGAAGAGCTCGGATATTCTTATTGAGCCGTTTAGCAAAAAACTAAGGATACGCTACCGCATTGACGGTATCTTACACGAAGAGAAGTCTCCCCCTAAAAGTTTTCATTCTTCAATAGTTTCAAGGATTAAGGTTATGTCTGATTTAAATATCGCAGAGCATAGGTTGCCGCAGGACGGAAGGTTTAAAATTAAAATTTCAAAAAAAGAGGTAGACTTTAGGGTCTCTATATTACCTTCTAGCTTCGGGGAAAAAGTTGCTATACGCATATTAGATAAGTCTCAAGCCAGGCTGGATATAGAAAGGCTTGGTTTTAGTAGGAATACAGTAGAGAGCCTGATTAGGATAGCTAAGCTTCCTCATGGGATGATGCTTGTATGTGGGCCTACCGGTTCAGGTAAGACAACTAGCTTGTATTCAATACTAAAATTAACAGATAGCCCGGATAAGAATATTGTTACCGTAGAAGATCCGGTTGAGTTTCAGCTTGAAGGGATAAACCAGGTTACAGTAAGACCTGATATAGGGCTTACCTTTGCTTCTTCTTTGCGTTCCATATTAAGGCAGGATCCAAATATAATTATGATTGGGGAGATCCGCGATTATGAGACTGTGGATATAGCGATAAAATCAGCCCTTACCGGGCACTTAGTCTTGTCAACCCTTCATACTACTACTGCTCCAGGGGCAGTAGTTAGGTTAATAAATATGGGGGTGGAGCCTTACCTTATAAACTCTTCTTTGGTCTGTGTGATGGCTCAGAGGCTGGTGCGTAAGATTTGCGTTCATTGTAAAGAAGAGTACGCTGTAAAGAAAGAGGTATTGGAGGGTTTAAAGATAAAAACAGAAGATAAAAAGAATGTGAAGTTCTTTCGTGGCAAAGGATGCTCTAATTGTTTTAATACCGGTTATATCGGAAGAACGGGGATAGCTGAGGTTCTTATGCTTACCCCAGCCATAAGAGAATTAATATTATCGCGGGTTCAGGAGCATGTTATTAAAGAGAGAGCAAGGCAGGAAGGAATGGTAACCTTAAGAGAAGATGGGCTTTTGCAGGTATTTGACGGAAAGACTACTCTTGAAGAAATCTTAAGGGTTACAGCCCCGGATGAATAATTTACTTTGGATAAAATGCAGGCGCTTAAAGATAAGATAATTGAAATATTAGTTAAAAACGGCCATCTCAATGACCAACAGTTAAAAAAAGCCCTTGAGTTGCAAAAAGGCGCAGGCATCCCATTGCGTAAGGTCCTTATTAATGAAGGGATGATAAGCGAAGAAACCCTGATATCCTTACTCTCTGAGGAGCTTTATATGCCTACATTGAATCTTTCTAAATATAGATTTTCTCCGGAGGTTGTCGGTTTAGTCCCTGAGCGTATTGCCAGGCTTTATAGCCTTATTCCGATATCAAGATTCGGTAATACTATTACCGTAGCTATCTCAGATCCTTTGAATATATTTGCCTTGGATGATTTAAAAATTCTTACCGGGTGCAACATAGATACTGTCTTAAGCCCTGGAGATGAGGTCTTGCGCGCAATAGACGCTCAGTATGTTGCCGGCATAAGGAATATGGATAATATTCTTGATGAAGCTTCCTTAGCACAAGGAGTGCAAGAAGATAAAGAGGTCGAATTAGTTAAACAAGAGGATATAGAGTTTTCTTCGGCTATAGAGGAGAGTGGAAAAGCGCCTATTGTTAAGCTCGTTGATCTTATGCTTAATCAGGCGTTAAAGAAGCGCGCGTCGGATATACACATCGAGCCTGAACAAGGGTGTTTAAGGATACGTTACCGCATAGATGGCGCATTGCACGACGTTTTTAAAATACCTAAGGCAAAGCAGAATGCTATATTGGCTAGGCTTAAGATTATATCAAACTTGGATATCACCGAAAGCCGGATCCCTCAAGACGGGCGGTTTAAGGTGAAGTTTGAGGGCAAAGAGGTTGATTTTCGCGTATCCGGATTGCCCACTACCTTTGGACAAAAGTTTGTTTTGCGGGCGCTGGATAAAAGCAATCTCTCTATAGGCTTGGAGAAGCTTGGTTTTTCTGCTCAGCCTGAGCAAGTTTTTAAAGAGGCGATAACTAAGCCTTTTGGAATGATTCTTGTTACCGGGCCTACAGGTTCGGGTAAATCTACTACGCTTTATTCTGTTTTAACCCAGATGAATACCCCGGAGAGGAATATAATAACAATAGAAGACCCTGTGGAATATCAAATAGAGGGGATTACCCAAGTGCAGGTTAAACCGGATATAGGCCTTGATTTCTCTTTAGGGTTGCGTTCACTTTTAAGACAAAGTCCCGATGTAATAATGATTGGAGAGATTCGTGATTCAGAGACTGCAGATATCGCAATTAAAGCGGCTCTTACAGGGCAGATAGTCTTATCTACCTTGCATACCAATGATGCCATATCAAGCATAACGCGTTTAATTGATATGGGGGTAGAGCCTTTCTTAGTTGCTTCTAGTGTAATTATGCTTTGTGCCCAAAGGCTTGCGCGCAAGGTCTGCATGAAGTGTCGTAAGCCCGTAGATATTCCTGACGACTTTTTAAAAAAGATAGGGTTTAGCGGTAGGGCTAACTTTTATTCTGCAGTGGGGTGCAAGTATTGCAATAATACCGGCTTTTATGGGAGAGTTGCGATATTGGAAGCAGTAATGATTAATGATGAAATCCGTGAGATGATTATAGAGAAAAGGCCTATTGATATGATTAGGAAGTTTGCTCAAGCGCAGGGGATGAATACCTTAAGGGATGATGCTTTCTTAAAGGTTAGAGAAGAGGTTACTACCCTTGATGAGGCGATAAGGATTACTACGGAGGAATAGGTATGGCAGAAAAGGGAAAGATTCTTTTTATTTGTGATGATACTGAGGTCTCCCGTTATTTAGAGGAGCAATTAATTGCAGAGGGAGGATATTCTGTAGTTACCCAAGAGTCTTTATCTATGGGGTTAAGTTCTTTTAGCGGGGATAATTTCGACCTTGTTATAATAAAGCTTGATAGCGCAGAGCCCTTGGAGGCAAATTCCATAAAAGAGTTTAAGCGTATAGATAAAGATAGTATTATTATCGTTTTGTTGGATGAGGCTAAGCCGGATCTACAGGAATATTTATTCAGTTTTGGGGTATATGATTTTATAATAAAACCGATAAACCTTGAGAAGCTTCTTTTTTTAGTAAGAAAAGGCTTAGAGCTACGCAGTTTAATTTTGGTTAACCGTAAGTTTATACAGGGTCTTCAGGAGAGCAAGCAGTCCTTACAGAAACAAAATACAGTTTTAGCCAAGAGGATAGAAGATTCTACGCGCAACCTAACGCGCCTCTATGAGGATTTACGGGTCACATATATGCGCACAATAAAGGTTTTAGCTCAAGCAATAGAAGCGCGAGATCCTTATACTCATAGTCACTCAGAGAATGTGGCTAAATACGCTACAATTATTGCCTCAGAGATGGGGCTATCTGCTAAAGAGATTGAAACTATAAGGCAGGCGTGCGAATTGCATGATTTAGGAAAGATTGGCATAGGGGATAGCATTCTCATGAAACCTGGAACTTTAACTAAAGAGGAGTGGGTTGAGATACGTAAGCATCCTGTCATAGGCGCGACAATTTTAGAGCCTTTAACTTTCTTAAGCGATGTGATAGAATTGGTCAGGCAACACCATGAGCATTACGATGGTTCAGGTTATCCTGATGGAAAGAAGGGAGAAGAGATAAGCCTTGGGGCAAGGATTATTAATCTTGCCGATGCCTACGAGGCGATGCGTTCTGCCCGTTCATATAGGAAGATACCCCTCTCTAAAGAGGCGGCGATAGAGGAGATTAGAAATAACAGCGGGACTCAATTTGACCCTAAGGTTGTGGAAGTTTTTTTTAGGGTAGTAGATAAGCTATGACAAAATATAGTTATGTAGCTAAAGATAAGAATGGCCATACTCTAAACGGGTTTTTAGAGGCTTCTTCTGATTTAGAGGTAGCAAATATTTTGCACCGTAAAGAGTTGGTTATTATTTCTATTGAGCAGGCTAAAGATAAGCCGGATAAAGTTATTTCTTTTGGCGCTATAAAGAAGGTAAAGCTTGATGATTTAGTTATCTTTACCCGCCAACTGGCGACTATGATAGATTCAGGTATCCCCCTTGTGCATGCCTTAGGTATTTTAAGCGAACAAGTAGAGAATCCTTCTTTAAAGGCGGTAGTTGTTGTGGTTCGGCAGGATATTGAAGCGGGGATGAGCTTTTGTGATGCCTTGGCTAAGCATCCAAAGGTTTTTAGTGAACTATTTGTTAATATGGCTAGGGCGGGAGAGAGTTCAGGTATGCTTGATGATATACTTGATAGGTTGGCTACTTATTTAGAAAAGACATCAGCCCTTACAAGAAAAATTAGCTCAAGTTTAGTATACCCGGCGGTAGTCATTTCAATGGCCATAATAATTACCATAGTTTTACTTCTTAAGGTGGTGCCGACTTTTAAAGGCATATTTGATGTTTTAGGAGGGCACCTTCCTTTGCCTACGCAGATTTTAATTTTTGCCAGCGATTTATTGAGAAAATACTTTTTATTTTTAGTTATATTCATGGCGTTCTTAGGATTTTTTTTAAAGAGGTATATTGCTACTGAAAAGGGTAGGTATAATTTTGATCGGCTTAAGTTGAAGGCGCCTATTTTAGGAGAGCTTTTTAGAAAGCTCTCCGTAGCTAAATTTTCAAGAACCTTTTCTACTTTGGTAAAGAGCGGCGTATCGGTATTAAGTGCCCTTAGCATAGTAAGTAAGACTTCCGGGAATAAGGTGGTAGAGGAGACGGTTGTTAACTGTTCTAAGTCAGTTCGCGACGGAGAGTCTATTGCTCAACCATTATTAAGGAGCGGTGTTTTTCCTGCTATAGTCTGTAGGATGATAAGCGTGGGAGAACAAACAGGGCAATTAGAGAAGATGCTTACAAAGATAGCTGATTTTTATGATGAACAGGTAGATAGTGCTACTTCTGCTTTAACAAGTATGATTGAGCCGCTGGTTATCGCTTTTTTAGGGATTGTAGTAGGCGGAATTGTAATAGCGCTTTTTTTGCCTATTTTTCAGATATCCAAACTCATTGCGCAATAGGAAAAAAATATAAAAAAAATATCTTGACAAGGTTCTTAATATATTGTAAACTTGTTATCCCTTCAGAAGAAAGACCTATGAATAATAGAAGAAGGTTATTGACAGATTAAAGTAATTTTTTGACCGACGGTGAATGCGGCGGTAAGTAATTTATTTACGCCTCAATTTCGTTGAGGCGTATTTTTTTTGCTCTTTTGATAATTGAATAGCCAAGCGAGTGGAAAGATGCGGAGCATCTTTCCGCGTCCCTAAGATAAGAAGCTAATTTTTTATCTTAAGGGAGACCCTAAGAATTATTTAATAATTCATAAGGTCAATTTCAGAGGTACAATATTAAATAAATCACCAGAGCCATTATTATAAAACTTTTTCGGATATTTTTCGGAGAGTTTGATCCTGGCTCAGAGTGAACGCTGGCGGCGTAGATTAGGC
>CAZIUK010000005.1:0-48027 GCA_964542785.1 uncultured Planctomycetales bacterium
TTTGCGCCGAGGCAACATCTTTCAATTTCGCTGAATGTAAAACTTGGCGGAGAGGCAGGGATTCGAACCCTGGGAGCCTTGCAGCTCACATGTTCTCCAGACATGCCCGTTCGACCACTCCGGCACCTCTCCAATATTTTTTAGTTTCTATAACTATATCAAAAAAATAATAAGTTGCAACTTAAAGAACCGTCCCCTAAACAAGCGGAGAGTGGAGGATTCGAACCTCCGGTCATCTTACGACGACAACGGTTTTCGAGACCGCCGCATTCAACCAGCTCTGCCAACTCTCCCTTATTTAAACTACTACTGATTTTTCTTTTCTTATGCAGGCGTCCCAAATCAGGCCCTTATACTCATCTAACATTCTATAGGTATTAAAATGCGCTGATGTAGCTACGCAATTAATCATCATATCAATCCAAGGCGAAGAGAGGTTTAGCTTATCCTTATAAGTTAAGTAATACATAGCCACTAACTCTTCAAGCTCTTTATAAAGCGCATCTGCATCAAAAGCCATGGAGCGATCAAACTCACTTCCTATCTTACCTTTTAAGTAGCGCGTCCCGAATATCTTACCTATCCCTTTATCTTCAGCTTCCACCACCCAACCATCAGAAGTAGTCAACTGCACAACCCCGTTAAGGATTGCTTTCATCCCGCTTGTTCCAGATGCCTCAAAAGGAGGATAAGGGTTATTTAACCAAAGGTCAACTCCAGAGGTAAGCAAATGCCCTAAGTAGATATCGTAATTTTCCAGTATAACTATTTTTAGTTTATCGTAATTCTTATCCCCCAGCTCATCTACCCTATCCATCATCTCATTAACAAAGGTAAAACCGAGGTCATCATTAGGATGTGCTTTGCCTGCTAAAATTATCTGCAAAGGCCCGTACTTTGCCGCGATACTTATAAGCCTCTCTATATCTTGTAAAATTAAACTCGGCCTTTTATACGCGGCTATCCTGCGCGCCCAACAAAGAGTAAAGGCATCCTTTTTTAATTTCCACTTCTCAAGAAGAGAACAAAGCCTCTGCTTATTGATGCTATGTTTTTGCCATATCTGCTTACGGAAGTTTTCATTATTCTTAATCCTAGATACATTCGCTAAAGACATGGGATTAGAATCAAAATCCTCTACGGGCGGAGAGAAATCCTTAAACAAGCTAATATAATCAGAAGAAGCCCAAGTATAAGGATGTACTCCATTGGTAACAAATTTTATCCTATCTTTATATTCAGGAAATTGTAGCTGCATAACCTCCTGGTGCCTCTTGGATACTGCATTTACTGAAGAGGCTATATTCATAGAAAGAAGCGTTAAGTTAATTAACCCCGAAGCCTCCTTGCCGAATTTTTGTATAAACTTAAAATCCTCATCTTTAAGCACTCCTTGTATATCTTCAGTTGAAAAACGATCATGGCCTGCCTGAACAGGAGTATGACAAGTATAGCAAAAATGGCTTTTAAGACTTTCTACCTGAGCATTATTTAACCCTCGAGCTTTCTCCACAAAAGCAAAGACAGCATGCCCTTCGTTAAGATGAAATATCTTAATAGGATAATTTAAGGAAGTTATCGCGCCCATCCCACCAAAACCTAAGACCACCCTCTGCATAAGTTTTATCCAAGAGTTATCACTGCGGTAAAGCTGGTCAGTAAGCATCCTTAAGTCTTTTCTGTTTTCAGGTAACTCGGCATCAAGAAGAATAAGCGGCAGGGCGTAATCAAGTTTATAGCTATACACGTAATATTTCCACAGCTTTAGACGGACATCTTCATTTTTAAGCTTTAAAGTTACGGTATTTTTCAAAGGGATAAGCCCCGGATAACTATACGGATCCCATTGCATCTTCTCCGGAACCTGGCCGTATTTAAACCAGAACTCCTGACGAAAATAACCCGAGCGCCACAAAACCCCTATTCCTAACGCAGGTAATTTATAATCCGCCATGGTTTTGATAGTATCTCCTGCTAGAACACCTAACCCTCCGCTATATATCGGGAGGTCAATAAGGCTATCAGTCTTTACGTCAAAGAGGTAATCGGCAACGCGGTAATTTGAAAATACGGTATTTCTAGGAGTTTTGTTAGTTTCATGCGCCTGAAGAGAAGATTTAAAAGTATTATAGAAACTGGTAGCTAAGCCATATTCCATAGAGAAGTATGCGATAGAACGCTCATTCGGGTCTTTAAGCCTCTTCTCTGCTTTGATAATCGGCTCTATGGGAAAACCAAAAAACTTTCCGTCTTTTATATCCTCTGCATAACGGGTTTCAAATTGGTCAACATCAACTAAAGACAAAAATTCTTTCATTGGTGATGAATCTCCTTATTTTTAAGTTTCATTCGGAGAGGGTGAGATTCGAACTCACGTTGAGGAAAATCCCCAAAACAGTTTTCAAGACTGCCGCTTTCAACCGCTCAGCCACCTCTCCTTTAAAAAACTTAGACTTTAAAAAGTTGACGGAAAATAGCCCTGAATATCTCTCCTGCTAAAAAGTGTGTATCATTACAAAATGAGACAAAAGAAAAATTATTAAATATAAGGTTAAGAAATAATGCTAAGAGCCCTAGATTTATAATATATATAAACGAAAAGCCAAAGATATAATTGCTCTTTAAGATATCCCCTGTTTTAGTGCGTATCGCCTTTGAGGAGAAAACAAGATGCAAGGCAAGACTTATCCCAAATAAAAACATAGCAAGATTAATCAGGCGGCTACTGGGTATAAATACAACCAATACAAGGTAAATAATGAATATCGTAATAAGGTATATTGGTAAAAGATAGGGCGCAACCTTAACTAAAGGTTGGACAAAGCTAAATAAAACCTCTAGTATTTTATGCCCACCGTCATAAACCCACCCCGGCTCAAATATAAAAAGATAAGTTAAAACAAAAGCTATAACCCCAGACCAGAAGTAAGTTTGGGGTATAGTATTTATATTGCTAAGCTGTTTTAGCAAAGAGACGGTTGAGGAATAAACAAAGGGTAATAAACAAAGCCCTAAGATAAGCTTGATAATATCAAATGCCCGGTTAGAGAGCCAACTTGGCTTTTGAATCTGTTCTGTTTCTTGCTTGCCTTTAACTTCTTTCTGTTTATTAAAAAATTCTCTCTTCTCCATCCATATACCCCCTTAAAGCTTCTGGTATCAATATACTTCCGTCGGATTGCTGGTAATTTTCTATGAGAGAGGCCATTGTTCGCGGGATAGCTACTCCGGAGCCATTTAAGGTATGCAAATATTCTGTTGCCTGCTTGCCGGACTGCTTAGTTTGTGGCCTATAACGTATATTCGCCCGCCTTGCCTGAAAACTCTCAAAATTACTACAACTTGAAACCTCAAGCCACTTATCCATTCCCGGAGAATATGCCTCTAAATCATAACACTTGCTCGCGGCAAAGCTTAAATCTTCAGTAGCCAACATTATTACCCGATAGGGAATACCTAAAATCCTTAAAACCTCTTCTGCGTCATTAACTAACCTCTCTAATTGATTATAAGAATCTTGAGGCTTAGTAAACTTTACCATCTCTACCTTATTAAACTCATGCACACGCATAAGCCCACGGGTCTCCTTTCCGTATGCCCCTGCCTCTCTTCTAAAGCAAGCACTATAAGCAGCATAAGAGATAGGCAAGTCTTTTTCTTCTAATATCTCATCGCGAAAAATATTAGTTACTGGGACTTCTGCCGTAGGGATAAGAAAAAGGTCGTCGTCTTTTAAACGATACATGTCCTCCTCCATCTTAGGCAATTGGCCGGTACCAATCATAGACGCGCGATTAACTAAGAAAGGAGGAAATACCTCTGTATAACCGTGCTTCTTAGTATGCAGATCTAACATAAAATTAATCAAAGCGCGCTCAAGCCTTGCTCCTTGCCCTTTATAAAGGACAAAATTTGAGCCGGTTATTTTTGTCGCCCGGTTAAAGTCAATTATATCCAGTCTTTGGGCTATATCTATATGCGAAAGTGGCCTAAAGTCAAAGTTCTTTAAATTTCCCCAAGAACGGACTATCTGGTTATTCTCTGGCGCGCCTATAGGAACAGAAGAATGTGGAATATTTGGTATACTAATTAAAGATTTTGATATATCTAACTCTAAATCTTTTACACTTTTCTCTAAAAGACTAATCTCTTCTGAGACGGATTTCATAGAAAAGATCTTATCTTTAGCGTCTTTTTTTTCTTTAAGCAAGGCGCTTATCTGATCATTGGCCTTATTACGCTCAGACCTTAGCTCTTCAAGCTTGGATAGAATCTTTCTGCGCTCATCATCCTTAGCTATTAAACTACCTATATCCAACTTTTGGTTACGGTTTATAAGCGACTGGATGACTAACTCGGTATTTTCACGGATAAACTTTATATCTAGCATTTAGATGTCCTTTTAGGGACAGCCCCCTTCGGGGGCAGTCCCTGTTTTAACCTTTTATTACTCCTAATGGGCGCATCCTGCAAACCCGCTTTGCAATCCCGGCATTGTGCACTACATTTACTACATCGTTTACATCCTTATAAGCCTGCGGGGCTTCTTCAACTACTGTCCCGCGCCCTGAAGCTTTAACTATTATACCTGAAGACTCTAATTCTTTCAACAAAGTAGCGTGATTAATTGTGCGTAATGCCTCGGTCCGGGATTTAACCCTGCCTGCACCATGGCAGCAGGAAAAAAACGACTCTTGCGCTCCGTCTAAACCTATCAAAAGATAAGAATTTCTACCCATATCCCCTGGGATTATAACCGGTTGGCCTATATTCTTATACTTCTGCGGCAGTGCCGGATGATTGGCAGGTATTGCGCGGGTTGCGCCTTTTCTATGAACGCATAACTTCTTCTCTTTTCCATCAATGATATGCTTTTCAATTTTAGCAATATTATGCGCTACATCATAAATCAAAAACATCCCTAATCTCTGCCAGGAAGAATTAAAGACCTTTTCAAATATATTACGCGTAAGATGCATAAGGCATTGCCTATTTGCCCAGGCATAGTTAGCCGCGCACTTCATCGCTGATAGGTATGCTTTCCCCTCTTCTGAATCAACTGGAGCGCAGGCAAGCTGACGTTCAGGGACGCTAATATTATACTTACCTAAGCAATTTACCATATTGCGCGTATAATCTTCGCAAACCTGATACCCAAGCCCGCGGGAACCAGAGTGAATCATTATCGTAATTTGGCCAAGGTTTAAATTTAAGGCATCGCTTATCTTAGCATCATATAGTTGGTCAATTACCTGAACCTCTAAAAAATGATTCCCGCTTCCTAATGTCCCAGACTGACCCCGTCCCCTTTTATGCGCGCGCTCAGATACTGCCTTAGGGTCTGCGCCTTGCATCGCCCCATTTTCTTCGGTGCAATCTAAATCATCATGCGTTCCATAGCCCTTACTTATTGCCCAACCAGCGCCCTTGATAAGAATTTCTTCCACCTCTTTTGAGCTTACCCTAATATCTCCTTCTGAGCCAACGCCTGAAGGAATCCCAGAGAACAAGGCATAAGTTAAATCTTCTAACCTCTTCTTTACATCATCTAGATAAAGGTTAGTCCTAAGCATGCGTACTCCGCAATTTATATCAAAGCCTACCCCTCCGGGAGAGATTACCCCGCCGTTATTAATATCAGTAGCAGCAACCCCACCTATAGCAAACCCGTACCCCCAATGCAAATCAGGCATCCCCAAGGAAGCCTTAACTACCCCGGGTAAAAAAGCAACATTGGCCACCTGCTCTACCGCCTTATCCTCTCTTATCCCTTTTAATATTTTTTCATCGGCATAGATAACCCCGGGCACACGCATCCCAGGTTTATAACTCTTTGGAATGCGCCAACGGTAATCATCAATCTTCTCTAACATTTCAGACATCTAATATCACCTCAACCATATATCCATCAGCATTGTGTAATATTCTTAAACCATGATAAGTAGCTGCCTTAATCTCAATATTTACCTTATAGTTACTAGTACTACTGCCTGTAACTAAAGCCTCTAAGAAACCTTCGTCTATTTTTTTAACATTTATCTTATGAAATATTAAACTCTCTGCTGCGGATAGAGAGATTAACTCATTTAACCAATTAATAAAAAGGCTCTCTAAGCTTTCTGCCTTTTGCCTTATCGTTAGGTTAAGGTGGGTTTTATCCTTGGTAAACTGCCTGTGGGAAGATACCTCAAAAATACTTAATCCTGCTTTTTCAAAGAGTTCTTTTAAATCTTTTACTTTAACACTAATTCCGATATCTGCGGTATGTTCAAAAATTTCATAATTTTTAGACATAAGGAAGGATAAAAAAACTTATTCTTAAAAAAATGGGCCATGTAGGAGTCGAACCTACGACCTTGACATTAAGAGTGTCCTGCTCTGCCAATTGAGCTAATGGCCCCTAGATTTAAACTTTTTTTCTCTACAGATTTAAAACTAATAATAACAGATTTATTTAATACTGTAAAGAGTGTTTTGTTGGTGCGCCTGGCTGGAGTCGAACCAACAACGCCTAGCTCCGAAGGCTAGCGCTCTATCCAATTGAGCTACAGGCGCTTAAATTATTTCAGCCCTATCCCCTAGAATATCCTTTATCTTATTAAGTTTATATTTAGCAACCGGAAAGACTCCTGATTCACTGGCAGTGCGAACAGGGGAATTAATCTGTATCTTATCCGGGTTTATCATATCTATAGCATTTTTAAGCCTTCTTATATGGCGTATATCGTCATTTACGCCCTTTACCAACATCACCTCAAGCCAAATCTTTCCCCTAAACTCTTTTCTTAACGAAATAAGCCCATTAATAATATCTTCTATTTTTATATCTTTACAGGGACGGTCTATCTTAACAAACCTCTTCTCTGTAACAGCATCTAATGAAGGGACGATTAAGTCAACGCCAAGTATCTCTCTTCGCACTGACGGATTACTAAAAAGCGAGGCGTTGGTTATCAAGGCTATCCTTATAGGCAAAAAAGTTTTAATAAATGCTATAAGCTCAGATATCTTATCATTTAAGGTCGGCTCCCCTGATCCGGATAGAGTAATATAATCTAACGGAGGTATAGCTTCTTTTAAGCTATTCTTCCATTCTTTAAGTTCTTCAATGATATCGCTTATCTTAATATATTCTGACCTAAGGGTAGTAAGATTATTTGTCTTACCTATCTGGCAATAGATACATCCAAAAGTACAGGTCTTAGGCGTGGTTAAATTTATACCTAAAGAGTAACCTAACCTTCTTGATTTTATGGGGCCGTAAAGATATTTCATAAAAGCATTAAACGTTAATAAAGACAAGGGCGCTATATTTTATATTAGCGCCCTAAATTTACATCTTTTAAAAGATAAACAAACTATTTTATATCGATAACACAGTTGTGCGTTCCAAAAGAATTTGGGACGCAAGAAGAACAATTTTCATCATTAACCCAACAACCATCAACAAAGAATTTATACTCATGGCGTCCTGGCTTAAGGCTAGTTTTAACTACCCAGTTACCCTTAGAGTCCTTCTTAGCAGTAAGTTTTTTTGTATCCCACTTATTAAAACTCCCGGCTAAAGATACCTTTTTAGCCGCAGGCGCGTATAATTTAAACTCTGTTTTTTTTGAACCTGCCAATCTTGCCATTTCTACCTCCTTGTTATATATATTTATAACACCACTTTAAAAACTGTCAAGGTATTTTCATTTATATTGCTACTACGATTAAGCCTCTTTTATCGGCTAATTTCAATGCTTCTTCCCTATCGATAAAAAGTGTCTTATCTGCTTGAATAGCAAGGCATTTTGCTCTTGCTTTAATAAGCAACTTAATCGTCCGTAAACCGACTACCGGAACATCAAAACGCATATCCTGTTTAGGCTTTGCAGTCTTAACTATGGTTATCCCTGCCCCAGCAAGCTTAGCGGAACGCACTATCAATTTATCCGTTCCCTCAAAAGCCTCAACTGCCACTATCGTCTTATCTTTAATCGCTACTGCCTGCCCTATATCTAAAGCGCCTATTGCTTTTGCTGCCTCAAAACCAAAACTTATATCATCCCAAAGCGGTTTACTCGGAGCAAACGCTGTAAGAACCCCTTGAGAAGGCAGGTAGCTTTTAACAAAAAGGGTTGAATCAAGCAAATCTAACCCACCCTCTTTTAATTTATCGGCAATTGCACCAAATATAGTATCTGCCCTCTTATCCTTTATCGCAGTAAGGATCTGTTGAATAACGGGGCTAAAAGATACCTCCCTGCCAAAAAGACGATAAGGAGTAATTTGACCTGCCATCGCAACCATCTTAACCCCTTCGCTATTGAATATATTAAAAATACGGCTAAAATCTGATAGCCTAACCCAATAGACCTTATCCGCCAACTTATTAATCCTCAAGGAAGTCTCTCCTCTTATCGCTATAGCTACGATATAAAAACCTTTCCTTTTTGCCTCTAAGCAAAATAGTAAAGGAAATTTTCTGTTTCCGGCGATTAAACCAATTTTTTCCATTTTTTATTTTTCTATTCTGCAAGACTTGCTTATCCCGCGTTTAGATAAGCTAAGAAAATTACGGAGGTAATCAACCTCAGCGGATTTAAACTTAGGGGTCCTTAATTCTTCTATGGCGTTTTTAAGGATTAATCCTGAATTAAAAACTATCTTATAAGCACTACTAAGCTCTTTTATAGCTACGTAATCAACCCTATTCCGCCGTAAACCAATAAGGTTTAAGCCATAGACAACAGCTGGATGCCCATCGCAAGTTGAAAAAGGGGGTATGTCTTGAACAACCTTAGAACACCCCCCGATTATAGAAAGCCTTCCAACCCTTACAAATTGATGTATGGCGGATAACCCTCCTATAACCGCTAAATCTTCAATAACTACATGCCCAGCAAGGGTAGCGTTATTAGCAAAGACACAACTATTACCTACCTTACAGTCATGGGCAATATGGGAATACGCCATAAAAAGGTTATTTGAACCAACAGTAGTCTTCCCCCCTTCGCCTGTCCCGGGATTAAGCGTGCAGTATTCGCGAATTATATTATTATCCCCTATATCTAAAAAGGTTTCTTCTCCTTTGTATTTTAAATCCTGCGGCTGAGAGCCAATTATAGCTCCAGTAAAAATCTTGCAGTTATTTCCTATAGAGGTATTTCCATCAATAAGGCAATTACTTCCGATTATGCTCCCTGAGCCAATCATAACCTTATCATTTATAATTGTATAAGGTCCAACGGTTATATCATTGCCTAATACTGCTTTCTTAGAAACAATAGCTGTTTTATGTATCTTCATAGATTAATCTTCCACTAAGGCAAACATAAGCTCTGCCTCCGCCACTACCTTCCCATCAACTAATGCCCGCCCGCGCACCTGTCCAGTCCTAGACTTAACCCTTAAAGCCTCTACCTCTAATACAAGCTGGTCCCCCGGGACAACAGGTTTTCTAAACTTAACATTATTTATCGCCATGAAAAAAGCAAGTTTTCCTCTATTCTCGTCAGACGCAAGCATCATCACCCCACCTACTTGCGCCATAGCTTCAATAATAATCACTCCAGGCATAACCGGCTGCGCTGGAAAATGCCCTTTAAAAAAATAGTCATTGATAGTTACATTCTTTATCCCTATTGCGTGCTTGCCGTATTCCAGGCTTACGATCCTATCCACAAAAAGAAACGGCTCGCGGTGAGGAAGTATCTTCTTAATGTCTTCTATCTCTAAAATACCTGTTTTTTTATCCATAAAATATTTCTCCCTTTGCTTGGCTATCTCTTGAACTAACCTTGTATTTAATGTATGCCCGCTCTTTAAGGCTACTATATGAGCCTTTAAAGTAAATCCTAAAAGGCTTAAATCCCCTATTAAATCAAGTATCTTATGGCGCACAAACTCATCTGAGAAGCGAACCTTATTTTTAATAACTTCCCCTTCTTTAGTCAAGACTAAGGTATTGTCATAATTAGCTCCCATACCAAAACCCTTGCTCTGCAACTCTTTTGCTTCACTCTCTAGGCAGAATGTCCTAGCAGGAGCAATCTCTCTTATAAAGACCTCAGGAGTAGAAAACTTAAGCTCTAAGAATTCCGTCCTGCTCTCTACAAAATTATAATCTAAAGTATACGATACGCTAAGCCCTGAAGAAGGCAAAGCCATAATTGAAGCTCCTCCCTCTTCAATACGTATCGGCTCTTTAAGCTCAAAAATATCGCGTTTTACCCCAAGCTCTTTAATCCCTGACTGCATAATAATATCAAGGTATTTAAGACTGCTTCCGTCTAGCCCTGGGAGCTCCTTATTATCTAATTCCACTATCAAATTATCTATACCTAAACCAAAAAGCGCTGCCATAAAATGCTCTATAGTCTGAACCTGCGCTTTACCTTGCTCAAGAGTAGTCCTACGGAGTATATCCCCGGGATTAACTAAAGAATGAAAATTGGCCTTTATCTTAGGGCTACCAGGTAAATCTCGCCGCACAAAGATAACCCCTACGTTTGCCTCTGCCGGCTTAAGTATAACATTACATCTATTACCAGTATGTAAACCTATTCCGTTAAAAGAGATTTCCTTAGCAATTGTTTTTTGAAAAACCATAAGCTATCCCTTATTTCTTAAGGCTTTGCCTCCAAGTCCTCAATCCTTTTTTTAAGCTTTTTGACTAAACTAAATAGATTCGGTAAGTTTTGGGTACTAGCAAGAATCCTCTGGTTCTGCATATGCGGCCTTGCCGGAGAACCGGAGACTAACATGTTAGGGGGGATAGATTTACTTATCCCTGATTGGGCAGTAACTATGACATTATCCCCTATGTTTATATGCCCGACTAAACCAACTTGTCCTGCAAGGATTACGTTATTACCGATCGTAGTGCTCCCTGAGATTCCTACCTGAGAGACAATTAAACAATTCTTACCTATAACAACATTATGCGCAATCTGGACTAAATTATCTATCTTTGTTCCTGCACCAATAACGGTCTTACCAAACCTTGCCCTATCTATAGTTACATTAGCGCCTATCTCTACATCATCGTGAATCTCTACTATACCTACCTGTGGTATCTTATGGTGCTTCCCCTCCACATTAACAAAACCAAACCCATCTGAGCCTATTACGGCATTACTATGGATTATAACATTATTACCTATAGTACAATTTTCCCTTATAGATACATTAGCGTAAATTAAAGCATTGCTACCTACCTTTGTGTAGGCGCCAATAAATGACCCGGGATAAATAATAGTATTATCCCCTATCAAGGCATTAGGCCCTACTACAACATATGCGCCAAAAGAGACATTTTTGCCTAATTTTACGCCTTCCCCTATTATTACGCTTGAATGTACCCCTTTAGGATGAATTAACTTATCGTCTTTAAATAAAGTTATAGCCTTTGCAAATGCAAGCGAAGGGTTATCAACGCGTATAGCAGGCTTATTAATAGAAACATCATAAGAAGTGATAACCGCAGAAGCCTTAGTCTTATCAACTAAAGATTGGTATTTAGGATTAGAAAGAAAAGTTAAGTCCCCAGGTTCAGACTCTTTTATCCCATTTATCCCGGTTATCACTATATCATGACCACCGGTTAATTCGCCTTTAATAAAATCAGCGACTTCTTTTAACGTCCTTTGCATATTACTACTCTTCTAAAAAGCTACCCCTTCTTCTTGTTTAAAATCTCTATAACGCTATCAGTAATATCCATCACCTTTGCTTGATAGACTAAAACCCGATCATTAAAAACTAAGGTCACCCCGGATTTTTCAGCATGCGCTTTAACCGCATCCTGTATATCATTAAGAATCTCCTTCATCTTCTCTTCCTGCTCTTTACGCAACTCTTCTTCCTTCTGAGTTAAAAAATCTTTTAAAACTTTTGCCTTAGACTCAAACTCAGCCTTCTTCGCCTCCTTCTCCTTATCGCTTAAAAGCGTAAATTTATCCCTAAAGGCATTAAACTCGTTTACCTTCTTATCCCTCTCTGCTACGAAAGCTTTCTCTTTGTCGGTAAGTTTTTTATCATAGTCTTTTGTCTTATTATACTCGCTAAAAGCGCGGCTTAAGTCTATACAAGCAAGTTTATCCGCAGCAAACACTACCCCTGATGTAAGAAAAATCCCTACTAATAGAACTACCAGAAAAACAGTTAATTTCCTCATCTCTTATTCCTCCTTTATTTTTTAAATTCTCCTCGACTTAAAAACTATTACTTACGCTAAAATGGAATCTTCCCTTTGACTTACCCCCCTCTCCAGGCTCCTTATCCAAAGGTATGCCATAATCCAACATAATCGGGCCTATTGGGGTTTTTATCCTAAAACCTAAACCAAAACTTGATTTTAACCCTCCGGTATTAGAAACATTATAAGCATCCTTATTAGAAAACATGCCCCCTGCCTTCTCCCAGACATTCCCGATATCATAAAAGATAGCTATTTTTAAAAAATCGAATAGAGGATATACATACTCTACGTTCCCAACAAATAAAGAAGCTCCTCCAAGAGGATCTTTAGTTTTAGGGTCAATAGGACCGACCTTTCTTTCTTCATACCCCCTTATGGTATAAGCGCCTCCGGCAAAAAACCGCTCATATATCGGTATCTTTTCAGAATTTCCATATGGCTCTGCTATCCCTATCCTGCCCCTAAGCTCTAAAACAGAATTGCGGAATAAAGGTATATAGTGGCTCGCCCGACCAAAAAATTTCCAATAATTCTTATCCCCTCCTAAAGGCCCTCCAGCAAACTCTACTGAAGTAGTAAGAAGGTTACCTTTATGCGTATCAAATATATTATCTCTACTATCGAAGGTAAGAGACGGAGTAATGCTACTTATTAAATTTTCGCCTTTTTCAGCCTTTAAGTCAGCGCTGGCATCAGAAGGAATATTACTTATATCTACCGAATCTATCCTATAGATAAGATCTCCCCTTAAATACTCAGATAACTCTCTTCCTAGCCTTAACGCCCCCCCAGTAGTCTTTTCGTCATACCCATATCCAGCATCAGAATCCCTTCTATGCGTACGCCTATAAGCATCAAAACCAAATGAAACCGGGTAATCAAACAACCACGGTTCAGTAAAACTTAAATCAAAACCGCTGGTGATAGTTCCTATGGTTGCTCTAAGTTTTAAATTTTGCCCTGCACCGGTAAAATAAGGCCAGTTCTTCCAATCAAAGTTCTTCTGTTCCACTTCAACAAAACCGACAAAATCATCCACTGTACTATACCCGCCCCCAAAACTGAATGAGCCGGTCTTTGCCTCTTTAACATCTACAATAAGATTCTTCTCATCAAGCTTACCCGTATCCTCAGTATCATAACCTATCTCTTCAAAATAGCCCAAATTGGTAAGCCTCTCTTTACTACGCCTAAGCTTTTCTCCGTCAAACCTATCCCCCGGATTAAGGCGCATCTCCCTGCGGACAACAATATCCTTAGTCTTAATATTTCCCCTAACCTTAATCTTATCAACATAGGTCACCTGATTTTCTAATATGCTATAAGTTATATCAACTCTATGTGTCTGAGGATTTAAAGAAACAGATTCTTGAATATTAGCAGATACATACCCCCGGTCAAAATAAAGCCCCTGCATGGAAGATAGGTCAATTCTCATCGCCTCTTCACTGAAGGTCTTTCCTGTTGTACACTCTTTAAGGCGCATCAAGATATCCTTTTCACTTATATCTTTATTCCCCTTGATACTTACATCCCCGACTAAATACTTGTTTCCTTCGGTTATCTCTATGTTAACAAATAAAAGATACGGCTTCTTGGCATCAGGAACTACCTGATAACTAACCGCAACATCTATATAGCCTTCCCTCCTATAAAAAGCCTTGATACGCTCTATATCATCAGTTAGAACATCATCTTTTAAAATCCCGGCGTTAAAAAACCACGCCCGCTTAGTCTTTAAAAGTTTTAAAATCCTACCCTTGGTGATATTGTTGTTTCCGTTTATAATAATATCTTTTATGCGCACCCTGCCGCCTTCAACAATATTAAAATTAACCTTCACTTTATTCATCTCTTCATTAAGATCAAGCTTATATTCTATCTTTGCTGCGCTATAGCCTATCTTCTCGTACATCTTTTCTAAGATCTGCATATCTTCGGATAGCGAAGGATAATCTAAATATTGACCTTCCTTTGATTTTAGTTTCCCTTTAAGTTTCTCATCCTTCATCGTAATACGGTGTATCCCAAAAAAGCTTATCTTTTCAATAATCGGCCTCTCAGAGACTACGACTATAACCTTAATCCCTTTATCCAAAAGTTCGCTATCTATCTTAATATCGCTAAAGAAGTTTAGAAGGTAAAGCCTTCTAAGATCATCACTGATAACATTCTCCTGATAAAATCCTCCGATGCGTGTCTTCATCTTAGAGATAATAGTATTGGTGGAAATAGCCTTATTCCCTTTTATCTCTATGGAAATTATCTCTTTTCCTTCTTTTTCGTTAACCTGAGCATCAACTCCTAAAGAGAGAGCCTCTGAATTATCTTTTTGGGCAAAAGATAAATGGGTTAGGCAAAGAATGAGTATGGGCAGGAAGAATAAAGATATTCTTTTGTGCATTTTAACTATTATATATAAATTGCTGATCTGTCGCAATAATTTATTCTATCCGGGCAATATTCTCAAAACGGGTATATTCTTTAATAAATGCTAGCCTTAAAGAGCCTACCGGCCCGTTTCTCTGTTTTGCAATAATTACTTCGGCTATACCCTGATTATCTGAAGTAGGACTATAGTATTCTTCCCTAAGCAATAGAACCACCACATCAGCATCCTGTTCAATAGCCCCAGACTCCCTTAAATCCGAAAGCTGCGGACGATGATCGGAACGAGATTCTACTGCGCGCGAAAGTTGGCTTATCGCTACTATAGGAACCCTTAGCTCCCTGGCCAAAGCTTTAAGGGATCGGGATATCTCTGAGATCTCTTGCTGGCGGCTCTCCAAAGATGCGGAACCACGCATAAGCTGCATATAATCTAATACTATAAACCTTATATCCTGCTGTGCTTTAAGCCGACGGGCCTTAGCCCTTAACTCCATAACCGAAATGGCAGGAGTATCATCAATAAATATCGGAGCTTCTGATATTTTACCTGCAGCAGCAGTAAGTTTAGGCCAATCAGAAGTAGCTAAATACCCTGTCCTTACCTTTTGCGCATCTACCTTAGCATGCGCACAGAGCATCCTTTGGGCTAACTGCTCCTTGGACATCTCAAGGCTAAAAATAGCAGTAGGTATCTTTTCTACTACACCTGCGTGCTCTACCATGCCTAAAGCAAAAGCACTCTTACCCATAGAGGGCCTACCAGCTACCACGATCAAATCTGATTCCTGTAACCCGGCAGTCTTAATATCAAAGTCTATATACCCTGTAGGTATGCCTGTAATATGCGCTTTTTTACGGTACAAGGTATCTATAGTCTCTATGCTATCGGAGACTATCTCTTTAATGTGCTGATATGAGCCTTGGGTTTTTCTTTCGCTTACCTCAAATATAAATCTTTCGGCGTTATCAACTACCTCGTCTATATTCCCTTCACTCTCATAACAAAGAGAAATAATCTTAGTAGCGTTATTGATAAGCGTCCTTAATATACTCTTCTCTTTTACAATATTTACGTAATGGCCGATATTAGCTGCGCTTGGTACGGCATTTACCAAGCCGGTAAGATAACTTGCCCCTCCTACCTCATCTATAATTCCTTCTTTTTTTAAGACATCGGTAAGGGTGATTAAATCTACTGCTTTGTTAACGGCATAAAGCCCTGAGATAACTTGGAAGATCTTTTGGTGGGAATCTTTATAAAAAAAATTCTTATCTAGCTTTTCAACTGCAGTAGCAATCGCTTCTTCATCAAGAAGCATAGAGCCTAATACTGCCATCTCGGCATCTATGTTCTGAGGAGGAATTTTCTCTATTGGGATATCCTTGGGCATATTATTTTTTTACAACCCATACTTTTATAACTGCGCTTACCTGTGGATGCAATTTTATCAATACCTCATAAATACCCAAAGATTTTATCGGATTCTCTAAAAAGATACAGCTCTTATCGACTTCAAGCCCTTCATTCTTTAAAAAAGCCGCTATATCTGCGGCAGTTATGCTACCATAAAGGCTTTCGTCATTTTGAACAAGGACTGACATCGTAAGAGATACTCCCCCTAAGCGATTCTTTAATTCCTCTGCCTCTGCTCTCTTCTTTTCTAAAATTACGCCGGCCCTCTGCTTATCTAATTCAAGCTTTTTTAAGTTCCCCGCTGTAGCCTCTAACGCTAATTTACGGGGGAAGAGAAAATTATGGGCAAACCCATCCTTTACGTTAACTATACTTCCAGCCTTGCCAGTACCTTCTACGTCTTTAACCAGTATAACCCTCATCTCTACACCTATTAAATATCGCCTCTCTAACGTGTATAAGGCAAAAGCGATATAAACCTTGATTTAGTAATTGTATCAGCTACCAACCTCTGATGTTTAGCACAATTTCCAGAGTAGCGGCGTGAAACAATCTTGCCTCTCTCGGTAATAAATGCCTCTAGTCTCTTTGCGTCCTTGTAATCCAACCACTTAACCTTATCAACGCACAAACGGCAGAACTTCTTTTTAGCTACTCCGTACATTAAACGCTTCTTTTCTCTAGACTTACCTCTAGAAAATGATTTACCCTTTGCCTTAGCTTTCATTAATATCAGCCTCACTTTCACCTAACCATGTTGATTCTGTTGAGGGTTCAACAGAGATTTCTTCTGTTTGCTCTTCACTAGCCCCTTGTGATTTAGTCTGCCCTGGAGAACCTAAAAACTGTACCCTCTCTGCCCTTACTTCAATAATATTGCGCTTGGCCCCGGTATTATCCTCCCAGGAACGGGATTGAAGCCTCCCTTCTACCAGAAGACTGCTGCCCTTATGCAAGTATTGATTACATATCTCTGCCTGCTTATTCCAGACTACAACCGTAATAAAACATACCTCTTCCTTAAGCTCTTGGTTCCTATCTTTATACCTGCGGTTTACGGCAAGCCTTAAATTAGCCACAGCCGCTCCCTGAGGGGTATAACGGAGCTCCGGGTCTTTTGTTAAATTACCCACCAATAATACTTTATTATAACTTGCCATACAAATCTCCTTTTTCTTTATGACTCTACCTTAGAGATAAGGACTCTTAAAATATTTTCATTAAGCTTATAGGCATGCCGGATATCTTTTACCGCTAGCGAATCAAGCTTAAAATTTAAAAGGTAATACACACCTTCAGAATGCTTTTTTATCGGGAAAAAAAGCTTTCTCTTCTCAGACCAGATCGAACCTTGCTCAACAACTCCATTATTCTTAATTACTGCATCGTGTATCTGTTGGAAGAGGGCCTTCTCTTCTGCCTCCGGCAGATCCGGCTTTACTATAAACATTGCTTCATATTTATTCATCTGCAACACTCCTTTATTTTTTCTTTACGGTTGAAGTTATTCATTGCCACACTTACCCCTTCCTCTGCCCACTTCTTGCAACAAATAACCGCTATATCTTTTATCTTAGGGATACTGAATCTTTCTTCACGGTTAAACCTTGAAAGGACAAATTTACTTAACTCTTTATCTTGTGGCCTCCCAATACCAATACGCAAACGATCAAATCTTTCGACCCCAAGATGATTTATTATAGATTCAACACCCTTATGCCCTGCACTTGAACCTGTAGCGCTTATCTTAATCCTTCCAAATTCAAGGTCTAAATCATCAAAGATTACTAAAAGATCGATTAACTCAATCCTATACCTATCTAAGAGTAGCCTTACTGCTTCCCCTGATAGGTTCATAAAGGTCAAGGGCAACGCCAGGATAACTCCAGAGGAACCTAAGGAACATCCCCCGGTCAAAGCCCTTATTCCCCTCTCCTTTTTTAACTTTATCTTGGCTGATTTAGCTAAAGATTTTACTACTTCAAAACCTATATTGTGCCTTGAGCCAGAATAACTTAAACCGGGATTACCTAAACCGACTATTAGTTTCACTTAATCTGCTGGAGCCTCTCCAACAACTTCCTTCTTCTCTTTGATTACTTCAGGTTCCTGCGATCCTTCGGCAGCGGCCTCTTCAGGGGCTTCCTCTTTCATCGGAGCAATAACAGATAAAATAATAGAGGCAGGATCGTCTAACATCTTAACCCCTTCAGGAACTACAATATCTTTAATATGGATAGCCTCTCCTAATTTAAGGTTAGAGACATCTATCTCTATATCTTTAGGTATATTGGTAGGAAAACACTCTACCTCAACCTCCCAAAGCATATGCTCTAAAGAACCACCCTCCTGCTTAACTCCTACAGGCTCGCCCTTAGCAACTATAGGAATATTAACCTTAATCTTCTCGGTAAGCGAGATCTGATTAAAATCAACATGCTGTATATCCCCGTAAACAGGGTCATGCTGAATCTCTCTTATGATACAAGGGCGGGACTTCTGTTTTTTATCGTCCTTTATATTAACATTAATAACAACACCCTCTATCCTATGTTGATGCACTAACTGCACTAACTGACGGTGGGATAACATAAGAGGCAAAGACTCCTTTCCTTCAGAGTATATTACCGCAGGAACAAAGCCCTTATCCCTTAACGCCTTGACCTTCCCCCTACCAACCCCTTCTCTTATCTGCGCGTCTAAATTTAACTCTTTCATTATACAAACTCCGTTTTATAGGTGTTAAACAAACAAACAACTTATTGATTCTTCATTATGAATCCTTTTAATCGCCTCTGCTAAAAGAGCGGCTATAGTTAGAACTTTGATACGCGGATTCTCCTTACTCTTTAACAAAGGAATACTATCAGTAATAATCAGCTCTTTTAAATGCTTACAGCGCTCGAGCCGCTCTATGGAATCTCCGGATAAAATTCCGTGCGCTATTGCCGCATAGATATTCTTTGCCCCTGCTTTCTTTAAAGCCTCTACCCCTTCAAAGAGAGAGCTACCGGTAGCAATGAGGTCATCAATGATTATTGCGTTCCTGCCTTCGACTTCTCCTAAGATATGCATAGCCTCTGTCTTCTCAGGGGACTCGCGCCTCTTATCAATTATAGCTAAAGGAACGCCTAACCTCTTAGCGTAAGCCCTTGCAGTTTTAATACCTCCAACATCAGGAGAGACAGCTACTAAATCTTTTTTATCAAGAGAATTAAAATAATCCGTAAAAACTCCTACGGAGAATAGATGGTCAACAGGAATATCAAAAAACCCTTGAATCTGCCCTGCATGTAAATCCATAGTTAAAACCCTGCTTGCACCTGCAATAGTAAGAAGGTTAGCTACTAATTTTGCGGTTATAGGGACGCGCGGCTGATCCTTCCTATCCTGCCGGGCATAGCCAAAATAAGGAATAACCGCGGTAATACGCCAAGAGGACGCCCTTCTTAAGGCATCCAGCATAACTAAAAGCTCCATTAAGTTTTCATTTGAAGGAGGGCAGGTAGGTTGAATTACAAAAACATCCTTACCACGAACATTGTCAATAATCTTAACCCTTATCTCCCCCTCACTAAACCTAGAAACCAAGGCTTCAGAGAGTTTTATATTAAGGCTACTGCAGATATCTTCCGCAAGCTTAAGATGGGCATTACCACTAAAAACAACTAAATCATTCATATCTATTACTTATCTTTTTTAAGGTTCTTGCCGGTACACCTACGGCAGTATTATTATCGGGAATATCTTTTAAAACTACTGCGCCTGCCCCGGTCTTTGAGGATCTGCCTACTTTTACCGGAGCAACTATTATCGTATCAGAACCAATAAAAGCTTTATCCTTTATAACCGTCCTGTGTTTATTTAAACCGTCAAAATTAGCAGTAATAGCGCCTGCGCCGATATTCACAGATTTACCTACGGAAGAATCTGCAATATAACAAAAATGTTTAGCAAAAGTACCTTCGCTGATTTTAGCGCGAGTAACTTCCAAAAAATTTCCTAAGGTAACATCGTCTGAAATACGCGTCCCCTCCCTAAGCCTTGCAAAAGGGCCGATAGAACAACGCTTTCCGATTTTAACATTACTTTCAATAACTGTAAAGGGATAAATAACTGAATCCTCCCCTATCTTCACATCATAACTAATAAATGTAGAACGCACATCAAGAATAGAAACACCGCTTAACATAATTTTTTTATTAATTCTTGATTGCATTATTGCGTTTGCCTCTGCAAGCTCTACCTTAGAATTTATACCCATAGCCTCTTCTTTGTTTTTTATCTTTACTCCCTCCAAAACCTTACCCTGAGAGTGCAATACTTTTATAACATCCGTAAGGTAATACTCTCTCTTCTTGTTATTCCGTTTAACCTTAGTTAAGGCACGCTTAAGGCCAGCAATATCAAAACACATTATCCCAGTGTTAATCTCCTTAATATCCCTTTGAAATTCGTCTGCATCCTTATCTTCGACTATGCCGCAAATACTAAAATATTTATCCCTTAAAACCCTGCCATACCCTTTTGGCTCACTAGCATCAGCGGTTAAAAGAGTAGCATCGGCATTTCCTTCAAAGTGACGCTTAATAAGTTTAAGAAGCGTTTCTTTCGTTAACAAAGGGACGTCTGCAAATAGTATTAAAACCGAACCGCTATTAACGCTTAATTTATTCAATCCTACCCTTACGGCATCTGCTGTGCCAAGAAGGCGGCTTTGAATTGCAATTTTAACCTTAGAAGAAATTTCCTTCTTTATCAAATTACTCTTATGCCCTAATACTACCACAGTATCTTTTGGCTTAAGGGCAGAGGCTAAACCTAAGACATAACCTAACATCGGCCTGCCGCATATCTTATGCATAACCTTTGGCAGAGCAGACCTCATGCGCGTTCCTTTCCCTGCAGCTAAAATCAATATTGAAATATCTTTTTTCATAATATTAAAATTGCCCGGTGAGGATTCGAACCTCAACAGTCAGACCCAAATTCTGATGTGCTACCGTTACACTACCGGGCAGACCTTAAAAAAAAGTTAAATTCAGGCCTGCCGTTATCTGTCCGCTGACAGATAAAAAAATTAAAGATAAATATTTAAGGTAAAGTTTTATCCTACCTTAAGCCTCTCCTGCTCATATCCTTTAAGCACTTTATTCTGCAAATACTCCCTAAACTCTTGCGTTATAGGATGGGCAATATCTTTATGCTCTTGCGAAGAAGGAATAGCCTCTGCCTCTGCAGCCTTTAGGTTAAAAGGAAGGTTGGCAGCGCATTGATTGCAATACTTACTGCGCAATTCATTTTTAAACCCGCATTTAGGGCAAGACTGCTTAACCCTTCTTGAAGGCATAGCAATAAAAAGTCCATTTGTGCCTTCTATTACCTTAATGTTCCTTACCACAAAAGCATTATCAAAGGTTACTGTTGCGTAAGCCTTTAGCTTCTTATCCAATGAATCCTTAAGGGCAATCCTTACCTCTGTAATCTCCATAATCCTTTTACCTCCATTGCTTAAAAAACCTTTGCTTCCTTAAACTGTACTTACCGCATAGACATACCAAGCCTTACACTTCTTCTTTAATAAGGTAACTAATTGAAGGGTCTTTTTATGCGAAGGGGTAATAGAAAATACTGCGCCTCCGCTTCCTGACATAAGTGTATTTTCTAAACCTAAACCCAAAAGCGTATTTACTGCTTGCCCTATTTTAGGGTGCGCTTTGATAGCTACCTCTTGCAGGCTATTAAAGAGCATTCCTCTTTTTAAACAAGGATTTTTCTTAGCCAGTTCTGAAGTTAATATTTTAACACCGCGGGGCTCTTTTGTCAACTCTGTTAAAGACCTTATCCTGCTATTAGAACGATCATAAGATGCATAGATAAAAGGAGTAGAGACCTTTATCTTAGGAACAACAAGTATATGCCAAAGCTTTACCCTATTTAATCTAGTCAAAGGCTTAATAATCTCTCCCCTGCCTAACCCTAAAGCAAAAGACTTATCATGAATAAAAAATGGGACGTCACTGCCTATATTAAGGGCTATTTTAATCAGCTGGCCTTTAGATAATCTTAACTTCCAAATCTTGTTTAACCCTAATAAGACTGCCGCGGCATTAGATGAACCTCCGCCTAACCCTGCGCCTACGGGGATCCTTTTAAAAATATTAATCTCTACCCCCTTCTTAAGAGCAAATTTATCCCTTAAAATGCTTGCCGCCTTAAAAGAAAGGTTATCCTCTCCTAAAGGAATAGTTTTATCGTTACACTTAACTATTATAGAACTACTCGAAAGCCTTTTTAGGGTTATAGTATCCGCAAGGCTTATCCTCTCAAAAAGAGTGAAGAGATTATGGTAATTATCAACGCGCTTATCAACAACCTTAAGGTATAAATTTAATTTTGCAAAAGATTGGATGACCAATTTATTTGGTGTTAGAAAGGATAGATAAAGCTGCCTTCTCAATATCTAAACTCGTAAGGCAATATTCTTTTAAGAGCTCTTTAGGGTCGCCGGATTGCCCAAACCTCTCTCTTATGCCGACCCGCATAACCTTAGTAGGAAGGTTCTGAGAAGTAACCTCGTCTATGATTGAAGCTAACCCCCCGATAACCGAGTGCTCCTCACAGGCAACAATACCGCATGTCTCTTTAGCTGCAGAGAGGATTGCGTTAATATCAATAGGCCTTAAAGTATGCATATTGATAAGCCTGGCTTTTATGCCTTTCTTTTTAAGGCTCTCTACGGCAGTTAATGCTTCAAGGACCATAATCCCGCAGGCAAAAATTGCAATATCATTACCTTCGCTTAAAACCTGTGATTTGCCTAATTCAAAGACTCCCTTGCCTTTTATGGTTGGAACCTTAGGCCTTCCAAGGCGTACATAAAAAGGGCCTTTATTCCCTGCAGCTACCCTTATTGCTTCGGCAGTCTGAGGACCATCGCAAGGCACTATAATATTTATATTAGGTATAACCCGCATTAACGCTAAATCTTCTAATGCCTGATGGCTAGCACCATCAGGGCCTACACTAACCCCGGCGTGAGTAGCAACAATTTTAACATTAAAGTTATTATAAGCTATGGTATTTCTAACCTGATCCCAAGCCCTGCCTGAAGCAAAAATAGCAAAGGTTGAAGCAAAGACCGTCTTCCCGCACGCTGCTAAGCCTGCGGCAGAAGCCATCATATTCTGTTCTGCAACCCCAAAGTTAAAGAACCTATTCGGAAACTCTTTGGCAAATAAACTAGTGCGCGTTGAGCTAGAGAGGTCAGCATCTAAAACAACGATATCCTTATCCTCCTTGCCTAACTCTACTAAGGTCTTACCGTAAATATCCCTTTGGTACAACTCCTCTATCATTTATTCTAACTCCCTTAAGGCCCTCTCTGCTTCTTCTTTAGTAGGCGCGCGGCCGTGAAAATCACAAACATTCTCCATAAAAGAAACCCCCTTGCCTTTTATAGTGCGGGCAATAATTATTGAGGGCTTCCCCTTAGTATCAGAAGCTTGCTTATAAGCATAAAAAATCTCTTTAATATTATGCCCGTCTATCTCTATTGTATTCCAGCCAAAAGAGCGCCATTTCTCGGCTAACGGCTCTAAATCCATAATATTACAGGTTTTCCCATCTATCTGAAAACCATTATAATCAAGTATCGCGCATAAGTTATCGCACTTATAATGGGCAGCTGCCATAGCCGCTTCCCAAATATTCCCCTCCTGTATCTCTCCATCGCCTATAAGCGCATAAACCCGGTAACTAAAAGAATCTAACTTTGCCGCAAGGCTCATACCTAAGGCAACTGAGAGCCCTTGGCCTAAAGAGCCTGAGGCAGATTCTACGCCCGGAGTACGCCTATCAGGATGCCCCTGGAGAAGAGAACCAAACTCCCTTAGGCTCATAAGCTTCTCCTCAGAAAAATACCCGCTACAGGCTAATAGGGCATACCATAAAGGACAACAATGCCCCTTAGACATATGAAATCTATCCCGGTTAGGCCAATTAGGGTTCTTGGGGTCATGCCTTAATACCGAAAAAAATAAAACAGTAATTAAATCCGTTGATGATAAACTTCCTCCGGGATGGCCTGAGCCTGCCTTTGCAATCATCCGCACTATTAGCCGACGGACCTTTTTTGCCTTCTCTTCTAAATCTTTTACTATTTTATCTGCATTATCCATATTTTTTAAAGAATCCTCCTCTCTAAAGCAAAGGAGACGCTAAAAACTTTTAAAAAAATAAAGAATAAAGGATAGAAACGGAATAAACCGTAAAGGATCTACAAAGACTTAAAAAACTATCCCCAAGCTCTTTTCTTTAAATGACGAAGCTTACGACGTGCCTTCTTTCTCTTATGCGTCTTTATCTTTTGTTTTTTTCTCTTCTTTCCGCAAGGCATATAATCCTCCTAATAAATAACCTTATTTAAAGGATATTCAATTATCCCCTCTGCCCCTGAATTCTTTAATCCCGGGATTATAGAACGAACCGTCTTCTCATCTATAATAGTCTCAATGGCAAACCAGCCGTCTTCGGTAAGCCCGGATATAGTCGGCTTTTTTAGAGCAGGAAGACAAGATATAACCTTATTTAGGTCCTTCTTTCTAACATTCATCTTAAGCCCCACCTTCTCTTCAGCCGCAATAGCTCCTCTTAAAAGCAGGGCAATCTCCTCCATTTTAAGCCTCTTAAAATTATCCCGGTAAGAAGCTTTATTTGCGATAAATTGAGTAGTTGATTCGCAAAGCGTGGCAATCTCTACAAGCTTATTTGCCTTTAAGGAACTTCCGGTTTCGGTAAGTTCTACTATTGCGTCCACTAACCCTGAGCTAACCTTTACCTCTGTCGCTCCCCAGCTAAACTCAACCGTAGCCTTAACCTTATTTTTCTTTAAATACTCTTTTGTTACATTAACTAGCTCTGTAGCAATCCTTTTCCCATTTAATTGTTTAACTCTTTTTATACCCGAATCACAAGGAACTGCTAAAACCCAGCGCACCTTATTTAAACTCTGCTTAGCATAAGTTAAATCTGTAACTCTTATTACATCCGCCCTATTCTCTAAAACCCAATCATTGCCAGTAATCCCACAATCGAGAGCGCCCTCCTGCACGTACTTAGCCATCTCTTGTGCGCGCAATAGGACCGGCTTAATCTCGCTATCATTAATAGAAGGAAGATAAGACCTTACCGAAGGCAAAGAGACGTTAAAACCTGCTTTCTTAAACATTCGGAAGGTAGCTTCTTGCAGACTACCCTTTGGCAAGCCTAACTTTAATATCTTATTCTTTTTCATCAATTATCCTTTTTAATTGTAATTTAGCCTTTTGGCGAGAATAGGCTCTCTTGCTCTTTTTAATTCTAACCGCCGGATTTATAACCCAAGCCTTCCTTAATTTTAACGGCTTATTTAACACGGTTTATTATAACTATTAGGCTTTATTTTGTAAAGAAAAAGTTTATAGATAAAATTAAAAAAATTTTATAATTGCAATAAATAAATATTAGCTTATAATAAGGTTTAAAAATAACTGCCCTTAAAATATACGAAAGGATAATATGCTTAAAGTCTTACGCAATAAGAAAATACTAAAAAAAATATGGATAACTTTAGGGATAATCATTATCCCTGCCTTTATCTTTTGGGGAGTAGGAGACATAGGGCAAGATAAAAGAAAACAGGCTAATATCGGCAAGATAGCAAATAAAGATATATCTTTGCAGGAATTCAGGGATTCGCTATCTGCGGTTAAAAATACGGCAATAATGCGTTACGGGGTAAACTTTCAAGAGCACCTTACAGAAAAAGAACTGAAGGCTCAAGCTTGGGATAGGTTGGTTCTAATCAACGAAGCAAAGAAACTTAAGATTAAAGCCTCGGATAAAGAAGTAATAGAATTAATTGAAAGCTACCCTTTCTTTAATCGTAACGGGGGATTTGATAACAAACTCTACAAAGAAACGCTACAATATATCTTCCACACTCAAGCAAGGGTATTTGAAGAAGAGCAACGCCAAAATATAATAATCTCAAAATTATACCAAGAGATAACTTCTAAAGTTTCCCTAACCGAAGAAGATATACGCCTTAAATTTATTAAAATTAAAACTGAGGCTGACCCTAAGTTTAATTTTAATGAAGAGGACTTCTTAAGCGAAAGGAAGGAATTTGAAAAGAAAATGCTTGAGGAGAAAAAAGAAGAAGCCTTCCTTAATTTTTTCTCTCAACTTATAAAAGATAGACCAAACCTTTAAAAAATAGTATTTAGCCTATTTTAATTGCATTAACCGGACAAGAATCCGCTACTTCCTGAAGATTACAGCTTGTGCAGACCTGAGACTTTACGTGCGCAATCCCGTCACCTTGCATCTCAAATACTTCGGGGCAAGACTGTTCACACAACCCACAACCTATACAAGTAGAAGCATCAACACTAACCTTACTCATCTCCTCTCCTATCTCTCTAAATAAGACTCAAACATCTCTTCATGAGTAATCTCTTCTGATAAGATATGCGTGATAACATCATAAACTACGTGCTCCTTGCCAAAGGTCTTCTTAGCTAACTTATGATAAACCTTAATTGCCTCTGCCTCTGCCTCTGCGACTACACGAAGAATACGGTTAATATCCGCGCTATTCTTAGGAGGCATAAGATATGGAGCATTTGCATGCTTCTCTAAATCCATAGGATTAGCTATCGGAACATCCCCTAATTTGGTAATTAAATCTGCTAATTCCTCAGCGTGCTCAAGCTCATCCTTAGCTAACTGCTCAAGGGCAGTTTTTAACCCTTGGTGATGGCGTCCGGATACGGTCTGGGCCATATACCAATAAAGATAATACGCCAACCACTCATCGGCATACGCCTTATTTAAATCCTTGACCAATTCTTTCAAACTTATCTCAGTTATTGATCTTGCCTGTTTTCCCATAACATCCCTCCTTCTCTTAGCTATGATGCCTCTGCCTTTAACCCATATCTTTTTATATTATTATCTGCTATCTCCTGTACCCTCTTAATCTCCTCGGGGTTTTTAAGCAGATGTTTGAACCTGCCTTGAAGCTTAAGATACTCCTCAACAGGTTTAGGGGTAATTATACGCCGTGCAGTTATTAAACCATTTTCATACTCAAGCAAAGGATAGAGCCCGGTTTCAACCGCCAATCTTGCGACCTGTATAGTAAGATTTGTCTCGTACCTCCACCCTAGAGGACAAGGGACATGCACCTGTATATATTTAGCTCCCCTTATAGATATCGCCTTCTTAACCTTTCTTTGCAAATCCTGCGGAAAGCCAGATGTAGCAGTAGCAACATAAGGTATACCGTGGGCATTAGCTATCTCAGGCATAGGTTTTTTAGGCCTTATATTACCTGAGGATAAATTACCTACGGGGCTAGTCGTAGTATTGGTATCAAAAGGCGTTAAACCACTACGCTGGACACCGGTATTCATATAAGCCTCATTATCATAACAGACATACAAAATATTATGCCCCCGTTCAAGCATCCCGGATAAGGCTTGCAAACCTATATCCGCAGTCCCGCCGTCTCCGGCTTGGGCTATAATGTTAATCTGCTCCTGCTTGCCTAAATATTTGATTGCAGACTCTACACCTGAAGCAACAGCAGCCGCATTCTCAAATAATGAATGTATCCAAGGCACACCCCAACTTGACTCAGGGTATTTAGTAGAAAATACCTCGAGGCAACCTGTATTATTAACTACTATAGTATTAGGCCCGGCTGCATCTATGACTAAACGTGCCGCCATTGATTGTCCACAACCTGCGCATGCAGTATGCCCTGAATTAAATAGAGTATTACTCATAAGCTTCCTTTAATAGTTCAGGTTTTAAATCAATAAACTCATCCTGGTTGCACTTACCGGTTAAAAGGCGAAAAACCTCTTTAATAGACTCTTTGGTAACGTCTCTTCCTCCTAATCCTACGATAAAGCTCCCTATTGTTTTTGGCTTCTTAGACTTGCCAAAAAATGTAGCCTTAATTTCAGAAGCAAGCGGAGCAAAAGAACCTATCGATAGAGCACGGTCAATTACAGCTACCTTAGGAATATTCTTTAAGGCCTCAAAAATCTGGCTAGTTGGAAAAGGGCGGAGTGATACTATTTTTAACATCCCTACTTTCTTGCCTTTCTTTCTTAACTCATCTACTACCTCTTTAACCGTTCCGCATACTGAACCCATAGCTACTATAACCCGTTCTGCATCTTTAATCTGATAACCCTCTATCAAACCGTTATAATTCCTTCCAAAAGCCTTAGAGAATTCCTGAGCTATTTTAGGTATAAGCATCAAAGCCTCTTTATGAGTTTCATTAAGCGCAAAACGCGTCTCTGTATAAAATTCAGGATCAACTAAAGGGCCCAATGTTAGGGGATTTGCAATATCTAATTTGTAAGGAGCCTTGTAAGGAGGCAAAAATTTATCTACCATATCCTGCGAAGGTATATCTACTACCTCAACCCCATGGGTTAAGATAAAACCATCAACGCAAACCATGACCGGAAGCATTATAGACCTATCCTCAGCCAACTTATAAGCCATTACGTGCAAGTCAACTGCCTCCTGAATATTCTCAGCGTGAAATTGAACCCATCCTGAATCACGTAGAGATACTACATCCTGATGGTCATTCCAGATATTAATCGGAGCAGATATAGCACGCGCAGCAGTAGTCATAACTACCGGAAGCCTCATCCCGGAAATATTATAAAGGACCTCTGCCATAAGAAATAACCCTTGCGAACTGGTAGCGGTATAACTTCTAACCCCACAGGCAACTGATCCTAAGACTAAAGAGGCAGCAGAATGTTCACTCTCCACATTGACAAATTGTGCATTTAACTTGCCATCAGCTACTATCTGGGCAAGCTCCTCTACTATATGAGTCTGAGGGGTAATCGGATAAGCAGAAATTACTCCCGGCTTACAGAGCCTAACTATTTCAGCTATGGCTAATGACCCTTCTAAAAACTCTTTCATACCTAACCTTCCTTTACCATCTCTATATCCTTCTTAGGGCAAATTGCCGCACAATTACCGCAACCCTTGCAATAATCAGGATCAAAATCATAAGAGTTCTTTTCTTTGCCGTCTATGCATGCCTCCGGGCAGATTATTAAGCACATATTACAGGCAATACAATTCTTCTTAAGAAACTTTGGCTTTAAACCCGTACGCCAAGAGCCTGTCTTATTACTCCTGCTTGAAGCAGGCTTACAAACTAATGGACCGAACATAATCAAAACCTTCCTTTGCTGATTTTATATTAACCTCTTGCAATCTTTGAGCAAACCTATGTTTAATAGCTTTATTTAAATCATCTAAAGTCAGTTCACCTGTAGCTGCGCAAAACGCCCCTAGCATAGCAGTATTGCCAAGCGGCCTTCCGATATGCCGTAAAGCAATCTCGTTAGCGGGAACAATAAAGACTTTCTGCTTAGCCTTAACCTTAAAGGAACCTAAAAGATCCTCCTTAGCGTTTATAATCACTATGCCGTCCTCCTTAAGCCCTGATAGGCAATTAAACCCCCGCATAAGGGTGTAATCTACTATTAGTAAATAATCAGGCTCGTAAATCTGGCTACGTAAGCGTACGGGATTTGAATCTACGCGCACAAATGCGTTCATAGGAGCGCCCATGCGCGCAGCGCCAAAACTCGGGAAAGCATAAGGATATAAACCTTTTAGAAAATAGGCATATCCTAATAATGAAGCTGTTGTTATAGCGCCTTGACCAGCGCGGGCATGAATACGAATCTCTTTCATTAAACTGAATCCTCAAAAAGTAAAGTTAAAAGGTTTAAGTATGATATAACTTTTCCTGCACTTTGTCAAATAGTTTATTTTTTTAAGGTTTTATCCTTTAAAATAATCCTTATAGATTTTTTCTTATAAATTCCGAAGCTTCAGCTAAAAGCTGAAGCCTATTCTCAGCCTCTTCTACCGTAAGCGCTCCTAACCCGCACGCAGGAGAGATAATCAACCTCTCTCTTATAAGCTCTTCGCTTACCCCTTTTTTTACTAATGACTCTATCCCAAAACGTAATTTACTGATTAAGAATCTTAAATCCTCTTTATCGGTAAAATCCCGCGTAGGAACAATCCCCCAGCAAATTAAACCTTTGCGCTCTAAAAAACCTTTAACCTCTTTGGCGTAAAGAATAAATTTCTCCAAATAATCAAAAGCATCAAAACTTATAATATCAATATTTTCTACTTCGGTAAAGATAGACCAATCGGTATTCCCGCAACAATGCACCCCTAATAAATCATACGCAGGCTTAAGGAATTCACTAAACTCTGTTAACCCCAAAACAACCTCCTGCCTGTTTAAGGGGGTATAGGCCGAGCCAAAAGACCCCAGATATGGCTCGTCTATAAAGAGGGCTAAAGGTTTGCCCAAGCCCTTAAACTTATCTGCCTGCCAAAGCGCTTTCATGCCTAACAACTTTAAGGCAGCCTGTAGAAATACCTTATTATGTAAAATAGGAGCTCCTGATTCATCGTTGACTGCGGCAGAAAAGGTAAAAGGCCCCGTAACCTGTAGCTTTAAAACCTGCGCGCAAGAAATAGCATCACCAGATGATAACTCATCATAAAACTTATAAAGCCCCGGGGCAAAATCAGAAGTTATCTTAAAGTAATCAAGGTCAGCGGAGATCACCTTATCATAAAACTCCTCTAACTTTTTATCCTTATTAAAAGAATCAAAAAAAATACCTTCCTGGCTTACCTTTATACAAGGCATATTCTCGCTAAACTGAGCAACCATCCCTTCTTTTAAACTACGTTTGGGTAATTGAGGCCAAAACGGAATCTGTGGCATGTACTTAAAGATAAGCCTAAGTGCATCTACAGCCTCACTATGGGGCAGGCTCCCTATACCAGTAGCTAATCCTCTTAGTCTCTGCATAAATAAACCTCTAATCCTTCTATTAGCAAAACAAAAATACAATCTCTTCTTATATTAACCCTTATTACTCTAAATTCAAATCCTTAAGTTTTTCTTTATAGAAACGGTTGCCGCTATATACTACCTTTCCGGATTTACTAATAGCAATAAAAGTCGGAACGCCTAAAATTCCATAGGTATCCGAGACCATAAGATCCCTATCTAATAGGACAACAAAATCCAGCCCTACTCCCGCCACAAAGCTCTTAACTTTCTGCAAGGACTCCCCGACATTAACGGCTAAGACCTCAATCCCCTCGTTATTTAAATACTCTCTTTTGCCTTTTAAATCAACTAAGGCAGACCTGCAGTAAGGACACCACGTAGCCCAAAAGACAATAATAACCGCTTTTTTGCCTAAGTAACTTCCAAGAGAAACCTCCTCTTCATAAATATTCTCTAACTTAAAATCATACGGCACTAACAAATTATCTTTATAGGGGGATGAACTTAGGTCGGAATTACAACTTGAAACTAAAATTAAAATAGCAAAAAACCATGCAAACCTTACCATCCTCATAGAATCACCCTATACTCAAAATACCGGTATAAATAAAATATAATCCCATAATCAATAAAACAACCCCGGCTAACCTTTGAAATATTAACATCCATTTACCGGACTTAGGTAAACTAGCTAAAAAAGCACTGAATGAACCTGATATTATAAGAATAAGGCCCATACCATAAGCAAAAGCAGCTAAAAGCCCTACTCCATAAAACACATTCTTACCTGTAGCAAGATAAGAGAGTATTGAGCCTAAAACAGGGGTAAGGCAAGGAGAGACAACCAAGCCTGAAGATAACCCTAATAAAAAAACAGAGAGGTAGCTTTTCTTTCCCAAATATCCTTGCCTAAAATTAAAACCCTTAAAAGCAATAGTAAATAAACCAAAAAGAGACAACCCAAAGATAATTATTATAATGCCTACTAAAATATTAGTAACCGGATGGTTACTAATACTACCAAAAAATTTTCCGCTTAAAGCGGCAAAGAGCCCTAAAGCCGAATAAACAAGCGCCATACCGCTTACATAAATTAAGCTTAATATAAACCCTCTTAAACAGGAACTACCCTTTATGCCTATATAACCTATAGTAACGGGAACCAAAGGATAGACACAAGGAGTAAAACTGACTGCCACTCCCCCTAAAAAAGCAAAGATATAATCTATTGGGTTACCTGATAGATTCATCTATCCAGTTTAAATAAGGCTTAAAACCTGAAGATATAGGCAGGCTTATTATCTCCGGGACTTCATAGCTATGCACAGCTTTTACCTGGCTTATAACCTTACCTATCTTGCCTTGCTTGGTTTTAATAATAAGCAAGACTTCAAGCGCAGAATCAATTTTACCCTGCCAGCGGAATAGAGATTCCACATTATTTATAATATTTACGCAAGCAGCAAGCCTCTTTTTAATTAACCTCTCGGCAATACCCTTGGCTTCCTTCTTGTTTTTTGCAGTTACTAAGACCACGCGATACAAAATTAACCCTCCTCTTGGTCTATCTTTACTGACCTTATCCTCCCAAGCTGAGAACAGGCGTCAAACACCAACTGCGGGTCTTCGGTTTTAATTCTAACAGTAAAATCTTTTCCCCTCTTCTCCTGCCAAGAAGAATCAACGACTAACAAACCCTCTCCGAACTCAGACAAGGAATTATTTACTTCCTGCAAAGAAAAATCATAAACATGTAAAATAAAATCTAATTTGTATTTTTTTGTTAAGCTCATTTAAGCATCATAACCGAAAGCATCCTGCCACAGGTAAACCCTTCTTTACGAAAAGAAAAAAACTCGTCATTATGGCAAAAAGTGCACGCCTGCGGCGGATAGATATTCTCTTTCCTGAGTCCGCAGGCAAGTAACTCCCAAGCATTAGCCTCTGTTAAATCTAAATACAGCTGCCCGCCTTTTCTAATTAACCCTTCAGTAAAGTAACTGCTAAAATCCTCTGAGACCTGATAACAACACCCTCTAATACCGGAACCAAACCCAACGTATAAATTTTTAGGCTTGCTATTAAACTCTTTCTGCATAAGCCTTACTGCCTTTGAGGCTATCCTTAACCTTGAACTACGCCAACCGCAATGCAAAAGAGCTATCGCCGGAAGAGAAGGATCATAGATAAACATAGACGGGCAATCTGCAGTAAAGATTGCAATAGGCAGATTCTTTCTATCGGTTATAAATCCGTCGGTATCAGCTATAGAGCCGCCGTATGCACTTGCGCCAGCTCCTTTATCATCCTCCGTAACATACCTTATATTATCCCCGTGAACCTGACGCGCGCAAACTAAATCACGGTAATCAATGCCTAAACTACTTAAAAAAACCCTGCGGTTATTTAAAGCCTCCGGTGTTTCTCCGTAATACAAAGACATATTCCCATGCTTACGACCGGAGAATGCGATTATAAGATTAGACTCGTTGACAAACCCTGACAATTTTCTCCCTCGCTTTCTCTCCCTTAATTATATCAATAAGCCTCTTTTTAACGCCAAGGTATTCTGCTAACAAAACTATTAACTCTTTATTAGCCCTGCCTTCTATTGCCGGCTTAGCAAGATAAACCTTTAAAATTCCGGATGCCTCTTTTTTTACCAGCCTCCTACCGGAATTAGGGACAACCTTAACCTTTAAATATACCTCTTCTTTATCCTTCAATCTACTTACTATCCTGTAAATCCAATAATCTATCGGAGAATTTCCCTAAGCGCTTTTGGGCGTCTAAATACTTAGTATTAGCGTTATTTATATGCCCTCCTAAAATATCAAACTCTTCTTTAAACTTATTTAGCTCTATGTCCAAAGCACTTAATGAGCTGATAATAGCCTTTACATTCTCTTCAACCTTTAAACCTTTCAAACCAAAACAGATTACCTGTAAATAAGCGTAGAAGGTGTTAGGAGAGACAGGGATAACCTTTTTACTTAATCCGTATGAGAAGAGGTCTTCTTTTATAGCAACCTCATAATAAATATTCTCTGCCGGGATATACATAAGGGCAAAATCATAAGTGTTCTCCTGAGGGAGTATATATTTTGACGCAACTTCATCAATACGGTTTTTTACATCCTGAATGAATTTTTTCCTGTATGATAATTTAACTGTTTCTTCCTGTGCTTGCAGCATCTTCTGAAAATTTTCTAAGCTAAATTTTGCATCAACCGAGACCAGCTTGTCTGCAAGCCTAATTACCGCATCTACCGCATCCCCGGTTTTAAAACGGTATTGACGTAAATAGTGCTCTTTTGGCAAAACTTCAGATAAGAGGTTTTCTAGCAGAGTCTCTCCTATTGCCCCTCTAAGCTTAGGAGCGCGCAATAACTCTTGAAGGCTTGAAATATCCTTACTTATGTCTATAATCTGTCTATTCGTAACCTCTAATTTCCCCAACTGCTCCTTAACATTGCCAAATGCGCTTAAGGTATCTCCTAAATTTTGGGATACTATCTTGTTAGACTCTTGTAAAATCCGGTTCATCTGGTTAAGCTGAATGTTAACCTGGGAAGAGGCCTTAAAAATTAAAAATAATACCCCGACGCAAAAAATAAAAAATATAACTCCTAAAATTATACCCGGCATCAAAATCTCCTCATCCGTAATTATAACATAGCTATCTGTTTATCAAAGTAAATATTCTTTCTTTATCCTTTTTACGCTCCTTAAAATATTGGTCTTTACTTCCGGGCAGAAACTTTCCAGCTCCTTTATTATTTTAGCCATTCTAACGCGCTTAGATGAAGCTTGATTAGGACAACGATAATTTTGAAGGGGAATTTTTTCCTTACGCGCAAAAGAAGCAATCATGCGCTCTTCAACATAAACAAATGGACGTATAATATTAATCTTCCCGTTAAATAAACTCTGCTTAGGAGACATCGCCGATATCTCCCCCTGAAAAAACATATTCAGCATAATCGTTTGCGCAATATCATCCTTATGATGCCCCAGGGCAAGCTTATCGCATTTAAGGCGGTTAGACGCCTCAAAGAGGGCTCTTCTTCTATTCCAAGCGCACCAAAAACAATTTATGTCCTTCTTATTAACACCCTTTAATGCATCTACTTTCTCTATGTGGTATTTAACTTTTATCTTTTTAAAATATCTCTCTAAGGGAACGGCCACTGATTTAGGGTAACCTAAATCAATATGCAAAGCGACAACCTCATAATCAATCGGGACGAATCTCTTACGACTTAAGAGAATCCGTAAAAGCGCTAAGCTATCCTTACCTCCGGATACCCCAACGGCGATTCTCTCCTTTTGAGAAATCATCTTATAATCCATTACTGCTCGTCCAACGCGCTTAGATATGTATAACTCTAGACCCTTTAATGCCGACATAATTATAGTATTTTCTGCCTCTACACCCTTGCAGATTCTAAAACTAATTTACGAAAATTAGAAGTAACATTATCTTTTAATAAGTCTTCAAGTGGAATGGGGGATTTTAAAGACCAGTTAGATTTAGAGACGGTACCGGGAATATTAATCCTGTATTTATAGGAATCTTCTTTCAAAAACTCTCCGTAATAGAGTATGTCAAAGATATTATTAATAGCGATAACTGAGTTTACCTTTAGGATAAACCTTAAAATAGCAGAGAAAATTTCGGCATCACACTCTTCCCTCATTGGTCCTACCAACCCTAAAATGCCCCAAAGCTTATCCTTCTCCTTAAAGGTATTCTCCCACATATCTACAAAATCTAAGAGATGATCTCTTGGAATAAATCTACCTGAGGATAAAATGTCTAATAATTTATCTGCGGAATCAATCTCGTTGCGCCAACGCAACCTTCCATGCCTGCTAAGCAGCGGGTCAAAAAGCTTACCCTTTCCCCTATCAAAACCAATCCCGCGGTGGTCACAACACTTGCGTATAAAAAGTTCTGCGTCCACCGTCCCTGCCTCATTCTCCCACCAGGCAGCCCAATTAGTAGTATCATGCGTAGAGAGCATAGCTACGGAAATTTCCCGGTATTCTTTAGCCTCTAAAAATGTGTGCCTATTATGCCAGTCTTTTACCCAACGCTGGACGTCATTACCGGGAATATTTAACTCCCTTAAAGTATCAATACAAACTTTAGGGATAACCCCTAAATCTTCAGCGCACAAAAGCATCCTACAGCTATCCTGCATTACCTTTAAAATCTTTCTTCCCTGAGGCCCCCATAGATGCTCTTCCTGAGGATCAAAAAAACCGTTTAAGCCTTGATTCTCCTGCGGCTCATTATAAGGAATACTCCATATCCTAAAAAGACCAACAACATGATCGATGCGCAAGATATCATAAAAATTCTCTGCGTATCTTAACTTTTCTTTTAGGTATGTAAACCCATCCCTTTCTATATTATCCCAATTATAAGTAGGCATCCCCCAACGTTGTCCCAAAGAGCAATACATATCTACAGGTGCCCCCGAAGCAAAATCTAATTTAAAAAACTCAGGATGCGCCCATACATCGCTAGAATCCCTTGAGACTAAAATAGGCAGATCCCCTTTTAACAGTATGCCTTTTTCTTGAGCGTATCTTCTAACGCCCTTAAATTGCTTACTTAATTGCCACTGTACCCACTCCTCAAATTTTATCTCTTCAGCGTGCCGCTGGCAAAACTTATCTAATGCCCCGGTATCTCTGCTCTTATGCTCACTAGCCCAATCATACCAAGCTAACCCATTGTAGAATTTTTTTAACGCCTTGAATAATACAAAGTCATCAAGCCAGTAAGCATTCTCCTTTTTAAAATCTGACAGCCCTCTTAGTTCATCTTTCCTTTGCATTAAAAAGATTTGACGCAATATACGTAGCTTTTCTTCCTTAACCTTATAATCAACATAATCTCTAGTTAAAGGTAAACCATTTTTTAGGCCCTCTATCTGCCTCAAAATAGATTTATCCTTGGGGATAGGTAAACCTAAAAAAGAGACATAGACAGGCTCTAAGGCAAAAGAACTAAAAGAGTCATACGGGCAAAAAACAGGGCCCATCTCATTCATAGGTAAAAGCTGTAATATTGAACTACCGGTTTTTTTAACCCAATCAACAGCTAATTTAAGGTCTCTAAAGTCTCCGATTCCAAAACTATCCTTTGAATAAATAGAAAAGAGCGGTATTAACACTCCCGCTCTCCTATGACTTAAAATATCTTTATTTTTTGTAAGTTTAGACATAATGCTTTTAAGGGAACAAAAGGCGCATTATCTTATCTGAATAGAATATGGAAAAAAACGCAGCCAAAGATAGAAAAGGGCCATAAGGTATAGTATGGTCCTTCTTTTTTATAAGTATATATACGCCTATAATCGCCCCAAAAAAAGGGGCCAAAAAGAAAGTTAATAGCGCCCTCTGCCAACCTAAGAAGGCTCCGATCATCCCTAATAATTTTACATCCCCTCCGCCCATAGATTCAGTTTCTCCTTGTATCGGAGGCTTTTTTAAAAGCTTAAAATATACAAGGTCAAAGAGCCAACCGGTTAAAAAAATTACGCCTGCGCCTATTATTATACCAAACAGGGAATTAACCATAGGCTTAAAACTAAAAGAAAAAAGATTTAAATCTACACCTCTTACTGCATTCAAAATAAACCCTACAATCATTCCGCCTAAACTTATCTCATCAGGTATTATCCTATGCGGTATATCTATAAAGGTAGCTATAATTAAAGCGCAGGCAAGGACAAAATAAAAAAATAGATCATACCTTAATCCAAAACGGATAAACAAAAAAAGAAAAATCAACGCTGTCAAAAACTCTACTAACGGGTAACGCAAAGGAATCTTCTCTTTGCATACGCGGCATCTTCCCTTTAACAGAATAAAACTTATAAAAGGTATATTATCATATGCTGGTATACGCTTTTTGCATTTAGGGCAATGGGAGCGCGGCCAGACGACAGATTCTGAATTTGGCATCCGGTGTATGCAAACATTTAAAAAACTTCCTACTATTGCCCCTAATATAAAAATTATTATATTCGCAATCATACCCCCCCTCCTCTTATTGAATACGTTTAACAGCACTCTTTAAAGCCGCCTGCATCGCCTTAATCGGAGAGCTCTTTGGACTTAACCATATGTTTAAAGACTCTACCGCCTGATAGAGAAGCATACTTAAACCATTAGAGCAGTTGGCCCCTACTTCCTTGGCTGCTTTTAAAAGTTTAGTCTCTTTAGGATTGTATATTAAATCATAAACAAAGATACCTCTATGTAAATCCTTCCGGTTGATTATAAGAGAATCGGTGGCTTTCATCCCTATGGGAGAAGCGTTAATTAAAAGGTCCTTATCCTTCAACCTCAACTCCTCTATATTTCCAACTGCTATAAACTTAGTATTAGGGAATATACGGTTAAATCTTCTCATAAGGCTTAAAGAACGAAAATGGTCAATATCATAAATAACTACTTCTAATGCCCTGCTTTTCCCTAAGGCAAAGGATATTGCCTTAGATGCTCCACCGGCACCTAATATCCCCACCCTTTTAGGTTTAAGTTTTAGTTCTTTTAAATGCCTTAAAAATCCTAAATAATCAGTATTAAAAAATTTAAACCTACCTGCCTTATCTACCAAAAGAGTATTTGCCGCGCCTATAGATTTAACCGCGCTATTTACCCTTACACAAGGGAGCCGTAAAACCCGCTCCTTGTAAGGTATAGTTATATTTAATCCACGTATATTATTTTTAGCAAGATTTAAGAAAAAGGAAGAAACTTCATCTTCTTTTAAAGGAAAGAGTTTATACTTCGCCTTTATCTTCAAATTGACAAAGGCGGCATTATGCATAAAAGCAGACAAACTATGTTTTAAGGGGTATCCTATCAAACCAAAGGTGATGCCCTTAGTCATTTAAGCTCTAACCTATTGACGGCATCTAAATACGCCCTGATAGCCGCTTCAATGATATCGGTACTTGCCCCGCGCCCAACTAAAACCTTATCTTTAATCTTAAGCTTTAGACTAACTTGCCCTAGGGCGTCCTTACCTGAGGTAACTGCCTCAAGCCTAAAATCTTTAAGCCTTGCGTTGTAACCAATTATATTATCTAACGCTTTAAAGACTGCGTCCACCGGGCCGTCTCCAAAAGAAAAACCCATCAACAGCTTATCTTTTTTATTTAGATGAATTGTGGCTTTAGGTTTAATCTTAGACCCTGAATTAACCTCAAAACTTACCAGCTCCCACAAAGGCTTAATTACCCTTATCTCATCTTCTACTATGGCCCTTAGGTCATCATCAAAGATATCCTTTTTCTTATCGGCAACCTCTTTAAAACGCACAAAGGCCTTATTTAATTTCTCCTCTTTAAGGTTATAACCAAGGACTTTTAACCTATCCCTAAAAGCATGCCTACCTGAGTGTTTCCCTAAAATTAACTGGTTAGAAGTTACCCCAACGTCCTTAGGGTTCATAATCTCATAGGTTATACGCTTTTTCAATACCGCATCCTGATGTATCCCTGATTCATGAGAAAAAGCATTCCTACCTACTATCGCCTTATTAGGAGGAACAATAAAATCCGTAAGGTTGCTTATCATCCGCGAAGATTTAAATATCTCCTTTGTCTTTATATCCGTATAAAGGGGTCCAAAAACATCTTTACGGGTCTTTATCGCCATGACTATCTCTTCTAGAGAAGCATTCCCTGCCCGCTCGCCAATGCCATTAATAGTACAATGCACTTGGCGCGCCCCGGCTAATACGCCTGAAAGAGAATTTGCAACAGCCATGCCTAAATCATCATGGCAATGCACTGATATAACTGTTTTATTAATATTAGGCACATTATTCTTAATATCCTCAATCAAAGAGTAAAGCTCCTGAGGATAGGTGTAGCCGGTAGTATCCGGAATATTTATCGTCCGCACCCCTTCTTTAACGACTCCTTCTATAATCCGGTATAAAAAATCCCTCTCTGACCGAGTAGCATCTTCAGGAGAAAACTCTATATCAGAACAGAGCCTTCTGCCTAATTTAGTAGCCTTTAAAGCAATCCTTAATATCTCATCCTCTGCCTTTTTGAATTTATATTTAAGATGAATTTTGGATGTCGCCATAAAAATATGCAGGCGCGGCCTTCGTGCCGGTTTGATTGCCTTGCATGCCGCTTCAATATCCGGCTTTAAACAGCGCGCCAAAGCACAGATCCCACACCCCTTAATGGATTTAGATATATTCAATACCCCCTTAAAATCTCCGGGTGAAGCAATAGGAAAACCCGCTTCTATAAAGTCAACTCCAAGCCTTTCAAGTTGAAAAGCTGCTTCTAACTTTTCTTGGTCAGTTAATGAACCTCCCGGAGCCTGCTCCCCATCCCTTAAAGTAGTATCAAATATAAATATCTTATTCATCTTGAGTTTTTCATCTTATTACTTTTTCATCCAGGGCATCATCTCTCTAAGCTCTTTGCCTATCTTTTCAATTAAATGATTGTCCCCTTCAGAAAGAAGTTTATTGTAATTAGGCCTGCCCTCCTCATTCTCCCTAATCCACTCCTTGGCAAATTTTCCACTCTTTATCTCCTTCAATATCTTCTTCATCTCTTTTCTAGTTTTAGGAGTAATGATCCTTGGCCCGCGGGTTATATCACCATAGCAAGCGGTATTAGAGACACCCCTGCGCATCCCGGTTATGCCGCGCTCCTGAATCAAATCGGTAATTAATTTTAACTCATGCAAGACTTCAAAATAAGCAATCTCCGGTTGATAACCTGCTTCTATTAAAGTATCGAATCCTGCTTTAATAAGCTCACTTACCCCTCCGCAGAGGACTGCCTGCTCGCCAAAAAGGTCTGTCTCAGTCTCCTCTTCAAAGGTTGTCTCAATAACACCAGCAGTTGTCGCCTTAATCGCTTTAGCATAGGCAAGCGCTAACTGCTTTGCCTCGCCCGTTGCATCTTGATATATAGCAATCAAAGACGGAACACCCTTACCCTCTTCGTACATCTTTCTTACCAAAGCCCCAGGGCCTTTAGGAGCAACCATAAAAACATCAACATTCTTAGGGGGCTTAATCTGCTTATAACGGATATTAAACCCGTGAGAAAAACATAACGCTTTACCTTTCTTTAAATTAGGTTTTATCGCCTCATTATAAACCTTTGCCTGTACATGATCTTGCGTTAATACCTGAATAATATCCGCTCCCTTTGCGGCATCGGAAGCCAAGAGAGGAGTAAACCCATCTCTCTTTGCCTGCTGAAAATTATAAGTACCTCCCATCTCAGAAATAATCACCCTTACCCCTGAATCACGCAAGCATAAAGACTGTCCTCTCCCCTGCGTCCCGTAACCTATAATCGCAATGGTCTTATCACTTAACAAATTAAGGTCCGCATCATTATCATAATAAATCTTAGCCATCTCTTAACTCCTCCTTTTCTTTTATTAGTTGCTTATAGCTAATTTACCTGTCCTGATCAACTCCTTAATTCCAAACCTATCCAACTCCTCAAGGAGTAATTTTATCTGAGCCTGAGCGCCTACTGCCTCTATTATCGCTGTATCATCTTTGTAAAGTATAACCTTTCCTATGTATTTACGAAAAATAGATTCCAGCCTCTCCTTATCTTGCGGCTTATATTTTACCTTTACCAAGATAAGTTCCCGGTCTATATGCTCTTTCTTAGTAAAGTCAGTTACCGTAATAACATCTATTAATTTATTCAACTGCTTCTTTATCTGCTCTAAAACCTTTGCATCCTTAGCATCAACGACTAAAGTCATATATGAAATCGTAGGATCCAATGTCTCAGAGACAGCTAAAGAAACAATATTATATCCGCGCGCGCTAAAAAGTCCTGCAATGCGCGCTAATACTCCAAACTTATTCTCTACTAAAACTGAAATTGTATGTTTCATAAACTTACGCTAAACCATCAATCATCTTATCAATCGCCTGTCCCGCAGGGACCATAGGCCAAACATTCTCTTCAGGATCTATAATAAACTCAACAAAAACAGTATTATCTATCTCTATCGCCTTCCTGATAGCTCCCCTTACCTCTTCTTTTTTAGTAATACGCATCCCTACTGCGCCGTAGCTCTCTGCTAATTTTACAAAATCCGGGCTGATGATAGGAGTATAGGAGTAGCGTTTCTTGTAAAATAACTCCTGCCATTGCCTTACCATACCTAAATACCCATTATTAAAAATTAGTGTTTTTACATTTATCTTATTCTCAACACAGGTAGCTAACTCCTGAATATTCATTTGTATAGAGCCATCTCCAGCAATATTAAAGACCTCCTTGTCCGGCGAGCCTAACTTTGCTCCCATGGCCGCAGGAAGGCCAAACCCCATAGTTCCTAACCCGCCGCTTGAAATCCAGGTGCGCGGGTTTAAGTGGTTATACCACTGGCATGCCCACATCTGGCTTTGCCCTACCTCAGTACAAAGGATAGCGTCTCCTTTGGTTATCTGCCAAAGCTCTTCTAGTATATACTGCGGTTTAATCCGGCTACCCTCTTTCTTATAGGCCAGCGGATATTTCTTCTTCCAGGCATCAATTGTTTTAAGCCAAGCAGTTGTATCCGGAAGTTTCTTAATATCCTCTAAAAACTCCTCTAATATATTCTTAGCATCTCCAACTATAGGAATATCAACTTTAACATTTTTACTAATTGAAGAGGGATCAATATCTATATGTATAATCTTTGCATGAGGCGCAAAATGGTCTAACCTACCCGTTACCCGATCATCAAAACGAGCGCCTATGGCAATAATTAAATCCGACTCCATAACCGCATGGTTTGCATAAGCTGTCCCGTGCATGCCGAGCATGCCTAAAGAAAGATTATCTGTTGCCGGAAAAGACCCTAACCCCATAAAAGTAGTTGTTACCGGAATCTGCGTCTTTTCTGCTAATGCCCTTAAAGCCATACTCGCCCCTGAAGAGATAACCCCTCCTCCAGCATAAATAATCGGCTTTTTAGATAAAGAGAGAAGCTTGGCTGCTTTTTTAATCTGCCCTGGATGCCCAAAGTAAGTCGGTTGATAACTACGGAGTTTAACCTGCTCAGGCCAGATAAAATCCGCCTCTGCCCTTTGAATATCTAATGGGATATCAATAAGAACCGGACCGGGCCTTCCGCTTGAGGCAATATAAAAAGCCTCGGCAATAGTGCGCGCTAAATCTTTTACATCTTTTACTAAAAAATTATGCTTTGTTATCGGCCGGGTAATACCTGTTACATCCGCCTCCTGAAAAGCGTCATTACCAATTAGATGCGTGCCTACCTGCCCGGTTAAGGCAACTAAAGGCACAGAATCCATATACGCATTTGCTATACCGGTGACTAAATTAGTAGCCCCCGGGCCTGAGGTAGCTAGGCATACACCTACCTTACTAGTTGCGCGCGCGTATCCGTCGGCAGCATGCGCAGCCCCTTGCTCATGACGGGTAAGTATAAACCTTATATCAAAATCATAGAGGACATCAAAGATAGGCAGGACAGCCCCCCCCGGATATCCAAAAATAACCTCCACACCTGCTTTCTTCAAAGACTCTAATAGTATCCTTGCGCCCTTCATCTTCATATTTACTCAATTATTCTAAAACCGCTCCTTTATCTGCAGAAGTAACTAACCTTAAATAACGCCAAAGGTAACCTGACTTAATCTTTGGGCTAACCGGCTTCCAACCCTTAAATCTCTTTTCTATCTCTTGCTTGCTTAATTTAGCATTAAGTTTGCGGTTAGGTATATCTATCTCAACTATATCTCCGTCTTTTAATATTGCTATTGGCCCGGCAGCTGAAGCTTCCGGAGAGATATGCCCTATACAAGGACCCTTAGTCCCCCCGGAGAATCTTCCATCGGTGATTAAGGCTACGGAGTCAGCTAAACCTAATCCTACTATTGAAGCAGTTGGTGCAAGCATCTCGCGCATCCCAGGCCCTCCTGCAGGGCCTTCATAACGGATAACAACACAATCCCCCGCCTTAATCTTTCTATTCATAATTGCCTTCATCGCCTCTTCTTCACGGTTAAAGACCCGGCAACGCCCGGTAAACTTCATCATCTTATCACTCACGCCTGATTGTTTTACTACTGCTCCCTTAGGGGCAATATTCCCATAAAGAACTGCTATCCCCCCTTGTTTATGGTAAGCTTTATTTAATGGCCTGATAACATCATCATCAAAGATTATCGCCCTATCAGCAATATCAAAGGTCTTATCTGCGCTTACATTTAGGGTATTATTAAGTTTTGATTTTAATCTCTTTAATACTGCCGGGATACCCCCTGCATACTCAACATCCTCCATAAAATACGTTCCTGCAGGCTCAATATTAGCGATGTGCGGAACACTCTTACTTATCCTATCAAATGTCTTAAGGTCAAGGTCAATGCCTGCCTCATGCGCTATTGCCATAAGATGTAGGACCGTATTAGTAGAGCCCCCTAATCCCATATCCACCACAATGGCATTCTCTAAGGATTCTTTGGTAATGATATCCCTAGGGCGGATATTTCTTCTTACTAGCTCTACTATTCTTTCTCCGCTAGCCTCTGCAATCCTTCTTTTTTTAGCGGATATAGCAAGAGCAGTTCCGCAACCAGGTATGGACATGCCCATAGTCTCAGTAAGGCAAGCCATAGTGTTTGCGGTATATAGGCCTTGGCAAGAACCCTGCCCCGGGCAAGCCTCAAGCTCAATGCAGGATAACTCCCTCATTGAGATATCCCCTTTCTTAGCCCTAGCCATGCCTTCGTATGTATCATGAACAAAGGCGAGTTTCCTCTTATTGAACCTTCCTGAGATCATTGGTCCGGCTGTGACAATTATCGCCGGGATATTAAGCCGCGCAACCCCCATAAGCATCCCCGGGGTAATCTTATCGCAATTAGTCAAACAAACAATGCCATCAAGTTGATGCGCATTACAAACAGTCTCTATAGTATCAGCTACTATTTCACGCAAGGCCATAGGATAACACATCCCCAGATGCCCCATGGCAATACCATCACATACACCGGGGACGCCAAAAAAGAAAGGAGTCCCTGCGCCATAGCATATACCGCGCTCAATAAACCTCTCTAAATCGCGCATACCCACATGGCCTGGGATAAGGTCAGTAAAAGAAGTAGCTACTCCTATGAAGGGCCTGTCTAAACTCTTCCTAGAAAGCCCTGTACCGTGCAATAGCGCCCTGTGTGGCGCTCTCTCTAAACCTTTTTTAACTTTATCCGAACGCATATTAATCCGCTCCTTCTCCGTCGTGGACTACCTCTTTTGCGCTTCTTTTACGTAGAATAACGCGTTTTAATGTAATATATTTATCCACTATATCCTTGTTATTAACCGTATCCAGTTGTTTAAAGAGAAAATCAAACTTCCCCTCAATTTCAGCAGCAATTGCATCGCGCGTCTCTTGCGATAATCCCATAATCTCCTTCTTAAAAGGACCTAAGGCCTTTTTACGAGTCTTATAGAAAAACTGTTCATCTGTCTCGCCTTCTTTTCTTTCAGAGGCAAGATTAACCTTAAGCCAGTCATAAATTCTGTTTTTAAGCTCTACAGGAAAGTGCCTGCTTTCAAACATCATATTTTGAAACCCTGTTGCTAAATGCACCTCTAATGTATCATTCTGCGGAAACTTATGGAACATATCTTCCGGTAAGGTAGAAGCGCCATGCTGAACTGCTCCGCCTAAACCAAACTCTTCTTTGGCTATATTAGATATTCTTTTTAAGGTATCAAAATCTAAATTTACTTCGGCGATGCTTCCATCAGCCATCACAACCCCTCCGTGAGAAGTTCCGGTTTGAATTGAAATCTTGCTGATGCCGGCTAACCCCTTACGCAACCTTTCATTAAACCCTTGCATAAATGAACGTAACTCTTCAGGAGTGGAGTTAGAATGTCCTACCTCGCCGATCTCCCCTCCAACTGAAACAGTAATCCCCTTTGGTTCTATCCTACGGATAAATTGCGTAAGCTTAGCGCACGCCTCATAATTATCCTTCTGCTGTTTCTTAACATCCCCCTTGGATAGATCCACCAAAGTAGAAGAATCTATATCAATGTTATAAAAACCATTTTCAACTGCATCAGCAATTAAATCCTGTAAAACCTCAAGCTCCTTTTTAGCATCCTCTTTGTATTTTTTTAAATTTACCTGCGTATGGTCTGCCTGAATAAATACCGGGCCCTGCCACTCCTCCTTTATCGCAGCTGCCAATATAACCCCGGTAAACTCCACCGGAGGCTGTGCAGTATATCCCATCTCAGACTTTGCGATTTCAAAGATAAACGCTGCGCTGTTATTCTTTTTTGCCGTCCTAAATATCGCCCGCGCTAAATCATAGGTCATACTTCTTAGGTTTATCGCCGGAACAGTAAAACCAGACACCTCTTTTTTCCCAAATGCTACATACAACTGGTGTATGCTCGCAGGATAAATACCCTTTTTATAGGCTAAATTTAATATCTTCTTAGACAACTCCTTTTTTAACAATACCTCATCGCTAAAAATTAACTCCAGCGCAAGCTTATCAATACTTAAAGGCTTTCTTCCCATCTTTACTAGCTACTCCTTTCGTTCTTTTTTAAATAAGGGACTTAATTAAATTATACCAGTATTCTGCCCTTATCTCTTTTTTCTTTATCGCCTCTATAAAACTAACTTCGCTTATCCTACCACAGCACAACCCAACAGCCAAATCTTTTTTTCCTTCTAATAAGGCTAAGACCGCAGATTCCCCAAGTCTTAAGGCTAAATCACGGCTAAAGGCAGTTGGCCTCCCACCTCTTTGCACATGGCCTAATACTACCGCGCGTGTCTCTAAAGAAGTCTTTTCAGTTATCTTTTTAGCAATCTCGCCAGCGCTCCCAGCGCCCTCTGCTACAACTATAATCCAACTTACCTTTCCACGGATATTCCCTTGGACTATATCATCACAAATCCTCTCCCAATCAGGTTTTAGCTCCGGAATAATAACATCCTCGCACCCCCCGGCTAAAGCAACAGAAAGGGCGATAAACCCTGAGTCTCTACCCATAACCTCAATCACAAATATCCTCTCCATGCTAGTTGCGGTATCGCGTATATTATCAATTGCATCAAGCGCGGTGTTAATAGCTGTATCAGAGCCTATGGTAAAGTCAATCCCGCTTATATCATTATCAATGGAGGCGGGTATGCCTATACAAGGGATATTATAAGCAGTCCCAAAGTTATGCGCAGCAGTAAAGCTTCCATTTCCTCCTATAACGATCATCCCCTCAATAGAATATTTCTTTAAAGTATTAAAGGCACGCTCCTGGTACTCTTTCTTTGAAAACTCAGGACAACGGCCTGTTTTAAGTATTGTCCCGCCTTGGCTGATAATGCCGGAGACAGAATGATGCCCAAGCTCTCTTAGCTCCTCATTAATCAAGCCCCACCACCCGCGCATCACCCCGAACACCTTTAAACCCCTTAAAATGCCAAAGCGTACTACAGAACGTATCGCCGGGTTCATTCCCGGAGCATCCCCTCCCGTAGTTAATACTACTATATTTTTCATCTTCCCCCTAACCCCTTAGCTGCTGGCTACAAAATACTACCTTAAGTCCCCATCTGCCAACTTGAAAGGTACTTCTTCTGTTCAGCGGTTAATCTGTCTATTCTTATACCTAAAGACTTTAATTTAAGCCTAGCGATATTTTTATCAATATCTTCAGGAACGCAATAAACTTCCCCCTTTAACTTCTTGTAATTCTTAAACATATATTCAGCACAAAGCGCTTGGTTAGCAAAAGACATATCCATAACCGAGGCAGGATGACCTTCAGCAGCAGCTAAGTTTATCAACCTTCCTTGGCCTAAAAGATATACCTTGCGATTGTTCTTAAGGGTGTATTCTTCTGTAAAATCACGTATTAACCTTCTTTTAATAGAGATACTCTTTAACCCTTCAATATCTAACTCTACATTAAAATGCCCGGAGTTTGAAACTATCGCTCCATCTTTCATAATTTTAAAATGTTCCCTACGTATTACATTAATATCTCCTGTAACGGTTACAAAGATATCTCCTATTCTTGCGGCTTGCATAAT
>CAZIUK010000006.1:0-19655 GCA_964542785.1 uncultured Planctomycetales bacterium
TATTGGATATTTCGTTGTCAGCTTCTAACCTTGCTTCTTCTAAATCTAAAGCAAGCCTTGCTTCAAATTCATCTATAGCCTGCTTAACCTTAAGGACGGTTATTTCGTTTGCAAATGCATTAGTATCAGTATGCTCTGATAAGGATCCTGCCGGAGGATCAAGCCCGGTAGTTAAAGTTGGATCTATAGGCTTATGTTTATCCTCTTGATTAATAATAACTTGTCCTTGGCCTTCTAAGGCAGGAGGTACTTCCTTATCCGAAGGGGTTGCATTGGGGTTAGGCGCTCCCTTATCTACACTAAAATCCTGCGCTGTGGCCTTAGCTTTATCTATAGCAGGAGTATTATCCAAACTATCAAAGATATGGTCGTAATCAGTGGTATATCCGACAGAAATAAGCACTCCGGTTATCGCCGCAGCCATACCCAATACAATAACGCTCTTTATTGCAAAACCCTTTGCGTCAAATACCTTACGAATATCTAATTCAGGGAACTCTTCTTTAAGTACACGATAAACCTTAAGCTGCGCTTCCTCTGCTTTTTCTTTAGCGCTAATTTCTTTGTTTATAAGGGAGAATATCTCATCTGGCAACTTTGTCCCTTCCTTATTAAAGCCTGTTCTTATCTCTTCGATTTTAGCAATGACTTTATCCGCATGCTTGCGGCTTTCAATGCTGTTATAAATGACCTTACCTGTCCCTCTTTTTAAGATAAATAGCTTTGCCGCTAATTGTATTTGAGAGATTATATAGTCTTTGATAGAAGAGGCAAAAACTGCTGAGAGGCCTGCTATCTTATCCTTACTTTCTAAAGGAATATCCCTGCCTAAATGATCTTTAAAATAAGCAGTAATGATACTAGACAACTCTGAGTCCCCAAGCTCAAGGCTGTCAAAGGCATTTCTTAATAAGTCCTCATCTTGGAGAAGCTCAAGGATCTTGCCGATTAATTGCTTTATATCATCGTAAGTCAATTTATTTATAGAATCAGACTCTTCTGTAAGCCGCATAAGAGTTTCAGAAGAGTATTCTTGCAATCCAAACAAAGAAGAGAATATAGCATTAATTATCTTCTTCTCTTGTAAGGTACCCTTTGGTGTATCTACAGAAGCCATCAAGCGTGCGCCTAAGGTTCCCCTAAGCTCATCTATCATAAGCCCAAATAACTTCTTGACGATATTATTAAGCCCGTCAGTTGCGTGGATCATTTTAAGGTGGCCAGAGAAGGCATCCTTTCTCTGGCGGCTTGCATCAGTAGCAAAATAATCTTCGCCTTCCCTGTATGCTAGCTCTCTTAAACCTGCTAACCGGGTTTCAACACTTTTCAGATGCTTATTAAGATCTTCTAATCTTGCCTTTTCTTCTCCTTCCTCAGGATTAATTTTTATTATCTTTTTCCTTAACCTAGCTGCTCCTATCTCTAAATCAGATATTTTACTTGCTAAACTCTCTTCTTTAACTACCTTATCTTTAGAAGCTTCTCTCCTTAAGCGCCTCTCCTGGATCCATTTAGGCATATACTTAGCAAAAGAGATTAAAGCCTTGCCTAAACGCCTTGCCCAATAGATACCGGATAAAGCCACAGAACCCCAGAAAAACCCTGTAATTAAGGTTTGGGTTAGGATAGATTCGAAGTTAAGTTCCGACAATAAGCCAAATCTTGACAATAAGTTATGATGTAACGCCTGCCAGAGTAAGATGTAAGTAAGCGGGAAGGCGTGGATAAATGCTACTATAGAAAATGGTATGTATTTCTTATTCTTAGCCCAAGCTACTAAAGCGCCTATTTTGTTAAAGCACTTCATCTTGTATGCAATATAAATAGCTACTATAACCCCGGCAAAAGGAATAAATGCATTTAATAAGAACGCAAACAATATAAGGCTAGCTAGATTATAAAGTTTTGTTCCTGAGGGATTTAAAGCGTAAGTATGGCAAATATCTGAATCTCCTCCAACAAGAATCACATTCTTTCCAATGCCTATTTTTTCAATATCTTCAATGGTCAACGCCCCATTTATAGAAGCAACCAGTTTGTTAGAGGATACCTTAAACAGTATATTCTTTTCCTTAGTATCTTTTAGGGCCTTTACCTCATCAACCTCATTATGGGCTATATGGCTTACGAACTCATGGTAGAGTATTTCAAGCTGTTTTACTTTGTCAAGTTCAAAGAAGTAAGGATTAATGTAAACAATTTTGGCAGGGATGTTGCATGCAGCTACGTTACCATCGGTTAAAGATAGGCTAGTAGTTATAACCAAACTCCCCTTTAACTGGTTAACCAATGAGCTATCTAAACCTTTATCTAAAGATAAAGCTAATTCTCTCGCCAAAGAAGGAGGAGCCCTTCCTAAGAGCTGTTCAAGCTCTGTTAAGCGCCTGGCAATAACCTCTGCCTGAGCTTGCGGTAGATCTAAAAGAGGTTGACCTTCTAATCTAAACCCTTTTATCCCTATCGCCTCTGACTGCCAGTTTTCGCCGAAATGCTCTTCGGCAGCTCTTTGGAGACTTTGAGGAATAGACATAGGATAAAAACTATTGCCTCTATAGCGAATACTATTAATAAAATCCTGCGAGTTTAAAAAATAGCTTAAATCTTTTAAACCATTATCTTTTATAAAAGCATTGATAGTCGTCAAAGCTAATTCAGTAAAATTTACTCCTTCTCCAAGAGAGACAACTGAACGCACAGCATCAGCAACCGGGCCGGATGAAAAAATCTTAATCCCTTGTATGCTAGTTACTGCAAGGTCGTTTCCTTCCGGGCCAAATTCATCCCCGAAATAAACTATATTTTGCGGCTGGATCCCATATTTAGCATATATATATTTTAATGCCTCGGCTTTATTTATCCCGGCAGGGGTAACAGCTGTAGTTGTTTTACCCTCTAAAGATATCTCTACACCAAAAATCCCATGCTCTTCAAAAAGATTCCTTAAAGACTGAGCTAAGAATTGCCTGACCTGAGAAGAAAACTCTTTGCTCTGCTTTAACTCTTCGTTTCTTATTACTATACGCGTGATTCTATCTTCCAAGCTAAATTTATCCAAAGCTATCGATTTTTCTTTAGAAGTTAAAATAACTGCTTCATTGATAATATCTTTTATTCTATTTTTATCTCCAAGGAGTGTTTTCCGATAGCCTAGGTCTTCTCTTCTTACTCCGCTTTCAAAATAAAATATCTGTGTGCTAGCATTTGCGGCGATAATAAAGCTATCGCTACAATCTTTAAAGGGCTCGACTATTCTAGCGATATTCTCTTCGTCAAGCATATTCCCCGTATTTATACATATAAGTACTCCGTGTTTAATTAACTCTTTTATCTGGCTAATCATAGAACTAGAGAGTAACTTTTTGCGTTCGGCAATTGTCCCGTCTATATCAAACATCATTAGGTTCTTTGGTTGTATCTTCTCTGTTAATGCCTCAACCACAGCTTTAGCCTTACCAAAAACCATATCTTTAATTTCGCTTATTGCTTCAAGAGCGAACCTTTTAACCTTTTCTTCCTCCAAAGACCTTATGGCAGTTAAATCGCTATCACTCCTCCCCTCAAACTCACCTGCCCTAACCTCTGCCTGAGCATAGAAGCGCATCTTAGGCTCAGTCCCTGAAGGCCTAATAATAAGCCAAGAGTTGTCTTCAAATATAAATTTATAACCGGGCTCATTGAACTTAGCTTCTGTAATATCTACCCCGCGGTGAGCCTCCTTTATAACCTTACCCGCTATAACAACTTTTCTTGAAGATCTTGCCTTAAGATAAATCTCTTCTATCTTATTGATAACCTTTATACGATCCTTCTTTGCCGTAGGGCCTGCAAGGCTATACTGTTCATTAGCGCTTACAAAACACCCAAAGCTCCTCCATAATTTTATATAGGCATCCCATATAGAGAGCCCTTTTGAGCGCACATATTCAAATAACTCAAGCATCACAACCACAGCTAAAATCCCGTCTTTCTCCAAGATATACCCTCCTAAAGAAATTCCGTTTGACTCCTCAAAAGCAGCAAATACCCTTAAACGGTAAAAATAAAATACCCCTTCTAAAGCCTCTCTTGTGGATGAAGAATGGATGCTCTTTAAGACCTTTTCTAATCCTTCCTTATAGCGGTCTCCGTAAGATTTAAAATCTAAGGCATAACTGTCAAACCAATCCTTCATAACAATCGCATCTAAAACATCTTCTGCTATCTTGCCAAATCCTACCGGAGGCCTTCTTGTATGAAAACCATAAGTATGCGCTATTCTTTCAATCAAATCAGTAGTAACCCAAGAGGCAATTACAAACCTTTCTCTTAATAAATCTTGATATACGTTGCTAAGCTCTCCTTTAAAGGCTAAATCACGCATCAATTCAATACGAGACCATAATAAAAAGGCCCATAAATCATTTGCTTTCATCGCCTGCCAATTGCCTTGGTTATCCTGAAAGGCTATGCCGCACCTATCTGCATCAGGGTCTGTAGCGACAACTACATCAAACCCTTCTTTTGTGGCGTAGTCAATGGCCGGGTTTAAAACACGTATATCTGCAGGATCGGGAGAAAGAGGCTTACCCTTACTATCAACCATATTGGGATCAGGGAAGTTTCCGTTAAACCCGGCATGGGCAGGGAAAACTAAGAAATCATAACCTAACCTATTTAAAATATAAGGAAGAACTGCCTGGCCTGTGCCAAAAATAGGATCATACAAAACCTTAAGCGTCTTAAAAGCATCTACGGTAAGAAGGTGCGATTTTATCTTCTCAGCAAAAATACGGTCAAAATCATTACTGCCGCCAATCATCATCTCAGCTTCTTTACAGCCCTTAAATACCGCAGTGTTTATTTTTTTAACGTCACTCATAGAAACCAAAACAATCTCTTCTGCAATCGCAGCTTTCTGTATCCCAAAAAGCTGCGCGCCCAATTCATTGCCTATCTTAAACCCTGTGTCGCTCTTCGGATTATGCGAAGCAGTAATATAGATATAACAGGCACTTCCTGTATGAATCGTAGCTAAAGCTATTTCGGATACGGGCCGGGGCTGGTCAAAATAATAAACGCTTATGCCTTTCTTAAGTAGAATATCTTTGGCTATCTCCGATAGCTCCTTTGAGCCTTTGCGCACGTCAAAACCAACAACTACACCTCGCTTGTTAAGATTATTTCTAATTATATAATTAGCAACCGCTAAAGAATATCTCCCGGCAACGTCCTGATTAATCCTATTAGGGCCAGGCAAGAAAGGTATATCCTCGCCGTTTAAGTCTTTTTCCATACCGCGCTTACCGCGTATACCGGCAGTACCAAATTCTATCTCTTCCCGATAGCCTTCCATAAGCAGGTCCCAACGTTTATTCTCTATCTCTCTTATTAACTCATTCTTTAAATAAGAGCTATACCCTCTGCCTATTAAGTTGTCGCTTACGCTTAAAATAGCAAACCCCACTTCTTGTAAAGTAATCGTGCCCTCATTATGCTTCCGGGATAAATACCTATAAAATTCGCGCAGCTGTTGAGGTATTTGGTCTTCTCCGCGTAAAGTAAGAAAAACTTCCCCTACAAAATTACCCTTGCCCTTGCCGGTAAAAATACCTGAGGCATTCTCCTTGATATCTTTGAGAATGTAATAAAAATCTGACGCCTTCTTATGTTCATTAATATCATAAAGATTAGCTAAGTTTATAATATACGATGCGTCTTTTAAAATTTCTTTTTTCTTTAATTCTTCTTCTAAGAAATCAAGGATATTAAGGCGGATTTGTCTTCCTATTAATATATATACTTCTAACTCAGCCAAGCCTGCTTCAAGCTCCTCATCAAATTCAGCCAGACTGCCTGCCTTTCTATGAGTATGCTTATTCTCGTGGGTAAGTATAGCAAATAATATCGCTGCCTTTGCACGGAAAAAATAATCTTGCTTTAAACGTAAGGCAGCGGGCTTAAGGGCCTCTTTTATTACTTCTTCAAATATGGAGTCTAAATAAATAGTGTTGCCTACGATAGATGCAAACCTCCCGAAATTATCGCTAATAACAATATCCACACCTCTCTTAGCAAGCTCTTCAAAAGAAACAGAGAGGATGCGCCTTAAAAGGTCTGTATAGCACCCCCCCGGGCCTAAGTATATCCTGCCCCCGTCTTTGCCTATCAAATCAATTAACCGGTCTTTTATATCTAAAAATCTATACGCCCTACCGCTTATATTTCGCTGCGCTAAGATATCCGTTTTATCTTGGGCAAAATTATTCTGGTAGCCGATAAAAGCACTCTTGCCTCCCCGCAAAAATGTTCCTTTCCTTTTCTTAAATAAATATTGTGTCTTTATCTGTTTTGATGCGCCCTTCAATATTGAAACAACCGTTGCCCAAAAACTTATCATTGAAGTACCCGGGGAATCTATCCAGATAATCGGCGCTTCTTTGGCGCAATAACCGCATATTTTAGCCCTGCCTAACCATTCTGTATCCCCGCTAAAATCATATAAAAACTCTTTATCAAAATCTATATCTAATTCTCCTTCTCTGTTTATAGAAATAATCTTAACCGGGAGTATATCTTCAAGCACCTCCCTTTTAAAAGCCTTAAAAGAACGCTGCGTATCCCTAATCCCCCTTATTGAATTATGGCAAAATAACAACATCCTTACGCATCGGTTGTAAATAACAGAGCCTAACTTACGAAATAGCCTCCTGCCAATGACAATAGACCCCTTAGCCTTAATCGACCCATAAACAAAATCTTTTCCATCCTCAACTATGCCGCCTATAAGGTTTCCCGTTTGCCGGGGGTCCATATCTCCATCGGCATAAATAATGATATCTGCTTTCAAGTAATCAACGGCAAAGCGCATCGCGCAAGCCAAAGCCCCATGCTTTATTGAACCCATATTCATTTTATCTTTTTGCGGGAGAGAAAGAATATGTATTCCTCTTTTTACTTCTTCATAATACTTGCCTTCAATTATAGCTTTTAAGACCTTAGGGGTACTTTTTTTATCTTCCCCTCTATCATCTCCATCTCCCACAAATACTAAATCTTGGGATATATTCGGGTTTATCGCCAAGCCTTCTTTAAATAGCATGCCGGTATTGCGCCTAAGCCAACCAAGCCCCGCAGGAATTTCGGAATATTTATACTGCCCCTTCCAGAGAGATATACAATAAGCAACTTTTGTCGGTTTATTTACTTTGAATATTGATAAGTATGAGCCTATAAATACTTTTGCTTCCGGAGAAATAAACTTACGCTGTTCTATACAAAATTCATCAAGGAACTTTGCTATGTTTTTAGCATCAGGACGGGTTAATGCAATAACCAACGCCCTTGAAACTAAAAAAAGGTATTTTTCTAAACGAAGCGTGCCTCGGCTTTTTTTATAAAGATAATTATCCTTTAAAACAAGATGCATCAAGAATAACTTGGCATCTAACAAGCTCATCTTTTTTAATTCTCGAATTGAGCTATAAATATCAAGATTATCACCTAATATCTTTTCTTTCTCTTTTTTCCACTCCCGGCTCTTAAAGTATTCCGTAATACTGTAAAACTCTCCGATTAACCTCTCTAAAAAATCATACCGGCTATTATCTTTTTCCAGTGCCTCTTTACGCAGAATAAACCAATTAGCCAAATCCCATAGAAAAGTCCCCGGGCCTAATATATAAGGCAAAGCCTCCATCTCAAAAGGAGTAATTTTTCTTTTCAGGTATAACTGATAGGCTTTTAAAAGAGCAATAAAATTATCCTTTATGAATTTACGTCCCTCTGCTCGGCCGGCAGCTAATACGGCATTTTTTAACTCAACCAGCCTAGCTAAATTAGAGGCAGAACGCTCCCAATCAAAAAGTGCTGATACAAAACCTTTTGCGGACCATTTAAAATTAAGCACACCTAAATCCCCGTGAATCACTCTTGCCGGTAACTTATTATAAGACTTAAAAGGCAAGCGCTCTTTCAAGACAATAAATTGGCTAAGTATAAAATCCATATGCTTAAACGCCAACTCTTCAGAAGCAGAGAGGAAGGGCTTAAATATCAATTTTCTTTTAAGCGCAATAAAATCTTCTTCAGCACTTAATATATCTACTGGGGCAAGCTCCTTCTTTTTCCCTAAAGAACGTAAACTAACCTCTGAAAAAACATTATTTACTTTAGCTGCCATCTTGCCTATAGCAAAAAACTCTTCCTCTCCTGCTTCTTCATAACTTAATTCCTTGCCTTCCGCTATGTAATCCTGCAAGAAATAATAACGCTCGCCTATTTTTATCAAATACCTGCCAAGCCTATCCGGATGAATTTTAGGAACAGAGATTCCCCTTTCTCTTGCTCGCTTCATTGCCGCTATAACAAATTTAGCCTTAGAAATATTATCCGCGGCAAAACTAAGCACAAAATCTCCTTTCGGAGAAGAAATGAATACCGGCCTATGGCTTGGAACCCCTCCAAGAAGTTCTCTATAGATAATATCGCTTATACTACAAGCGCCTAAATCATAATTATCTATAACTGATAATACTTTTTCTCTACTGGATATGCTATCGGGCTTTGCATCTCTTACTTTTGTTGATGAGCGCCTCCAAAGCGGTATAGGCTTAGAACCTGGACTAGCCTTCTTCATACTTATTGAAAGCGTATCCCCCATCGCCTCATCTTCATCCTTTAAGCCTTTTTCAACGTGGCTTATAAGTTCATGGTAGAGTATTTCAAGTTGTTTTGCTTTACTAAGTTCAAAAAAATATGGATGGAGGTAAACTTCTTTGGAATCTATATTGCAGGCGGCGACATATAGTGGAGCGATAGGAGACTGTCCCTGCAGGGAACTGTCCCGAACCCCTAACTTAGCGGGGTCAGTGCTTATAATATAGGTAACTTCCGGAGGAGCCCTGCCTAAAAGTTGCTGAAGTTGGGCACTTCTTTCTTCTAAGGTATTTCTCCAGCTGTCTTCAAAAGCGCTTTCGTGGGAAGTTAAAATAATTTCCCCGTCCTTTAAAATTACCCTGGCCAAGGCGATATCACGTTGATTATATTGAATAGCTGACTGCTGCCGGGCTTGAGCAGGAACAGCTAATGGATAATTATTAAGGGTATCTTTCTTAGTAGTTATCGGGTTAGAATAAACACTTAAATCTTTGAACCTTTCCCCCATAGCTATTATATCTTCAAGGCTTATCTTTCCTTCCCTTATATGCCTAAATACCTCGGAGTACTGCCGCGCCATACGCTCTATACTCATTTTTTCACAAGCTATTCTATAAGAGGCTTCCATCATCTCTAACCACTTAAGGTTATTTTCTTTTTTGTAAGCATAGTATAATTCTGAGGCTTTTTCTAAATACTCTGCAAGTAATCTTTGTGAACGGCTACGATAAAATTCAATAGTTTTTTTGTAACGTAAATCATCGGGCTGCATAGAATGAACAATATCACCAAACGAATACTCCGTCCCCGCGAAAACATCCATTAACCAACCATTCACCCCATTTATTATATATTCAGCTGCCCCGCCTGTTTTAGTAGCAATGTTAATATGCCCGTTAAAGGCTGCACGATTATCAGAAGTTCCACAGGCCTCACGAGTTGATCGCGGCATACTTACCCATATATCGCTTGCTTGAGTAGCAAGTTGCATAATCTCTGTACCTGTGCCTTCAATAAAAATTATCTTGCCCCTAAAATCTTCTTTTTTAGCTAAGCGCTTAAAACTTTCTACGCGCTCTTTGCCTACCTTATCGCGGCCAACCCCGCCAACTAATAAATTCATCCCTAACCCAAAACTTTCTTGCCCCCAAGGCAATTTATAAACTTTCCCCTTACCCTGCCTATCACCAACCATCCACTCCACTATGTCAAAGAGTATTCCTTGCTCCTTATATTCTACAAAACGGCGGATAAGGCCTACTAAAGGCCTTTCTAAATCTATAAAACCCATGCCTGTTTCATGTTTGAGGTACTCATTCAGCCTCTCCTTTGCTTCAGTTCCAGCTATAAATAACTGTGTACCATCAATGCAATCGCCTCTTCTCCTTAAATCGCTTAATTTAGGATTGAGCCATTGAGAGATATCTGATCCATTAGTTATGCCTAAAATTTTTCTCTTAGCCTGAGGCAAGACCGCTAACTTAGTTACTTCTGTATGTTCCTGTGAAACTCCATTGATTACAACTACCCGGTTATCCCTTGCTAAATGGTCGGCAAAATTCAATTCTTCCCAATCAAAATAATAAGAACCCTCGGCTCTCAATGGGATCATTCCACCCCCAACAAGTTCCTTTAACCATCCTACATTTGCTTTAGGTAAAGCACAGGCTTCCGGAGTATGAGTAGTCAAAACAATATGCTTAACATTTTCATGAATACTACACAAAGCAATATTACCTTTTAAACGCTCGCTATTAAACCATCTAATATCATTATCTATGGCAGACAAAAAGAAAAGAAGTTGTGGTTCATTTAAGCGAAGTATAACAGGGGCAACTCCTAAATATTTAAAGAATTCTACGTAAGCTCTGCCTAAAAATGCCATCTGCCTATATTTATACTGATCTTGAGGATATAAAATAAAACTTATCTCCGGTTGGCGCACAAGTATTACCGGAACCCCATTTACCATCACAACATAAAAATATGTTTTATACGGACGCTCCTGACAAGAATCAGGCTCCCGCGGAGCTTTTTTAAAATTAATATCTAAAGATAGCGCTTTCCCGTCTCTCCCTAATATAGGCCGAATACCGTCTTGGTAATCCCAATCAATACCATTCTCGTAAAGTGGCATAAAACCAACCACGCGTTCGCCTACTGTAGTCCAACTGCCAAAAGTCTCTCCTGCCAAGAAACCAAGCCCGCCACTGGCGAGCGCTACCTGCGCCTTACGATCTTTTAACTGAGCATGAAAGGCCTCCAGCGTAACGTCAAGAATAAAAGATCCCTCTGAAAGATATTTCACCAAACTATCAATAGTTATATCATCATTTTTGCCTATTAATAACCCAACTGTTGGTTTTTGCTTGGGGTGAGTTTCTGTTAGGGATCTAAGCGCCTCATCAATTAACGCATCTTTCTCTTCTAAAGAAATACCTAAAACTTCGTAACTAGATGCTTCTTTAAACCAAAAAACATATTGAACAGTACAAGGTATCTGAGCCACAAGATGCTCATAGGGAGAATCAACCGCTACTATTTCATGAAAAACCTCAGGCTGAATAACTACAATATCTCCGGAATAAATATATTCTAAATACGCTTTGTTATTAATTATATAAGAGACTACCCCAACACCTTTAGTAACAAGATAAACTTCAACTAACTTTCTATCACCATCCCTCACAGGATGCTTATGTAACTTCTCTTTAGGCCTTATAACACTAAATCTTACAGGTGAGGCATATTTATCAGAATATACGCGGGAGACAGCAACAGTAGGATTACAATCATCCGTAGAATCGGTAATCCACTCACTTTGTTCGCTTGATTTCCAAATACTTCTTTTTTGAGATTGTTTTAATATAGTAACACCCTCTCTCTGCCATATTCTACCTGTATTATTAAGTCCACAAACATCAAATCTTTCATACCAATACGGTTCATTTCTAATAGTAATCAATAAAACATCACCTTTTATAATCTTAACATCGGCTTTTGAACCTGCTTTAATAAAAATAGCCCCCGGTTGGCTAATCTTAAAAGTTTCACCATCGACCAAAACCTTAATACTTACTCCCTCTCCAAAAACTACCTGAGTCTCTTCCTTAAATAACTTAGTATTACTAAGCAACTTTTTACTTGAATTACCAAAATAAATTAAAGTATGCGTATCTGAATCAACAAGGTATCCTCCTCCATTTTCTGGCAATAAAGGCAGCAACCCTTTTTGATCAATAACAACACATTTATGGTTAAAAGCACTTTCTTTTGTAGTAAAAGTATTTTCCCTTAAAATAAATTCTTCTATTAAATTAAAATACTTAGCTTCCGGAATTAAACCAATATTGTTTTCTCTTAGGAAATGGAAGTGACTTGATAATAACCCTTGCTCTTTTAGGTAGGTTAAGGTTTGCTCAATAACTCTCTCTTCGGGGAGATCCGGGAATAAAAGGTGGAATAACTCATGCCCTTCGAAGATTACTCTTAATTGTTCCGGTGGGCCACGTAAAGTATTAGGATTAACTAATAGAACCCCACCCCTTACTTCTGCTGGCGATGTTAAGCTTGGGCTAATAATGATATTATTATAATCTAAGATAACCCCCTTAACAGCAAGCGTATCTCTTCCCCCAAATGCAGAAATAATGGTATTAAACTCATCTGTAGTAACATCTCTATCTGATTCATTACTTAAAGGAATTGTCGCAGGAAAATAGTCACCACCGTTATCGCGATGGGTAGGAAAATAAAGACAACTTCTTTTTAATAGACTCAAGATATCTTTAAATACCACCCCATACTGTACCTGCGTAAGACTATTTTCATTAAGAGCCGTCAGAAGCATTTCTTCAGAAAGGCGATTAAATAACTCTTGACTCATGATATTAAAAAATCCAATTCTTTCAGGAAAAGCAAGTGGTTGACCATTTAAAATTGAAGGAAATTCCATAGCTATTGGAGCAATAACTACAAGATTTTTACGCCCTCCAAAAGTATAAGGGATATTATTATTATTAAGATAAGCAGTTATTATTTTTAAAATATCGGAAAGTCTAGTAGGATTACTGCTACTTATTGCAAATAATCTCCCGCCAAATCTTTCTACATCAGTAATCATAGCCCCATTAATATCAATCCATTTAAGGCTACTTCCTTCTTCAATAAATCTCATCCCCGGAAGTAAATCATAATAAAGCTGGAAATGCTTGCTATTAACCGAAGCCCCCGCCCATAATGTATTGCCGAAAACCGTTGCCTCGGTAAGCAAGAGCAATTGCGTAAATACTTCCATATCCGCAGGCGTAAAAAACTGACTACTGCTGTTTTGTGGTATAGGTACAAAAAGCGAATGATATCTATTATGAGGGGCACCGTTAATAATCGCCCGCCATAAACTACCTGCTATAGGAATATTATCTAACAATACCTCATCCTGCATAATTTTACCAAAATGAAACCCAATAGGATCAAATTTATAATTAAGATTAACCGGCTGATTAGACCACGCTGGTTTACGTAACTTATTTTCATGCGCCGTAAGCCTTGCGATAAATCTTCCTACCTGACGGAAAGTTTTTGAACGTTGCGCCTGCGCAGGAGTTATCTTGAATATTCCTCCCTGCTTCCATTTTTCTTCCCATTCTCGTTTAAGAATATTATCAAAGGCCTTGGCTACCTCTTGGTTAAACTCACTAACAACTTCAACCCTAAAACCGGCTGCAAGATGCTCTAAAAGGCGCTCTAATATTACATTATCAAGCCCGCCTTTAGATAAAATAGTAGTAATCTTTCCGCATTTTCTTAAACGCATTAATAATGCATCAACAGATTCTCCTGGTGTTGTTTTTGTAATCTCTTTATACCTTGAGTCAAGGTAGGATATTCTGCTTGCCTGATCTTCCATATATAAGTTTTCTACTTGAGATAGCAGAGCCGCTTTTAAATACTTAACCACTACAATATAAGTAAACTCAGTCCAATCAACATCTACCTCCGGAGCTCCTTTCCTATCTATCAAGATGCGGTCTACCTCTTTAGCTTCCGGATGTAACCTCATAAACTCCTTTAAATCTTGATCGTTGTTCTCGTAAAGGCCATAAGCAGGATGAATCTCATCTAACCTAAAGAACCTAAACTCTTCCCCTGATTCTTTTGTGTACAATCTTTCAACAATAGCAGGTTGATTACTAAGATACTTTACTACAATAAAACGCTTACTCTCTTTTATGCTTAATGCTGCACCGCCACAAAGGTACTCAGTTCCTACAATTATTTTATTTTCTACTACAAAGCTTGATAATCGATCAAAGGAATACTCTTTTTGTGCTTTAAAGAAATTCATAACTGATGGTTTAATACCAGTAGCTTTAATTACTAACGACAAAAACTCTTCTGCTAACTCTTGCCCTTCTTCAGCATCCCAACGATACCTTTCTTTTACAGGATCGAATTCATGTATATGAGCATTAACAATTACTGCATCATATTCGTATCTACGCATCATTTCTTTAACGGCATTACGGGCACGAAGTTCTCTTTTAGCAACATCCCTTGGACGCTCATTATTTGCTTCCTCTTGACGTAAACGCATCTCATTATAAATTACTGTCTTAAAATTTTTGTTTTCCTTAATCATCCTAACTGCTATCTCTTCATCGCTCAAAGGAGCTACAAATATAGAAAATATTTTACTTCCATATATTTGACGCAGTTTAGCTGCCCAATCAACAGAAACTTCAATGATAGCAACTTTACCGCTTTTAATAGCATTTTCTAAATCCCTAAGATCTACCCCCTGTAAATCTCCGTGTACCTCTAGTGTAAAAAATGAATTGGGGTTGCTCCTTTGAAGCTCTTTAATCTCCTCAACACCTCTAAAATGATAATCTACTCCATCTTGTTCGTTCTCACCTTTTTTACGTGAATTATAAAGAATAATTTTCTGGAAATAACCTGGGTAACGCCTCTGTAGTTGTTCCCATAATGGCCCTTTCCCAACAGCTGATGGCCCGGAATATAAAATTAACTCTATTTTACCCTGCCGTACACCTTGGATACCCACATCAAGATTGGTATTAACATTATCTTCTGATCCTCCGGCAGAATATTCTTTAATAATATTTTTTTTCCTAACTATCGCCATAAATTGCAGATTCTTTGCAATCGTATGGGCTTGAGGAAGAGGGATAAGCTTTTTAACCAAATATTGCTCTAAAACTTCATGAAAGATAACTGTTGCAATTTGAGTAGGACTTTGGCTTTCTTTAGAGAAGAATACATATATATCATCTCCTTCGGCAAAGCCATCCGGTGGCCCGCGGATAGATTCGGTTATAAGATGGATATTCTTACCAAAGAGGATATCGCTTACTGATACTGACCCTAGGTTATCAGGTAATTCTATCTTAACTCCTTTGATCAAATCAACTGCCTGCTGTAATGCAGGGGAGTCATTTAAGGCAACGCACATCTTCTCGCTCTTTGCTTTAGCTACACGCTTATGGTAATTCTCAATGTCAAAAAGAGAATGCAATCCGCGGAAGGAGGAGGCATCAGCTGCTACATTAAACTCAAACTCTCCTCTAGTACATTCAGGACATTTACTCAAATCAATATTGCTCCATTTTTTAGGATCGTTCCAAAAACTCCAAAAATCAAAATCATCTGAATTTATATCGCCCCTGCCTAAAATATCTTTATATTTATCTATAGCTGTAGATGTACATGGATAAAACTGTCCCCTAGAACCTAAAACTACTGCCATCTTCCAGTAATGACACTTATTAAATGGCTTTCTGCCTTGGGAATCTTCAGCAGGATTAATTACAATATCAATTTTACCTTGAAAGCGAAAAGAGAAATCTTTTATCATTTTTTCTATCCTAGTTATCTCCTCAGCAGAAAGAGGATAAAAATCAGTTTCATGCCCAACTGGCTTAAGCGGACGAATAAACCTTATTGTATCTACTCCTTGCTCAAAAGCCCAACCTATAATAAACTCCAAATCCTGCGGACTAGAGTTTATTTTATTAAGAAGAAAAGTTACAATAACCGCAAACTCACCATTGCTTGATTTTCTAACTGCAATGACCTTTTCTATATTAGAAATTATCTTGTTAAAAGCATTATTGTCATTTGGCCGATGGGTTAAATTATACGCCAACTCGCTTCCTGCATCTAAGCTAACGCGGATTAAATCTGATTCTGTCAATCTATGAACAACCGTTAATAATTTCTCTCCGTAATAAAAATTTGAATACAACCTTAATGCTGAGCCTATATCTTTTATAGATTCTATAACCTCTTCTATCCGTGGATACAATAAAGGCTCTGTACTATTACCCGCCAAAGCAAATTCTGCAATACCTTTGCCTTTAAATCTACGAATGAAATCTATTAAATGTTGTGGCTCTATCCCAACCTCTCTATTACTAATTAAAAGCTTTCTATCTGCTCCTCTAGTGCACCATAAACAATTATTATTGCACGGTTTAGGCTGTGTATAATAATAAGGATGGATTTCTATTTGAGTAGGCATAGAAAGCAGTAACCCCAAATTAATTCGATTTAGACCTTCTCCCCCTAATTTACGTTTTAACCATTCGATACGATTAAACTTCTTAAAAGTAGAAGTGCTTTTTTCCCTATCTGTCGCCATAAATTGCAGATTCTTTGCAATCGTATGGGCTTGAGGAAGAGGGATAAGCTTTTTAACCAAATATTGCTCTAAAACTTCATGAAAGATAACTGTTGCAATTTGAGTAGGACTTTGGCTTTCTTTAGAGAAGAATACATATATATCATCTCCTTCGGCAAAGCCATCCGGTGGCCCGCGGATAGATTCGGTTATAAGATGGATATTCTTACCAAAGAGGATATCGCTTACTGATACTGACCCTAGGTTATCAGGTAATTCTATCTTAACTCCTTTGATCAAATCAACTGCCTGCTGTAATGCAGGGGAGTCATTTAAGGCAACGCACATCTTCTCGCTCTTTGCTTTAGCTACACGCTTATGGTAATTCTCAATGTCAAAAAGAGAATGCAATCCGCGGAAGGAGGAGGCATCAGAAAACTCCAAGGCATCTTCGTAAAGTAAAGCATAATTTATAGAGCTATAGTCCCATGTAAGATCCTTAAACATCCCCCTCTGCATTAATCTTTGCCATTTTTCTTTATCGCTATAAAGAGAAACTGCTCTATGTATCGCATCTAAAAGCTCTTGAGGATTATAATTATCAAAAACAAATCCGTCCCCGGTATCAGTTATTTCATTGTAATTTATAACTGTATCAGCTAATCCCCCTACGCGCCTTACTACAGGAACAGCTCCATAACGAAAAGCTATCATCTGAGTAAGCCCGCAGGGCTCAAATTTAGATGGAACCAAAAAGATATCACTAGAAGCATAAATCCGGTGTGCAACATCCTCATCAATAAACTTAGGCCAAATATATGCCCTACCCGGAAATTCAGCCCATAAGTACCTTATCCGATCCACCGCTTGCTTATCCGTTTCTTTCCCAGCAATAATAACCTGTACGCGCGGATTGTTATTTAAAAGTTCCCTTACCATGGGCCCCAATAATTCAACGCCTTTCTGAGAATCCATGCGCGCAATCATAGAAACAAGAATTGCTTCGGGATGAACATCTAAACCTAATTCTTTTTGCAAGGCAATTTTATTACCCAACTTCTTCTTAACAACATTCTCAGGTGTATAATTAACTACTATAGATTTATCGGTTCTCGGATTCCAAGTTTCGCAATCAAGGCCGTTAACAATGCCAATAAAATCAATCCCTCTTGATAAGTATATATTATGCAACCCACCACCGCCTAAATAAGTTAGCAACTCAGAGGCATAATTGAGGCTAACAGTATTAAGCTTATGCGCATAAACAATCCCGGACTTAAGCAAATTTAACCTACCATTAAACTCAAAAGAAGAGAGCTGGCCTTCAGACAGCCCTAGCCTGTAATATTCACTAAGCGCATATTCGCCCTGATAGCCTACCCCGGAATTATGCACAGTAAAAATACCTTTAGTGCCAATAAAGTAATTACTATACCTTTTATCAACCCTTAGATATCCTACAGTCAAAGATGATTGCCAATCATGCGCATTGATAATCTCTGGCTTTATTCCAAATGCCTTCATTGCCTCAAGCGCTCCACGGCAAAGAGATATTGACTGCAAAAGCCCAATTTCATCTATATAAGGGCGTTTAGTTAAATAATCATGCTCTAATATATAAATATCTATTCCTTCTGCAATGGCCTTGCTTACAGGAATCTCTGCGGCCCAATCGCCAAGATTAACCCTAACTTTTCCAATATAATTAAAATCAAGATTTTTAATTGTAAGGCTTGCGTACTTAAAGGTAAAGACACTTACCTTATAGTCCTTTCTCACAAACTCCCTTGCTAAACTAAATGTAGCATCAGCAGCCCCACCGATTTTAGCGGTAAGATAAAATTCCGGAGTAACAAAAGCAATATGTCGATGACGGAAAGAAGGCCAATCTAACCTGCTTAATCTTATATTATTCTCCAGGTTATTAACAAGATAGGTGTGCACTTCAATAGCTGTTTCCTCATCCCAACTCTTACCTATAGAAATAACCTTTTGTTTAATAAACCCCTCACAAATCGCATACATTAATTTTAAAGCAAGCTCTTCAATAGAAAAGTCTTCTGTAGGAAACAAGATGTAAAGATTATTACGGCGTGCACCAAAATGCATATCCTGCGGTGGCGCGCGGTTGTTAGGATTAATCAAAACCACATTTGCCCGGCGTAAAACTTCGTAGACATTTACCTTGCCTACATAAGGAAGCATAACTTCTAATCCGGCAGTTAAAATCAATGCGCGGTTATATTTATCTACATTAAAATCATTATACTCCGGATATTGCCAATCAGAAGTAAAACCCTGAAGCAAATATCCCCTGCCTGCCTTGCGCGCTTCATTTATATAATAATTAACTACAATATGGTCAACTACAGAGATATTTCCATTTACAAAAGCAGAAGCTCCTTCGGTCCTGACTACTGCGCCCCTAGTTAAATCAGCCTGATCCTTATCAGTATGAACAGAAGCTACCGGAGAAGCCTGAGGCTGGACAGAAAGCACTTTACGTTGTTCAACAATAGCACCCACAATTTGCTTTTCAGTCAACTTCAACCAACGGAAATAAAATGTATCTAGGTCGTTATCTGCAATAGAGTCATCTTGTTCTTCCCTACCAACAACAGAAGTATCACCTTCAGGCCGATACGCAGACATATCTAGCTCGAACTTCAAATAAGTCATAGGATAAGCTCCCCCTCCGGATTTAGGATACCACCGCGTTACAGTTTCTTCTTCATCTTTATTCTCGGTAGGAATGTTTATTGTAGCTATGTTCTCTTCTATTTTTTGCATAGTTCTTTCTATGCCCTCGAATATAATCTGAAAATCCTTGCGAAAATCGTTAGGAACTTCTACATTGCCCCATATTTCCTGAGGAGAAAATGGCTCATCCCATTCATGCCCGAATACAGCTCTCTCTGTGATAGCCACTGGTTTACTATCAATAGCCTTTCTTAGTATTGAAAAAACCCAATCTCGCTGATTATATTTAAGAATCAATGAATCCGAAATCTTCTTTATGACTTTTAATGAAACATCTTTATGCATAACAAGTTTTAAGAGTTTGTTTTTAAACCAATTCGCTGAGAATAACACCCTCCAAGCAATACGGGACAAACTAACTCCAACTACTAACGAAATTGCTCCCAAAATAAACCAATGTGTTTTTATAGTATGGTTGATTATTTCCTCGGATAATGCTTCAGATGTAAGCCCCGCGCACCCGCTCACAAACGGTAATGTACTAACCACAAGCAATAAGGGCGAACTGCGGCGGAATGCATCAATAACTTTTCTCCAGAAAGGTTTATTCTGTTCTTGCTGCTGAACAGTTACTACCGGAGGAGCCTGAGGTTGAGCTAAAGCTGTAACTACCTCCTGG
>CAZIUK010000007.1:0-8758 GCA_964542785.1 uncultured Planctomycetales bacterium
GCACCAATTGCTGCCTTAAGCCGTATAACAGGCAATGGGTTAAATACTTATTATAGCGGAAGCGATCTTCATTTACTCAATGCTCCGATAGGATTAAACGGAGCGCATATAGCTTCTGTTCATGAAGAAGTTGCGGGTAGGGGTTATCCTTATATGAATAGGGCAGGTAAGCTTGTTTTCCCGGCAGAATTAAAGGATAAAACAGATGTTATTAACGATAAATATAAGCCTGCCTATACCCAGAGAAAGTTTAATCAGGACGGCACAGCTGGAGTGGTATTTGAGTTAACTTCTGCAGGGAAAGCTTGGATGAACAGGATGCAGCAGGCCAACTATTATGTGATAGATAAGGTAGAAGGTTATAGCTATTTTATTCATCCTGAAACCATGATTGCTAACAAAGATAAGCTTGTAAAGCGGATTATAAACGGGGGGATTCAGATTGTAAGGTTGGATGCACAGGGCTGGGAGATTTTAAGAGTGGCTCTTGATGCTAATGAAGTAGAGAGAATAGATCGCACAATACATTCAACTATATTCAGGCTTGATGATAAAGGCGGATTTGACGAGAATAATCCGATAGCCGAGGTTACAAGGACAAGGACTGTTGCTTTATTTAACGGTAGGGCGACACATGTTATGACTAGGACCGGTGAAAATCCGAGGATATACGGAGTAGACGCAGAGAGCGGTAAAGAGACCATAGCATTCTACAAAAGGCCGCGCGCCGTAGGCGAAGTAAAAGTACTCGGTGAAGTTGTTATTGATTTAGGTGAGAAAAATACGGAAGGACTCTCTTTAAAACGTAAATATTACTATACTGACAGCAACTTCTACACTAGAAGCGGTTCTGTGTTGATTGTGGATAATCAGGATGCGGTAGTTTCTTGGGTCGAGGAAACACGCGAAAAAATTAAAGGCCATGAAGAGTGGATTATAACTAAAGAGTTGAACCCGGATAGAAAGACAGCTCTTGCCATAAGGGCTACGGATGCGCAGGGTAGAGAGAGGGGTACGGCCGTTACTTTGAGTGCTAATAACTATTTAATAGAGATAGTTGATGTAAATGCAAGGTTAGGAGATGATATCGCGGATAGGATAACTTATAGGGCAACCTTTGATCAAAAGAGTAATATATATAATTTAGCAGATTGGGTGTTTGAAGCAAGATATCAGAAACCGAAGACGGTAAGTGAGATATTAGGAGTTAGTTTTAATAAGCTTCCCGAAGATGTCTCTGGAAAACTTATGGAAGTCGGTATAGGTGAAGATACAAAGCTTGCTCAGTCTGACGTGAGAACTGCATGGGGATCCAGGTGGATAGATTTTCGTATCCCACGAGATACGCTTGGAAGGGTGATCATTCATGTTGAAGCAGCGGCAAAAATAGTTGGAGTAAAATGGGAAGGAAAAGACTTAACAGAGAGTTATAAATTTACTCAAGGTGGACAAAGGATGAGTCATTTAGTTACAGGTAATGGTTCTATGACGCATCCCGCAGCAGAGGCGATAACAACTGATTTAGAAAGAGCATATTTTGCTCGTAATAAGCACGATATTTGGGATGATTTAAAGAGTATCGGCGTTAGCCCCCAAACAGGACTTATTTATGTCAAGGAAACTTTCTATAAACGCGTTACCGATGCGCGTGGTTTGATAAGATATACAGATGAGTTAGACCCTGAGTTAACCCATGTGAGCTATTTTATGCCGAATGATCCTTTAGGTAGAACGTTAGTTAGCCGTATGCCTCAAGGCGACATAATAATAAATGAGTGGTGGGTTAAGAATTCTGCGCCCATGGGCGTGGTACCGGAGATATTTGTTGTCCATGTCGATTGCAGAAATATGGTTGAAGAAAAGACATTTCTATCGTCTGCAAGTGAGAATGGCATAAAAGGTTACAGGTATTCTATTAAAAATGGACACTATAAAATCAGTGAGTTCAGGACATCCGAAGGTCAGCTTTATATGGAAGAGTTTGAAAAAAGTACATTCTACCCATTAAAATATCTATTATCTCATAGGCATTATGTTTATTATGATACCAGCGTTCCTTATTTGAGGCTCGATTATGTCAATAATGAAAAAGGTCAGATAGTAGAAAGGTTTGAGGGTATACAGATCGATCCGGAAACAGACATACAGCGTTATAAGGTAGATGTAAGAAAGAGAATGTTAGGTTTCTATGTGAACAAATGGGAAACAGCGTACAGATATTATAATAAATATGGAGAACCCGTAGATTTGTCTCCCAGGGGTTTTAGTAAAGGAGAGTTTATTGTTATTGCTGTGGCCTTTTCGATATTCGGATTTGCCCTCTTTTTGTGGTCTAGAATCAGTGGTAATAGATGGAAAAACTGGAGAGAGTCCTTAAAGACACAAAACCGCGGCCCTGGTAATATAAAGTTATATGAAGGAACGATAAGAGAACAGGCGGAAAAACGTTTAGCAGAAAAGGTATTCGGGGTAAGGCAGCTTTCTAAATATAAGAATGTATTCTGCGGCTCGGGAAATTTCGCAGGGGCATTCCTATTTAGCTTAATAGAAATATATATACTTACATTAAGCTGGCTTAAGAGCAATAATCAGGCTTTGGATTTACAAAGTGATACCGAAGAATTGACGAAACTGGATAATTTCGTAAAAGAAGCTATGGAATATTTTGAAAGGGAGATCGCCAGAGGCGCTTGCACTATAGAAAGAGACAAAAAAGGTAACTATAGCTTTAAAGGAGATGCAAAATATGTAATGTTTGGTACGTCTGATCCGCAAATTTGGGATAAACTTGAGGTTTATTTCGCGGGATATAGAGAAAGGATGAGGGCTGCTTTAGCTGTAGAATATGGGGCTATAAACGGTCAGTTAAAAGAGAGTTTTGAAGGATTGTTAGAAGAGATAGGGATTGTTGCCGGAAAGTTCTCCTCTGAGGACTTCAGAAGGGTCTTGAGGGAAGAAGATTTTGACGATATGCATGATAGGGAATTTGAAGGCATGGAGTTTTTTATGTTTCTTAAGGCTTTGGAAGATAGTCTTAAGACTACGGATTTATCAAATAAAGACAAAGTCGGCGATAGTTTGAAGGCTTTGAAGACGATGCAAGGATTATTAGATAGGATAATCATTAGCTTAGATGGAAAGATGCAACCTGGAGTTAAAGATTGGAGAACAGAAGTCGAAAATCAAGATACCTATAATAACATATTAACAATATGCAAAGCGGCCTTGGAAGACTTGACACGTTTGATTGCAGAGCTGGATGTTTTGTCTAAGCAGACATTATCCGCTGAAGAATTTGCCACAAAGATAGCTCCTTTAGTTGCGGTTAAGCTTGAATTAGATAGGCAGGTGAAAAAGACAGTAGATATTTTATACAACAGTTCTTTGATGAGTAAAATATACGAATACCAGAGTTCTTTTAAATATGATCCTTATAAGAGGGCCATGGGTATTGGAATGAAAGCCATTCATCCTTTCGCATTTGAAATTGCCAGCTTCCTGCCGCGCTTACTCTTAGTTATTTCCGGGTTAGCCGTTATTTATAATGGGGGAGGAATATTAGCAGCTAAAATATTAGGTACTGCGGTAACTCTGGGAGTAATATCAGTGCCGGCAGCAATGCTCATTGCGGTTGTGGCTATGTTAAGCCTGGCAGGAATAATATCAGAATGGAGAGCGCTATCAAGATTCCAGCTTCAGAATAAGTTTTTAAGCAGGACATTAGGAATAATTTTATTATCATTAGCTATTTTGTCTCTGTCTTTAAACGCTCCCGAATTAAGCATATTTATCTTTAAGGGAGTTTTAACAAGCTTGTTAGTCATTGAAGGCCTGGGTTACTTATTATGGCGGCATTCTATGGTTGGCCTTTCATTTTACTATCATTTTAGACCTAGCATTGGGACAGGAAGATCCAGGGCAGCTATTTTATTCTTTGCCCAACTTTTTGCTTTATTTGGCCTGGGATTATTGATGGGCGGAGCGATATATGCTTGGTTCTACACGCATTACTTAAGTGGGTTGACTGCAAGGCTTATGTTGGGAGCAGTAATTTTTACAGGAGCGTTATATTTGATGAATTACGGTTTGTGGCAATTGTTTACTTTTATAGCCTCATGGTTTACTACGCGGGGAGTAAAATCACAGATTCCGGATCAAGCCACTCCGGAGCAGGTAAAAACAAGTATGAATAATCTGCTTTTCGCGCTTAACTATGTAGGGACGTTCTTATTGTCTCCGGGAATAAGAGGTAAAAATACTTATAGCAAAGCTGTTTCAGATGCAATAGATGAAGCGTTGTACCTTATATCCAATAACTCTATAGCAATAAGAACATTAATTAAATCTATAAAGGAAGAAGCCAGAAGAAGCGGATTGTCCGTAGAGGAAGATGATGCACAGTTTTTAAAGACTAATATTCGCGACTGGATGATGGCTATGTATGATGCGGAAGATAGGTCAAAAGACGCTAAAGGAAAAATAGGCGTTACTTTGTGGTCGTTAAGGCAGTTAGAAGATGAGCCAGGAATGCCTGAAGATTTAAAAATCAAACCGCTTAATAAAGAGGATAAAACCAAGATAACTTTAGCCTTCAATTTTACCAGATATATGATCTTGATTCTTATGGGTGTGTGTAATGAGGGAGGTGGCTTTGGGCGCAATCTCATGGATACAGGCATAAGCATTATGGACATGGCTGAAGCTTTAAATAAAGCAGGAATTGGATCTAATTGCGTATTTATGCTTACAGATAATAAATTTGATAATCATTATGACTATGGCAATGCCCCTGAGAATACAAGCGATGGCAGTATTGGTGGATTTTGGGGTTTTAACCAAGACGAGAAGATGCTTCGTCTATTTAGTTATCTTTCCGGAGGGCAAGCTTATTTTACCTATATTCATACTAATTTCTTAATGAAATCAGGAACGATGAACGGGGTTTTCGCGACCCCGGAAGTATTAAGAAAAATAAGGAATATGCTGATTCTTGATAGAAACGCCAACGTTCTTAACCTCGATAAGTTTGTAGAGGATGTAAAAAGAATAATTAGTAATCCTAATTTGGTTATCAATGTTGCGCATAGAGGAACAACAAATACCCAAATGCCCATGGGAGATTCTTCCCGTTTGATAGAAGAAGGGCATGGAAATTCTATGTTAGGCCTAAACGATAAGATAGGTACTGGTTGGGGCAATATGATGGCAGTATATTATAGCGAGGTTGTAGACGCTTTGTCGCAAAGCAATTACCCCGCAATTCCTTTTAGCCGGAAAGCGCAAGAATCAAATATAGACTCAAAATGGCGCTATTTCGGATTGGTGGGTTTTGGGCCTAATGCAATAGGCATCAGCGAAGATTTCTGGGCAGTATTACAACAAACACATAATGCTATTGGTTTAGGATATACGCCTGAGTTTGCGATGTCTCAAGCATTCTGGCATAAATTAAGAGAGAGCTATAGCATAACCGAATGGACAGCTGCTGCTCCGCGTTGGTCAGGAGGGTTAAACCAGACAATAGGCAGTTTTATACAGCAGAATATTAATGAGCTGGGACCTGAATCTATATTTGAGCGTGAAGCCAGGCGTAATGTAGGCAGGTTCTATATAACTTCGCCTGTTGCTTTAGTGATGATTATATTGACAATAATTGCTATTATGTTTGATTTTTCTCCGTTTACCGGAGTAAAGGTTTTATTCTTGGCGGTAGGAGTTATATTTAATCAGGTCCTAACGTTACACGGTTTAGGTGCGACTATTCGAGCTTCCGGCTTTATAGTAGGTTTTGCTCGTTGGTTTCAGAATCGTTTACGCGATGTGCAGTTATTTGCTACACGTTTTGTATTAGAAGCGATAGCATTTATAAAAAGCTACCTTGGTTTGAATTTCAAATTTGAAGTCTCTGGTGGCGGAGGTAGATATGACTCAAAGCTAAATTTTAAAGGAAAAATATGGGATTCAATCAGGCATCCTAGCAAACTTGAGTTTTTATCGCTGTCAACAGTTTTTATAATAGGAATAGCACTGACAATCTTGAATGTTTTTTGTTTAGTAGTAGGTTTGGATGTCTCTAATGTAGTTATGCTATTCCTTACCCTCTATTTCTGTGTTTCTATTATTACCGGGCCGTTTACCTTAGATAACAAGCCCTATGGTAAGGCCGGTTCAGCGGACATCTTTGCTAAGGCCGGGGGAGTGGCGGTTGCACTGGTGACAGTCACAGGTGCCCAACTCGCATTCTTATCTAGTTGGGCCTGGAGTTTTCTTGCGATTGCAGTTATCTCAGGGATGGTTATCATGTCCGCGCTTGTTAATAAACGAATTTCAAAGATGGATGCCGACACAAAGCGCAACAGCCGCTTGTTAAGATTATTCTCTGAATTTAAAAATTTTTATTGGATGGCTTTTGCTTCTTTCATCTGGTTTGCGTTTGTTCCTTTCCCGGACGTTTTCAGATATACAAATCTTAGCGGTAAATACGTCTCTATTCCGTTTATGTATATGATGCGTAACATAGCATACGTAATAGCCGGAATAATGATTTATATAGCTATCGGTAAGACATATGGCCGTTATTTGAACAAAAGCCTGACGGAAAAATATGGCAGATTATTTAAAGAATATTATACTCACCGCGGAAGCCTAGATAGCTTTGTAAGATTAAGGGTAGATGCTTTATTAAGCCAATTCTTAGTGTTTATTGATCAGGAAGCCTATAGATGCGCAGCAGAGTCGTTGGGATATGTTGAAGAAATTCTTGTTGTGCATATTAATCCTGCAAATGCGGAACCTGCAAACATAAATTCTCAAGTCGCGCAGCCTCCGGCGCAGGCAGATAAAGATGCAGGAGTTAAAGGAAGCCAGGGTGCTGAAAATAAGCCTTCTATTGAAAAGGTGGCAGAACTCGAGGCAGCATTATCTCAAATTTTAAGAGATTCCTTGCCTCCGGCAATGGCTCCTCCTGTTAAGTTTGATATTACTATTACTCAAAATGCAAATGTAGTGGATATAGCGATAGCTAATGTAGCCATTCCTCTTGATCAGCAGGTACCGGTTAGAAAATCTATGCTTGACAAGATAGCTAAAGGCGAACTGGTTGTTAAGGTTCAGAATGATAGAGGTGAATGGAAGGACGTCTCCGTTGATAAAGTAAACATAAGATTTGCCAGTATTCATATTGAAGTTATAGTTGAAGGCGCAATTAAAGCTGTAAAAATTCATTCTCCTGCTCAACCTCAGGCTCCTCCGGTAGTAACTGTTACCCACGCAGCAAAAGATCCTAAAGAGGAAGAAGGACGTCTCGCTGACCTTGAGGGATTAGTTGCCGAGGCCAAGAAGGCCAGATTTGGTCCTGCCCTTATTAACAATGTCAATGCCATTGAAATAGAAGGTAAGCCTGTTGAATCTAAACAATTAGAGCCTGCACCGGTTGACATATTAAAAGACTTCTTTGCTAGCTTGCCTACCGATGTGAAGGATGTTTTATTTAAAGAATCTATAGAGGTAATTGCTAACGCTAGATTTGTTCCTCACTTTAACTTCGGCGGTGCTGCCACAAGATTAGGCCTTGGGGCAATGTACTTCGTAAAGATCAAAGAGCTTGCCGAGATAATCCTTGGCATTGCCAAGGGAGAGGGCGCCGATAAGATAAGGGCAAAGGTTGATGAATACATCTCTGAAAAGAAACTCAACAAGGAAGACTTCCTGGCCCAGATAAAGTCCCTTTATGAATCTTTAACCAGTGTTGAAGATAAAGGTATGGGTCCGATACAGCTTATTACCTACAGGATTGCCTTAGAGGATTTTGCCTCTAGAAACAACTTGGATAAAAAAGAATTAGTTGCTAAAACTACTATTATTATTCATGTTAATGATGAGATTATCCAGGCGGTTGCCGATGATTTAGTCAGTAACTCCTTCTACGGCTTCAATCCTAAGAACGTCTTACTTTTATCCGATACTGTATTTAATGGCTATAAGGTTAATGAGGACTATTCCTTAACCTTAAACGATAAGAGCGACCTTCTTCCTCCCGGCCATGGTTATGCCTTAGAGCAGTTTAATAGGAAAAATCAGGTTTATGTATTTGACGGGTCATCTTTAAGGCAGGTTGAGCCGACCATGCTTGAGATATTAAAGGAAAGAAAAGTCCTTTATGTCAGGACCCAGAGGATAAATAACTTAACTATGTGGACAGAGGATGTTTTAAGCATTGAAAGGTTAGTTTATTTTATTCATCAGGTCAAAACCCAAGGCGCCCAGGTTGGCGTTGAGCTGGTAAAGAATCCGGGCGGACAGAAGGGCGGTAACTTCTTAAGGGTCAAAGGCACCGCTAGAGGCTTTTTAGCTGAAACCCTTGCCTTAAGCACTGCTGATTTACAAAGGATACTTGATAAAGCTGGAGAACTAAATCTTCCTTATAACGAATTTAGCAACTTCTATACGGTTGAAGGGTTAAGCGTGATCTTATCCATACACAGGCTTCCGAGGTATTTAAGGTACAAGTCAGGCCATGTTTATACCGAGGTAGTTACAGGCGATGTAACGCAACTGCCTGATGTCAAGACTGTTGCCTTTAGAATTGATGCAGAGAAATTAATTCATGACTTTAAAGAGTTTAAGAATATTATCGAGGCGTTGGAATACCTAAAGAGGTGGCAGGGGGTTATGCAGGCCCACCAGGAGGTAGTTACAGCTTTAGCTCAACCTCAGGCTCCTCCGGTAGTAACTGTTACCCACGCAGCAAAAGATCCTA
>CAZIUK010000008.1:0-6611 GCA_964542785.1 uncultured Planctomycetales bacterium
TAATATCTCCTGTAACGGTTACAAAGATATCTCCTATTCTTGCGGCTTGCATAATCGGCATCACCTCAAAACCGTCCATAACCGCCTCTAAGGCGCGTAAAGGGTCAACCTCAACGACAATTACATTAGCCCCCATTCCTGAAGCCCTCATAGCCACACCCTTGCCACACCAGCCATAACCAGAGACCACAAAATTGCTCCCGGCTATCAATTTATTCGTAGCACGAATAATACCGTCAATCGTAGACTGTCCAGTCCCATAACGATTATCAAATAAATGTTTGGTTAAAGCGTCATTGACCGCAATAATAGGGTAACAAAGCTTGCCTTCCTTAGCTAACGCCTTTAACCTTATAACCCCGGTAGTCGTCTCCTCAGTCCCCCCGATAATATTACTATGCATTGAACGCGGGCGTTGATGTATAGCACTAACCAAATCAGCGCCGTCATCCATAGTAAGGCTAGGTTTCACCATAAGTACTGATTTTATGTGATTATAGTAAGTCTTAGTATCTTCTCCCTTGATTGCAAATACAGAGATTTTAAGGTCCTTTACTAAAGAAGCGGCAACATCATCCTGCGTAGATAAGGGATTAGACGCACAGACAAAAACTTCAGCCCCCCCTGCCTTAAGCACACCTGCTAATACGCCTGTTTCGGTGGTTACGTGTAAGCAGGCTGCGATTTTTAATCCTTTTAAGGGTCTCTCTTTTGAGAACCTTTCTTTTATCAACCCTAATACAGGCATATTTTTCCCCGCCCATTCAATTCTTAATCTGCCTTTATCCGCTAATTTAATGCTCTTAATATCGTAATTCATCTCTTCTCCTATAAACTAAGCTCTTTGCTGATTATTGCTTTATAATCTAGATGCCTGCTTCTTTAAACTTTCGGCTTTATCTACCTTTTCCCAAGAAAAAGAATCCCTGCCAAAATGCCCGTAACAGGCAGTCTGTTGATATACCGGCTTAAGTAAAGATAAAGACTTAATTATCCCCCTTGGGGTTAACTCAAAGTTCTGGCGTATCAACTTCACTAGTCTTTCATCAGAGACCCTGCCTGTTCCATAGGTATCTACATATATTGAAAGAGGGTTAGCATGGCCGATAACATAAGAAAGCTGAACCATGAACTTATCTGCTAAACCTGAGGCAACGATATTCTTAGCGATATAACGGCTCATATACGCTGCAGAACGGTCAACCTTAGTCGGATCCTTCCCTGAAAAAGCCCCTCCTCCATGGGCTATAGTACCGCCATAAGTATCTACAACTATTTTTCTACCAGTCATACCGGTATCTGATTGTGGTCCGCCTATTATAAATTTACCCGTCTGATTTACAAAGTATCTTGTCTTTTTATCTGTCAGGCCCTTTAATATAGGATTAGCTATAACCCTAATCATCTCTTCTCTTGCTTTAGCAGTAATCCTTTTGCCTGAACGGTCAAGTATATCCTCGGTATGTTGACAAGCAATAACAACAGAATCTACGCGCTTAGGCTTACCGGCTTCGTATTCAACGCTAACCTGGGATTTACAATCCGGGCCAAGATATTTTAATATATTCTTCCTGCGCACATCTGCCATACGCTTTACTAATTTATGCGCTAAGGTAATCGGGAGGGGCATATACTCCTTTGTTTCATTGCAAGCATACCCGAACATTATCCCCTGGTCCCCTGCGCCTCCCATATTTACGCCTTGGGCGATATCCGGCGACTGGCGGTTAATAGTATTAACGATAGCGCAGGTATTAAAATCAAATCCGTACTTTGGGTGGGTATAGCCTACCTCCCGCACCACCTCTCTGCTTAGCCTTTGTATATCTATGTAAGCGCTGGTAGTAATTTCGCCTCCGACTATCAAAAGCCCCATGGTAACATAAGTTTCACAGGCTACCCTGGCAGATTCAGGGGTTTTATCTTCTTTTAATATCTTGTCCAATACCGCATCTGAAATTTGATCGCATAACTTATCCGGATGCCCTTCGCCTACAGACTCAGAAGTAAAAAGAAACTTATCCTGCTTCATAACTTATCTCCTTTTTTTATTTAAAACTTTTTTTTGCCTCATTTAAATATTTATAATCTCCGATATCATACCAAATACCCTTAAAAAGATAACAATAAATATCTGCCCTCTTCCTAAGCCAATCAATATACTTTCCGGTAGCATCTGCTTTATCTTTTTTAGACCTTAGATAAAAACTGATTAAAGAGAGCTGTTCTTTTGGGATATAATACAAACACATAGCAACTAAAGAAGAATCGGGCTTTGACGGCTTCTCTTTAAAATCAACAACCCGATTGTCTCTGCCAACCTTCAATACCCCATATTTATTCGCGTCTTTCTTATCCTTAAGCCGATAAGCTGCTATTGTCATATAAGGCTTATTCTTTAATGCAGATGCGATAAGTCCTCTTATGCTCCCGCTAAAAAGATTATCCCCCCCGACAACTAAAAGGTCCTCTTTTATCCCCTTGCTTTTTAAAACAAAATCTATATCGCCTATAGCCCCGAGCCTATCTTTATTGCTCTTTGTGCAATCATCTACGAGAGATATTTTTTTAGAAAGTTTTAAACCCCTTCTCCAAGCCTTAAACTTACCGATAAACCTACTATTCGTTACAACAATTATTTCTTTTATAGCATCGGACTTGTTTAATTTATCTACTATATAATTAATAACCGGCCTTCCTTTTACCTTTAATAACGGCTTAGGATAATCCCTTGTAAGAGGATAAAGCCTTGTGGCATAGCCTGCGGCTAAAATCAATGCTTTTATTTTAATATCTCCTTTAACTCTAGCTGAAGGTATTTTTCCACCTCCTTACCTGTAAAAAATTCCAACGCCCTTTGAGCGATCTCTTTAGCTTTACTTAAAGTTATAGAGCGGATTAAATATTTTAACTCCGGAATTACCTGTGGAGGCACGCTGAATTCATCAAGGCCAAGGCCTAAGAGTATAAGCGCTAAATCAGCCTCTCCTGCCATCTCTCCACACATGCTGACCTTTATCCCCCTTTGATGAGCAGTATCAATTATGCTCTTTATAAGCCTTAATACCGCCGGGTGCGCAGGATCATAAAGATAAGCGACTTTCTCGTTAGCGCGGTCAACAGCTAAAGAATATTGAATCAAATCATTACTTCCAATACTAAAAAAATCAGCCTCTTGCGCTAATATATCAGCTGTAAGAGCAGCTGACGGAACCTCAATCATCACGCCAACCTGTATATCTTCATTAAAAGGTATATTGCTTTTTCTTAATTCATTCTTTGCCTCTTCCAACAACTTATTAGCCTGTTTTAACTCTTCAATCCCGGATATCATCGGATACATAAGCCTTAGGTTTCCATAGATAGATGCCCTTAAGATAGCCCGTAACTGTAGCTTGAATATCTCAGGCCGGGCAAGGCAAAAACGTATAGCCCTCCAGCCTAAAAATGGCTGCATCTCTTGGGGAATTTTAAACTGCGATAAAAACTTGTCTCCCCCTAAATCCAAAGTACGTATAGTAACCGAAGACGGCTTCATCTCTTCCGCCACATACTTATAAGCCAAATAATGTTCATCTTCTGTAGGAGAATCGCTTCTATTCATGTAGAAAAACTCTGTCCGGTAAAGGCCTATCCCTTCTACACCTTGTAACTTTAAAGCCGGAACCTCGTCGGGAAACTCTATATTAGCAACTATCCCTACCCTTGCGCCGTCAGAGGTTACCGCAGGTAGATCTTTTACTGAAAGAAACCTTTGGGCGATATCTTTAAGCTTTTCTTCCTCTTTACGATATGCGCCTAAAGCCTCTTTGTCAGGATTAACAATAATAACCCCCAAAGAACCGTCAACTATCAACAAATCCCCTGAATTAATAATAGCAGTAGCCCCTTCCACGCCTACTACTGCCGGAATCTCAAGGGATTTAGCCATAATCGCAGTATGGGAGGTTTTTCCTCCTACATCAGTAACAAATGCCGCTACGCTCCTCTTATACATAGCAGCGGTATCCGAAGGGGATAAGTCATGCGCAACAATTATCGCTTTCTCCTTAAGCCCATCTAACCCTTTATTTTCTTTACCTAATATATTTCTTAGTACCCTTTTTCCAACATCATTAATATCACTTATCCTCTCCTTAAGGTACTCATCTTCTATTTTAGAGAATACTAAGACGTATTTCTTTAATACCTCCTGAAAGATAAAGGCAACATTAAGTTTATCTTTTTTAAGCCGCATAATAACCTCTTCAATAAGCATGCGGTCTTCCAAAACCAATAAATGCGCGTCAAATATCTGAGCCTCATCTTTACCCATACCAGAACTTATCCGTTTCTGAAGCTCTATTATTTGGCGGCGCGTCTTAATCAAAGCCTCTTCAAATAGTTGTATCTGCAGTGGTATATCCGACTCAGCAATATCTGTACGCGGTACAATAATCTCCTCTTTGCCGAGTTTATAAGCGATCCCTATGCTTATACCGTTTGCAGCAGCTATGCCTTTAAGCTTAATCATAACTCTTCCTCTGAAACAATAATCTTTTCTAATTCCGTTAAAGCCGACTGTGCGTCATCACCTTCTGCCTCTATAATAATGCTACTTCCTTTTTCAGCCCCAAGCATCAAAATCCCCATAATCGACTTCCCATTAACCTCTTCATCATCGTTTTTAACGGTAATACGGGAACCAAATTTATTGGCTATCTGCACAAATAGAGCTGCCGGACGGGCATGCAGGCCCTGCTTATTCTTTACTACTAATTCTTTTCTTAGCCTTGGCATTACACTATATCTCCTCTATAAGCCCAAAGATAATCTTTGCTAACTTTAAATGGTCATGCCTGACTAACATATCTTCAACAAAAACAAAATCATCTTCAATAACGCGATAGCCCATTCCTTCTATCTTTTTTCTATCATTTAAAACAAGATGCGAACCCTGCTGAGAATAACGGGCTAAAACACCCTTAGGGACCGTCGCAGTATTAAGAATAGAATAATCTACTACCTTAGGATGAGAGTGTGCTAAAAGCGCTCCTAGATGCTCTGAAGCGCTATATCCATCGGTCTCTCCGGGTTGAGTCATCACATTGCACACATAGACCTTAAGCGCATCAGACTCAACTATAGCCTCGGTAATCTCATTAATTAAAAGGTTCGGTATTATACTAGTATATAAAGACCCTGGGCCTAAAACAATTACTTGGGCCTCTTTTATCGCCTTTAATGCATCCGGGGTAGCTTGAGGTTTTTGGGGCTTAAGATAAACCCTCTCTATCAAGTGATGAGTTCGGGGGATATTATTCTCACCGACGGTAGTCGTCCCATCTTTATGCTCGGCGACTAAAACCACCCTATCTAAAGTAGAAGGCATTACCTGTCCACGTAAAGCCAAAACCTTACTCGTCTCTTTAATCGCTTTCTCAAAATCTCCGGTAAGCCGGGTCATTACCGTAATAAAGAGATTCCCGAAACTATGCCCTGAAAGGTCTGATGTTGTATCAAACCTAAACTGAAATAAATCCCTCATCAAAGCCGGAGCATCAGCTAAGGCAACAAGACAATTACGAATATCTCCCGGAGGTAAAATATCAAACTCTTCTCTTAACCTACCCGAAGAACCTCCGTCATCGGCAACAGTAACTATCGCAGATATATTTGAAGTAAACTGTTTAAGCCCGGTTAAAAGAACCGATAATCCCGTGCCTCCTCCTATTACCGCAATTTTTGGCCCACGGGTGATCTGCTTACTCTGATAAATTATATCTAAAATATCTAGCCCCTTTGAAGCAGGGACAAAGACTACTAGCAATGAACGCAATATCCTTTTAATCCCAAGGATAAGGATAATTATACCTGAGAATAATATTATCGCATCAAGAACCTTAAAAAATAGAAATTCGTCTATACGCAACCTACCAGAAGAAAAGATAAGTAAAATAATTCCAAAGATACTTAACGCAATCCAACGCTTAATGCCTATCCCTGGGTAAAACCATTTAAGCAGAGTTTTAATCCCCTGCGACATAGCAAAACCCTCCTTAAACCTTTTTTTCGTCTTCCTGAGTTATTATCCTGATAATCGCCTTATCATCCTCGCAGGTACGCAAGGTATCGCGAAAGTATTTATCTTTAAGAAGTCTTGAGATACGTGCCAACGCCTTTAGATGCGGCCCGGCAGAATCCTGAGGAGCTACCAAGAGAAAGAATATATACGCAGGCTCTCCGTCTAAAGAATCAAAATCTACCCCCTTGACAGAAAGCCCAAAAGCTGCAACTAATTTATTTATAGAATCAGACTTAGCATGAGGTATAGCTATACCTTGCCCTATGGCGGTTGAACCTAACGCTTCCCGGCCCATTAAAGATTCTATCAATTTATTACGGGCACGTTTTTCAACCTCACCGGCTTCTATCAAAGCATCTACTAACTCTTTTATAACATCCTCTTTTTTAGTAGCCTTTATATCGGTAATAATAGCCTTTTTAGATAAAAAATCCATAATCTGCATCTGCATCTCCTTTCAAGGTTGTACTTTCAAAAAAGCGGGAGACGGGATTCGAACCCGCGACATTAACCTTGGCAAGGTTACGCTCTACCAACTGAGCCACTC